>DAOVGM010000052.1 GCA_030672365.1 Methanomassiliicoccales archaeon
GACCGGCAAGGTCGTTAGTGAAGAATATTATGGCCAGAAATCCTAAAAGAAAAATACACGCGAGGAATACTACTGCTCGAAAAACTAGCTGGGAGATTGCCGTATGCGCATCGATGATGATTCATCGAAACCCGAAGTCGAAACAGACTTCGGGAAATTGCGCATATGGCTTATTGAAAGGAAACTTCCGGGCCTGGATACTAACGCCAGATCATATAAGGCCTGATAGTTTACTCAGCATGTTGTCCCAGTGGCTGGCAGACCAGTAAATCCTGTCGCAGTTCTTGCATATCCAGAACTTTTCCTGGCGCTCGAGGACTTCCTCCGGCACCTTTCCCGCGACCGCATCCTTCGAGATTTCAACAACCGGCTCGTTGCACAATATGCACCGGGTTAATATCATCTCACGCTCGACCGCAAATTTGCCAACCACCTGCCGGATTTGCGCATCCGGCTCATCGGACTCGATGAGAATGGAAGAGGGGCAGGACTCGTGAAGCTGCCTGTCCCGGGTGAGCAGAATCCTGTTCTCGCGCTCGGCCAGTGCCTTTATTTGCGCATCCGGGATCTCGCCTGGGTACAGGGTGTCGAAACCCAAAATCCTGAGCCACTTCGCAAGTTTGCCGAGCATCCGGTCAGCGACAAAATTCGTCATTCGACCTCGAACTCCAGAATGATGCCGCCCGATGTTTTTGTAAAGGCAGCCAGCTTCATCTTTTTAAGTTCGCCGGAAAGGAAGCCGGCGCCGTCAGCCGGCGTCGGCGAACTTGCACCGCCGATTATCATGCTGCCGACAAAAATAATAAACTTGTGGACCAGGCCGCCCTCGAAAAATCCCCAGATAGTTTCGCCGCCGCCCTCGACCATAACTTGCTGGATGCCGCGCCCGGCAAGTGTGTCGAGCAGTGCGGCAAGGTCGATCTTATCATCGCCGAAGGACAGTACTTCGGCGTTATCAAAACTGCCTTGAAAATCGGTCGTCGTGACGATTATTGTTTCGGCCTGGCCATCGAGGACTTTCGCGGTTTTCGGCGTCCTGCCTCTCGGGTCCAGCACGATTCGGATGGGGTTCTTCGGTTCGGTTACGTATTTCTCCTTGACAGTGAGCACCGGGTCATCGGCGATGACGGTGTTGACCCCCACGACGATGGCATCGGACCGGCTTCTGAGTTCGTGGACCCGTTTCATGTCCTCTTCATCTGAAATTCGGACCTGTTTTCTCTCCCTGCTGGCTATCTTGCCGTCCGCCGACATCGCGCAGTTTACTGTTACTCTCGGTCTCACGCATCCCTTATCCTCCTTCGAAGTTTAATATTTATGTCCATAATTTAAAGTATGCAAATGGAGATATTGTGCGGATGTCAGAAGACGTCAGGATTTACGAGTTGAAGCGGACAGACCTGAAGGGCGCGACGGTAATCGACGGTTTTCCGAGCGTCGGCCTGGTCAGCTCCATCACGGCCAATTATCTGATTAACACACTGAAACTGGACCAGATAGGCATAATGGATTCCATGTATTTCCCGACGGTATCTCTGATACGCGACGGCCTGCCGCAGAACCCGGTGCGAATCTATGCCAGCCAGAAGGTCGGCGATGCAGATGATTCCCGCGACCAGATAGTGGTTTTCATCTCGGAATTCCAGCCGCCGCCGAACCTCGTGAAACCGATCGCATCCACCCTGCTGGACTGGGCCGAGGACCAAAAGTGCAAGATGGTCGTTTCACCCGAAGGGTTAGTCATCGACCGCGAGTCGGAAGGCGAGCCAGCCGAGAACGAAGACGTCCCTGTTTACGGCGTGGCCAGTACTGCCAAGGCCACCAAGATTTTAAAGGACAGCGGCGTCACCGAATTCACTGAGGGGGTAATCACCGGCGTGGCTGGTGTCCTCCTTAACGAGGGAAAGCGACGCGATTTCAGCGTCGCCACAATACTGGCCGAGGCGCATCCGGACTATCCGGACGCGAGGGCCGCAGCCCAAATTATCGAAACAATAGACAAGGTGCTTCTCCACATCAGCCTCGACGCCCAGCCGCTTTACGACGAGGCCGAGAGAATCGAGTCCCAGCTCAAACTCATTCACAAGCAGGCGAAGGAACAGCCGGCGGCGAAGATCACACGGCCCAGCATGTATGGATAAACTATCAGCCCCAAAAGATGCTGAAAGTTTATCTCAAGCGGCCATATGCTCAATTGCTCGAACCCAATGTTTTGGCTTCGAGTACAGACAAACGGTTGACGATGAGCATACGGCGGTCTCCTACGTTTGCTGAGATACTGGTCGATTTATAGTTGTGCATTTTCACTTCAGTTTAATATTCGTCCAACACCTGCACGAGGACCATCATTTTTCCGTCAGGTCCTCCCTGATAAAGAACATTTCCACTTTGGTAGAGCTTGTCCAGTGTCGGCTGGTCGAACCCGACCCTTCCCAGAAAAGACATCTGGGCGCCGATGTCAGTCCACTCTTCGGAAATCAGGATATACTCCCCTTCCTCAAAATTGCCTTTGGAAATACGCCAGATGGCCGTGATATTGGCGTCGGTGCCGAAATACGGTGTGGTAATATGGCTGTACCTCTGGTCTGTTGAAATGCTGGTCACGTTGGCATCCGATATCCATTCCAGGGCTTCGAATTCGTATTCGTAGGTGACCTCTTGAATGCCGAAGGCCTCGAAGTTATTGTAGGCCAGCGGAAGCGAGGCCATGCACAGGCCGCAGAACAACGCGAAAAGGACGACCGGCAACGGTTTGGCCAGTTTCCATTTTTTTGCGAACCTGAGCGCCGAGGTGATCAGAAACACGATTCCGATTCCCGCGACGATGGCCAGCGGTATGTCGATGAAGTTATATGCCCTGAACGCCAGGGTGAAATTATAGAGGTCCAGACCACGGAGCGCTGAATATACCATGAGCAAAATCGGCGTCATGAACATCGCGATTATGACTGACCTGTATTTGAATCTGGTGTATCTCATGAGGTTGAGCCCGGCGAGCGCCACGACAGCCAGTAATGCATAGGGAAGGATGAGTTTCAGCAAGAACGGCGACGTTAGAGGCGAGTTGGAGAACAGGTGAATCCGGCTGTTCGCATAGAGGACGCCCAGGCACCCCAGCAAAAACAGGACCTTCTCGTCGAATATTTCGAATAGTGACACGCCCTCTTCCTTCTTCTTGAAAATGAACCAGGGCCGTGTCGTCACGGGTGCGCATAAAAGTATGGTCAGCATCAGAGCCAGCACGCAAACCGATAACAACAACACTGTGTCGTTGAGGTTGTTGATGTCGGAAAAGAATTCCATTTCGACGGATGCGTAATACCAGAGGGCGATAAGCCCAAGCGCCGGTCCGGAGGCCAGCTCTACCGCCACCTTTTTCCCCCATGACCTGCCGGTGTCTTCGAGGAACAGGTGGTTGAGTGCTATCAGGGTAATCGTGATGAAAGCCACGAGGCTCGTCAGGTGATGCACGAACGGCAGAACGAGCAGGATGACGACAGCCAACATGCGGTTCCGCCAGTCCTCTCGCAGGGTGTAGAAGTAAAACAGAAGGCACAGAAGCACAAGGCCGACGAGCTCCTTCATCGCCGCGGTCGTGACGTACACGAAGAACCCGGCGAAACACAGAAAGAGGGCTGCGCAAAATCCGGCAAGCTGGCTCTTTGTAATTCTTTGTACAAAAGCGAAAATTATGACAACAGAAATCGAGCCGACCAGGGCGCAAAAATAAGGCAACAGGGCCAACGGCTCGACACCGAGGACCAATGAGAACGATGACAGAAGTAACGAGAACACAGGCAACTTGACGTTGTATGCGATCAGGCCGGAACACAGATGATAATCGGGAATTCCGCCTGTCGCTATCGTCAGCTCCGATATCCTGGCCAGCGGAAAACCGTCGATGTTGAACGGCAGGTCGGAGAATGTGAGCGGAACAAGTCTGGCTGCCAGCGCCATGAGAAACAGCAGGATGGCCAGAGTGACGTTGTTCGGCTTCCTCACTCTCCCACCTCCAGGCATGCGACCAAGGTCAGGCAGTGCTCTTCGTCAATGGCTTTTTCGGTGTCCTGCATCATGCTTTGAGGAGTAGCTCTCATGATGACCTCGTTCACGACTATGCCGGATATCACACAAATCAGAATTGTCGCGACGAACGTGCCGATGAGAACCCCCTGGCTCAGAAGAGGGTTAATAGTCTGGCCGAACATGAGAAGAAGACCTGAGTTTTCGATCAACCTGACGATGACAAGACCCCCCAGAACACCCAGCAATGAGGCCGGCACCGAGATCAACAGAATGTCCTTGGCAATCTGGAGTCTGATGAACTTTCGGTCGGCGCCGATGGCGGACAGTATCCCGATGTCGTGCCTTCTCTCGATGATCGCCCTTGCCAGTATCGCGGATGCACCGATGAAGGTCAGCGCCCCGTCGAGGAACAGAAACGTCATGATGACGACCCTGACGCTGCTCTCCCCCTCCTGAACGAAGAGGCTGACGTAACTCCCGTTCGAGGCCTTGAATTCCATATTGTCCAGATGTGCGAGGGCCAGACTCTGCTGCGCGCGCTCTTCCTCCGAAATGTTGGCATTCACGACCTCGCTGACTTCGCCCGGCTCCGAGATTACGACCGGAGCTTCGGATTCTACGATTTCCTCGACGAGTGCTGTCTGGTTCGTCGTTTTGACCCTGATGACGGAAACCGCGTTCGTAGTTCCGAGACCGGCGATCTTTCGCGCCCTCGAAAGCGGAATGAGAAGGCTGTCCGAGCCCATTTCACCGGTGTAGACAGCATCGATCTTCATCTGGAATATGGCGGGATTGCTGGAGCCGGTCAAAACAAAACTATCGTTCACCCCAAGGCCGCTTCGTCTGGACAAGTCTTTGCCGATGACGGTGAAATGTTCCTTGTCGTTCACAATGCCGTCGATAATCGTCCCGTTCTCGATTGCCATGAAGTTATCTAAATCCACACCGCGGACGACGACGGGAACACCCTGTATAACGCTGAAAGCATATATTTCCGCGCTGGCCAGAACACTCTGGTTCGCATCGTCGCTCAGGTCCGCGGCCAGCGTCGCATTGAGTGCTACCGAGGAGTTCACCTGTGAAATGGTGATGATTTCCTCGCCGAATACCTCCGCAGGGGACGCCTGGATGCCGAGCAGAAGAGGAATCGACGAACTGAAGACAAGGGTACAGAGGAACAGCCCGAAGATCGTTCTCTTGCGAAGCAGCATCATGGGGAGACCTCCGTCCGTTTGCGGGCGAACATCTTTGAGGCTTTGATAGATGGGATGAGACCGCCGACAATGCCGGCGACGAAAGAAACGGCCAGCGGCATGAAGATCGTGTTGAAATCCGCCATCGGGGTGATGATCGTCGTGATTCCGAATAGGTAAGAGCCGGATATCACGGCGTTGGCAATGACGAAACCCATGGCCAGCCCGATTATTCCGCCTATCATCGTGATCATCAGGGATTTGAACATGAATATGCCGATTACCACCCGCCTTTTTGCACCCAGTCTCCGCAAAACCTCGATTGTCTGGGCATTGTACTGCGTTTCGATCGACATGATGGAATAGACGAGAAGAACAACGATTGTGCCCGTAGCCAGCACGATCGCCCAGAGGTCGTTTTCGACCTGATAAATACCTTTTTCGAAGAAGCTCACAACGCTGGATGTCGTCCTGATATTATCTGGTGTGATGCCCCCCGGCAGCACCGAACTCTGGTACTGGCCGAGAAGAAGCAGAAACGAGTAATTTCCGGCGAACTCCTCTGGTTTTATGAGGTCCATTTTGACTCTTGGAACTATGAGCCAGTCCTCCGCGAATATTGCACCGGAATATGATGTGATAAGATTGACACTCGTGGTAGTTCGGTCATCGATTTGAAGGTCCAGAATGGTGCCCGGCACAGTCTCGGGGGCCACATTCTCGAAGATGCTGACCAGCTCGGTGCCTATCAGCACGGGGCCGGCAACACTTTCGTTCGTCATGTTGAAACCGAGGTTGTCCTCAGGGTCGTAAATCGAAACCACGTAAACATCCTGATAAATGGAATTGCCGGTTCTTTCCGAGACGTTCACGGTAGCGAACGTGAACGCGATGAAATTCTGCCCCAGCTCGTCGAGGACTCCGCCGTCGATGAAGCTCAGGCTCAGATCCTCATCCGTGTAAATCATCCTGGGGCCCTGGTCGAATGCCGAGGCAATCGTTTCCGTGCTGTGATGGAGACCGCTGGCCATCGCCATCGTGCCCGTGAGATATGCCAGACAGAAGGCTATGCCTATCGAGGTCGCAAAAATTCGTCTGTTGAGCTTTGTCCCCAATCTGAGATACGGATTCAGCTCCAATCACCACCGGTTTGCTGTCCAATACTGCTCAATGTTTATATTACTTTTGAAAACCCCGGCCCTGGACGGGGTTTTAAAATCTTAGGCAGTTGGTATTGTAACTAACCCCGTCCTTACAGGGGGCATGACGATTACTGGCTAATATGTTGGGTGTTGTTGAAAAAAAGGGGGTGGGGCAGCCGGGCAGGCTGCCCCGGGGGTTGGGGAGGAGTTAATCGTCAAACGACCGACCGTCGGTCGGACGTTTTCTTTAGGCAGCCATATGCTCACCTTCCCGAAGCCAGAGATATGCTGGCATCGGGGCATTGCTCCCAATTGGTGGAGCATACGGCAGGTATCGGTTATGCTCTGGTCGGACGTTTCCGTTCAACGACCTTGGGCTTACCTACTTGAAGCGCACGTTTTGCTTCAAGTATATTGCGTGCAATTTGAGGAGCACACGGCAAGTATATCACGCCCTTTCAAACAAGCCGCCGGATGACAGCAGTGACTCGTTCTTGGGGATTGAAAGTGATGGGGGCATCTCTGCCCCCGAATTAATCGAATCGCAAACCGCGACGTTGTCCATGTTGGCGTAGCCTGGCTGACCGACGGTGGCGTGTCCAACCATGCCGCCCATCTCGGAATTAAGGGCGATGATGTCGTCCGCTATCGTCGCGACGAACGACCTGCTCATCCTGTCCCTGATATCGTCGATTATGCTGGCTACCATCCTGTCCATGACGCCGAAGGCATCTCCCAGGCCGATGTCGGGGCTCAATCTCAGAAGCGAGTCGTTGTCCAGAACGACCGTGTTCTCGGTGACAAGTCGCAATTGGGCAACGCCATCGTTGGCCCTGGTTCTGCGCACTCCCTCTGTGCTAAACGGCATCACCACGATGCCGAAGGCGACGAGCCCCTGCCTTCTGGCCATGTCTCCGATGAGCGGGGCGATACCTGTTCCGGTCCCGCCGCCCATTCCGGCGACGATGAAAGCGATGTCGTGTCCCTTGAAACAGCTGACTATATCTTCTTTCGCCAGATTTGCCGCATATTCGGCGACCTCGGAGAAGCCGCGTGAATCTTCTCCGAATGTCACGCTTTTACCGATGTGCAGTTTTCTGTCGGCCATCACCTTGTTAAGACCATCCATATCTGTGTTTATTGCGACAGTGGTGACATCCCGCAGGTTCGCTTGCAGCCTGCTCACTATCGCCGTTCCGGCTCCACCGCAGCCGAAGACAACCATCCGTGGCTCGATGTTGCCTCCGCTGATAAGGTTCAAAATTTCGTGCATGTAATTTATTTCCGCTGATGCTTGGCTCATTTTTTTTATCCCTCCATTCGGGTCGGTTTGGGGTGAAAGGCAGAGGACCGCCGTCTGGTCTCGGATTCCGGGCAACAAATCCGAACCTGAGGTTGTTAGAGTGCATCCCATCTCTCTGTTCCGGCAAGGTCTTCGTTTATCGTTAATCATTGAGCCAGCATCTTGATATAGCATACCAAGGCTTTCACGACGGTTCTCTACCCTAATTGCGAATGAATCCTCTGAACGTCCCCCATCCATGGGCGTTCGTCGGATGCCTGTCTACTATTTTGCACCAATCGCCAACGATAGGTGCGAAATAGTAAGGGATGCCCGACGCTTTTGCGTTGGGGAGCCCTCACTTTTTGACGACCTTTTTGTCCGCACTGTTCACATCGACCTCGATGGTTCTTCCCGAGATAACTTCCATGCCTTTCGCAGCCTTGAGCGCTGATTCGATCCGCTCGTGGTTGAAGTAGTTGTCAATGGCTGTCTGTACCGCGTGCTCGTTTGAACGGTAGTAACCCTTCTCTACGAGTGCGTCAATGTAGCCCATGACGAGGTTCGGGACCTCGACAGTAACACAGTTGCGCTTTTTCTCCAGTTCGACCTGATGTTCCACTGCGCTGCGAATGAACTCGGACCTGTTCGAGTAACCTGCACGTTTCACTATCTTATCCAGCCTCTTGAGCTCGTTTCGCTCGAATCTAACCGAAAACTTTTCATCCATTTCCATTCAGGTGCCTCTTTCTCATCTCCGTATGACCGATTTTCCAAAGGCCATATGCCGTCCGTAGGACAAGCGAACGGTATATAGCGTTAAAAGTATAAAAGGGTTTTGTAAATGTCGGACATTGTCCTACCATGATTCCGATTAAGAAACGGCGTGTCCCAATTCGACATCACCGCTCTCGAACTCCGGAACAGTGCAAATTCCGTGCTCCCGGCAATAGTAAATACGCAATTTCGGATTGTGGACGGCCTCGGTCTTGCAGAGCGGGCATATCATTCGCACTTGTGCCCCCCCTTGAGTTCAAAAAGCCCGCACGTGCGCCTTACTTCGACGAAGGGGCAGACGGCGCCGCCGTTTGTCATGCAATCCTGGCCGGCAGATGAAATGCAGCCCCGACATTCGAAAATGATAGCATCGAGCATCAAACGCTCTAAATTAGTGTACTCAGCAATTGTTTTGAGCTCGGGAATTTCGCCCGATTTTTCCATCGCATCACAAATTCCGATCGCCGGTACACCTACCATCAAGTCACCTCTTCGACACCTTTTTCGCCACTCTGGCCATTTCCTCGTTCGCAATATCCGACTCCATGTTCTCTGCAACCAGCCGGTCCAACTCATAGCGCCCGTGCTTGAGGTCGTATTCCCTTTCCTTGCACCAGGCCCGGAGAGCTGCCTTGATGGCATCATCGAAGTCCGTCGCGTCTTTATTCCGGACAAGGCGGTAAATGCGGTCGGTCAGCCGTTTCGGAATTTTGAGCACATGTTTGTCGGTGTTCCAGGTATCCTTTTTCTCGTCAATGTAGAAATAAACTGCTTCCCTGACGGCAGCACTGCGGCCTTTTGCACCGTCTCTGAAAGCGATGGCTTCCAATTCTTCGAGAATCTCGGTTTCGACTCTTACATCAATCCGTTCCCTTCCCATTTTTTCTCCTCATAGCACACATTTTGTCGGGTATTACTTTAATACTTAACGATAGGTGATAGCATTGAAACTATTTAACGATACCGTGATAACACTTGACAATGTCAAATAATTGTGAAAAAAATGCACTGATTATTCTTCGACACAGACATTTTCCGCCTCGACCTGATGTGATAAAAATGCAATGTTCAGAAGAAGGTCCAGTTCATCCAATTTCTTCAGGTCGACTGAGTCCAATTCCTGTATAGATTTATTCTGTTTATATAATAATTTTGATTTCTTTAATAAACTATTATATATTTCTGCAAATTTTATTAAATTGATCTTCGGGAGGTGGCTTTTGAAGTAACCCAATGTGATCTCTTCCGAGAACGGAGAGATGAGTAATTTCAAGAACTTGGCGTCTTTCATAAGGGAGTGTTTTTCCTTTTTAATTTGAAGCTTTGATTTTCTGGGCATGGGGTCACCTGTTAGTGGGTGGAGGGGGAAGCGGCATATCAGTTTTTTCGTCTGCCGCAGGTTTTGTCGGAGGGATTGCCGTTGCATCTATGCCTGTGTGAAGGCTCAATCTCGGACGAATGATACACATTTCCATTTTCCTTGATTTATCATCAAAAATAACAGCCAGTCCGCGCCGGAACTCCATGGTGGAAATTATTTTTTCAAGGTCTTTCGAGCCGGTCATGAAAGTTTGCTTCGCTTTTCCGAGGGCCTGGACATCATCTGCTGCGGTAACATTGTGGGCCAGTATGATGTCCGCTTGTCTGATGGCGGCTTCGTGTATTGCAGACGGCTCTTGAGTTGCAAGAATCACTGACAATCCGGGATGCCTCCCCAATTTGATCCAATCGATTAATACATCTGATGAAAATGTTTTTCCCTGAGCTGGGAGAAATAGATGTGCTTCGTCGATTATCATGTAAACCAGAGGGTGTTCTTTTGCGGTATCTTTGTCGATTTTCGTAGATATCAGCCCTGCTTCGGATTGCATTTCCAATGTGGAATAGAGGGTCCGCTCGGCGAGCAGCTTTCGTCCGAGCAAAGCGACGAGCAAATTTCGCACATCAAGTCCGACAACCCGTCCGAGATAGCTTATGTCCAAGACACTCAATTGTCCAGCTTTTGCGATTTTATCATACGGAGTGCCATCTTTCGCGAAAATGCCAAGCCCCTCCGCAATAGAGAACAGATTTTTTAATGCAGTTGCGGTCTCAGTATGTTGGTGCTGCTCATCGATCAACGCATAAATATCCTCGAAGCCAAAAGGCACACCGCGGCGTTTGAGCATATCTATGACCTTGACCAACAAGACCCCGGTCGACTCGGTCGGGGAAAGCTCGAACAGGGACAGCCAATCCGTAACCTCCAGCTCATGAAGAGAGAAGCACAGTTTTTCATCATAGGATATGTCATGCCCACCTTCTTTCAATTTATCAATTAAAAGAGACGGCAGGAAGAGTTTAACGTAATCGTCGAAACTTTCCGGCTGTAAGTCTTTGAAATCCTTCAGCCTTTCAACTTCATATTGGTTGGTGTTAGCTTTTTTGAGGCCGTGGAACACGCTCATCGTGTCGATCATGATCACCGAGATCCTGTCCCTGTATTCTTTATTGAGCAGATTGAATCCCTCTGCCAGAACTCCCAGGGTGTATGATTTTCCGGTACCTCTCTTGCCAACGACAAGCATGCAATGCGGTGAGACAAGGTCCAGGTATGCGGCCCCGACCTCTTCGTATCTGCCGGCAGGATAAGCCACCAATTTCCCGATGTAAGCACACCCATCTTTATCGAGTTCGTCTTTCATCTTTTCGTCTCTTCCGAATATCTCGTCTCTAACCATTTTTTACATCTCCTAAACCGCGAAGGTCATCGTTCCCAACGTCGTTGCGGCAGCGTACACCATGACAGATATCATTAGCGCAATGCCTATATTATATTTCATTTCCACTGTATCGTTTCCGTAATGGATCCCCACGCTGAAATATAACGAAACCACAACCGCGAGAATCAGATAAACGCCGACAATTGCGAAGAATATTTCCGGCGGGATCATCGATGCGGCACCCGGCAAGTTCGCGAACTCGTGGAAAAGCAGTACGTAGAGTGAGGAAGTAATGCCCATCACCAGGGGTGCAAAAAATATGCCCGTGGTCTTCATCATTTCCACTGTCGAACTGAGTTCAATCTTAATGTCATGCTCGACCTTTTTCATGTCTTTGATATATTCTGCCATTCCGATTATCGTTTGGCCAGCTGTTATCGCATCCTTTTTTACTACCTCGACCACCGTCTTCATAGAAGCATTGATCGTACGGGAATGCACGTCGTGCAT
>DAOVGM010000065.1 GCA_030672365.1 Methanomassiliicoccales archaeon
CTGCTTCAATATCACATCACGACCTACTTCGACAACCAGACATCCGGCATACCGCCGGCCAGGCACAGGTCCGGCCGCCCCCTGAAGACTCTCGTTCAGAGACTGAAAGGAAAGGAGGGTCGATTCAGGTCGAACCTATCCGGTAAGAGAGTAAACTTCTCTGCCAGGACAGTCATATCGCCCGACCCGATTCTCTCAATCAACGAGGTCGGGGTGCCGATAAGGGCAGCCAGAGAGCTGACGATTCCGATTCGCGTCACTGAATACAACTTCGACATTGTCAGAGACCTAACGATGAGGGGCACGGCACCCTTCGGCGACCACGGCGAATACATTCCGGGTGTGAACTACGTCATCCGCAAGGACGGCCGCAGAATCAAGATCACGGACAAGAATGCAGAAACGGTAGCTGAAAACATCGAAATAGGCCAGGTTGTCGAAAGGCAACTAGTGGACGGCGACATCGTGCTGTTCAACAGGCAGCCGTCACTTCACAGGATGTCGATGATGGCCCACAAGGTCAGGGTCATGCCGCACAAGACCTTCAGGTTCAACCTATGCATTTGCCCGCCGTACAATGCGGACTTCGACGGGGACGAGATGAACCTCCACGTTCTACAGAGCCCGGAGGCGATTGCCGAAGCTCGTATTCTGATGCTCGTTCAGGAAAACATACTGTCACCGAGATTCGGAGGACCGGTCATCGGCGGAATTCACGATTACATAACAGGCGCATTCAAGCTCACCTACAACAATCCGTTGTTGACAAAAGCCGAGGCATCGGAAATCCTTGCAAAGGCCAACATCAAGAACTGGCCGGAGCCTACGATAATCGACGGCGAGGAATACTGGTCCGGCAAAGATCTCTTCAGTCTATGTCTGCCCGATGATCTGGACATGACCTTTAAATCCTCAATATGCCAGAAATGCGACAACTGCATGAAGGAAGAGTGCGAGATAGATGCTTACGTTGTCATCAAAGACGGCAAACTGGAGGTCGGAACGATCGACGAAAAAAGCGTCGGCGCGTTCAAGGGCAAGATTCTGGACAAGATCGCGAGGGATTACAGCACGTCCGATGCCCGAATATTTCTGGAGACGGCCACCATGCTGGCCATCGGCGCGATCATGATCAACGGTTTCAGTACGAGCATAGATGACGAGGACATTCCGAAGGACGCCACGACACAGATCGCAGAAATGCTGAAACAGGCTGTCGAGAACGTGAAGGGCTACGTCGAGGCCTACAACGAGGGCACGCTGGAAGCCATGCCTGGTCGCTCTCTCGAAGAAACCTTGGAAGTAGAAGCGATGCGCATTCTCGGTAAGGCCAGAGACGAGGCGGGCCAGATTGCCGGTCGTTATCTTGGCTTAGAAAATTCCGCGGTCATCATGGCGAAGAGCGGCGCAAGAGGTTCCATGCTCAACCTTAGCCAGATGGCCGGATGCATTGGTCAGCAAGCTGTGAGAGGCGAAAGGATATCCAGAGGTTATCACGACCGCACGCTTCCGCACTTCCAGAAGGGCGATCTGGGTGCAGGTGCCAAGGGATTCGTTCGCTCGAGTTATAAAACCGGGCTCGCACCTACAGAATACTTCTTCCACAGCATGGGTGGAAGGGAAGGTCTGGTCGACACGGCTGTTAGGACTTCCAGGTCTGGCTACATGCAGAGAAGACTCATAAACGCCCTCGAGGACCTGAAAGTCGTTTACGACGGCAGTGTGCGAAACACGGCAGATACGATAATTCAGTTTAAGTTCGGCGAAGATGGTATTGACCCGTCGAGAAGTGTCCAGGGCGAATCGGTGAACATCGACGACGTTCTGCTTCGAATCCTGGGCGACGAAATTAAGGATCAACTCCCTGATGATTTGCAGGACTCGCTGACAAGCTACGGAACCAAAGACCGTGACATGGAGTTCGAGAACACCGAGGCTGCTTTCGAAGCCGAGATGGAGGATGATTAGATGGCGAGGAAAGATACTGTCAACGCACTCATCCGAAGAGGCGTCAGCGCCAAGGTCTCGGAGGCGCTGGCCAATGCCGGTTTCAAAATAGGGGACTTGAAGAGGACGCCCTTCGAAATCATCACTAGATACATTTCCGAAGAGGACGCGGAGGACCTTCTGAAAAAAATCGGGGCCAAGAAGATTCATATTGACAAATCACAGCTCGAGCCGGCGGAGCCAGTGAAAGAAAAAAAGGTAGAGGAGAAGCCCAAGAAGAGGAAAAAGCGCACAGACATGAAGATCCCGAAGAAGATTCCTGAGCCGACGAAAACCGAGCAGGAGATTCACAACCATCTTGAAAAAACTGGCTCGTATTTGCCGAGCATGATCTTATCGAATCTTGCAAACAAGTTCGACCACATGAAACTCAAGAAGGCAGAGAAGGAAAAGATAATCGATGAAGTGGTGATCGATTACGAGCGCCGCGTTATCGACCCGAACGAGTCCGCCGGAATAGTTTCGGCGCAGTCAATTGGCGAGCCGGGAACACAGATGACGATGCGTACTTTTCACTACGCCGGTGTGGCGGAAATTAATGTTACGTTAGGGCTGCCGCGTCTCATCGAAATCGTGGATGCCAGACGTGCACCGAGCACTCCTATGATGACGATCCATCTCAAGTCAAAAGTTAGTAATGAGCTCAGCGACGTGAAAAGAATCGCGGCCAGTATCGAGATGACCACTTTGATAAACGTTGCAGATGTCGAGACAGACATCGCGAACATGCAAATCGTTATAAGGCCGGACAAATCAAAAATCGATGAGAAAGGCATCAAGATGGATACAATCGTGAAGAGCCTCGAAAAAGAGAGAAAATTGAAATCGTCTATCGAGGTGGAAGGCAAGACCCTCGTCGTAAAGGCCAGCGAGGTTTCGTTCCGAAAACTCCAACAGGTTTTCGAGATAGTCCGCGACTGCAAGATACAGGGAATCGAGGGAATCAACAGGGCTGTCATCAGAATGGGCGAGAACGGCTACATCGTTTACACAGAGGGCTCTAATCTAGCCAAAGTTCTGGAGATGGACGAGGTCGACCATTCGAGGACCAAGACGAATAGCATCACCGAGATTTTTAACGTGTTGGGAGTCGAGGCGGCCAGAAACGCGATAATTTTTGAAGCGAGTTCGACACTCGACGAGCAGGGTTTGACAGTCGACAAGAGGCATATCATGCTCGTTGCGGACATCATGACAAACGACGGCGACGTGAAGGCTATCGGCAGGCACGGTATTTCCGGCAGGAAATCCAGCGTGCTGGCCCGTGCAGCATTCGAAATCACGTCCGCGCATCTCTTGAGAGCAGGAATCGTCGGAGAGGTCGATTCTCTCGACGGTGTCGCCGAAAACATTATTGTGGGGCAGCCAGTTACGGTCGGTACGGGAGCGGTCAATCTCATATACGCGCCCCCGAAGGCGAAAGCGAAGAAAACGGCCAAAAAGAAAGCAAGCAAGAAGAAAGAAGGAGAGGATGAATGATGGACCTGAACAGAGCTTTGAGAACAGTCACACGGACCGGAAAGGTCATGTTCGGCGCAGACCAGGCAAAGCGCGCAATCGAGAGCAAAGAGGCAAAACTCATAGTGCTGGCCGAGAATTGCCCCGACGAATTTTTGAGGGAGCAGACAACCGTACCGTCGATGAATTTCAAGGGCACGAACGTCGAGATGGGAGCCGCCTGCGGCAAGCCGTTTTCGATATCAGCCCTGACAGTGCTGGATGCAGGCGATTCGCAGATACTTCAATAGGTTTTTAAATGGGTGAAATAGTTCTCGACAACCAGACCCTTCTTCATATCAAGCTATTCGAGCAGCTGACACGAACCACTATCAAGGACTGCGTCGAGACATCGGACCGCATGATATTTGTCGTCAAGCAGGGTCAGATAAGCAAGGCCGTGGGCCAGAAAGGCGAGAACGTTTCCAAGCTTCGAAAGAAGATAAACAAAACAATTCAGATTGTGGAATACTCGGACGACCCCATCGAGTTCGTGAAGAGTGTTTTTCATCCTTACGAGCCGGAGGGCGTGGAGCTCGAGCAGAGGGGCAACCTCCTCCATGCCACGGTCAAGGTCAATCCCCTTTTGAAGGCCAAGGCAATAGGCCGCGAAGGCCGCAACCTGAAAATAGCCAGGGACATGATAAACAGGCATCACGACATCCAGAGCGTTAGTGTTGCTTAGGTATTGATACGTTTTTCCAACTCATTGATGAAAATTTCCGGTTCGTTCACATCGATAATTATCTCGCTGGCCGACTTTCCGAGGACGTGCTTGAACCTCATCTGCTCTTTCAGGCGAATCGAAACCAGGTTATACTTCCCGGTCGCAATCACGATTCTCGGCTTCCGAATGCTTCCGGACACCCCATAAGAGAATGGCGAAAAATCGATAATTTCGCCCTTTTCGATATTCGAAAAGAGTATGCTGGCTTTGAACAGCAAGCCCTGCCTCAAAATGAGAGAACCACGGGTCATTTCATGTGATGTGAAAAGAGGGGATATACAGAAGATGAGCAGCGACATGAAGAAGAGAAGACAAAAAAGCCCTATCCAGAGTGCCCCGGCATTAATCACGAGAAGAAGAATACTGGCTCCGAAGAAAACGCAGAGCATGAGGCTCCTTATCAAAAAGAGCGTGTGGCCGTAGTTGAACTTCATCTTCGGGTTGTCCATCACTATGAGAAATCAGGGAATGCATAAAAGAGTTTGGAGAAAAATAGCTTTTATGAAACTTGGTTGTGTAGCTATTCCTCAAATGGCTTAGCTTCGCCAGCCATCATTTCATGGCTGTACTTCGTCAGCCAATAATCTCAAATGGACTAGCTTACGCTGGTCATAACCTCATGATTGGGCTTCGCCAATCATAAAAAGGACGGAACGCTCAGCCTCCATTTTCAATGGATTGGCTTCGCTATCCATCGAAAAAAGAAAAGGGTGGGGCAGAGCCCCATTAGTCAGGTATCTTGTCACCAAAGTTATTACTGTAGCCAGTAGCGCTGATGAGAACCTCATAGCCCGAAATATCTGTGCCCGGGACAGATATTTTCAACCTGTCCCCGCCTTTGATGTGATTTGCATCACTGACTATGTGGGTCCAGTTTTTTGTCGCTGAATCGACAACATCTCCCGAATCATCCAGTACGGAAACTTTTATTGTTGAGAGTTGGGGATTCTCCGGGTCGGTCAACATGAGGGTGAACGTCGCATCTCCATTGACGGGGTCAGAGCTACCATCCAGATAATATAGGCTACCCATAATCGGGGGTCCTCCGCCCTGCATGAAGATGGTCACCATCACGTACAGCACAGCCGCTAACACGACCGTAATCGCGACCATCAAAATGGTGGCAATCACAGGCGACACACCTTTTCCATCCTTTCGGATGTTCCATGTTCTTTTTGCTTTCATATTTTAGTCCTCCTGCGGTTTCCCGCATGACAGACTTTGTCATGGATTGTATTTAAAGCCATTTTTGACATGTCAAGTTTTATCTCTCTCTTTTCCAAAGCATCGCTTTATGCTTCTTACAGCGACAATTTTAAACACCGAGAGGTTGATTCATCCCTGTGAAGAGAAAGAGGCTTGTGACTGTCGAAGAAGCAATTCTTTTGCATCTCATGAACTATAGGAGATACGGGGACGAGCCAGAGGTCCCGATTTCTGTAACTCAGGCAGGCATTTCACGAGCTCTCGGAGTCAGGAGAAGTCACATCTCGACCTCTCTCGATACAGCCAAGAAAAAAGAGCTGGTTGCCGAGAAAATCGCCCACGTGAAAGATGAAAAACGGCGCCGCAAATCCTATTTCCTCACAGCCCAAGGTCTGGAATCAGCAAAATCCCTCGAGTCAAAACTGCTCGGCGAGAAAATTATCGGCCTGCTGAAAGACGGCTCCAAATTCGAGGGCACCCTGGAAGATTACGTCGCCAAACTGGGCATGGAAAGGGAGCTGTCAAGGGTGGCGATTCACACCCACGACGGCAAGGTGGAGCTTGCAGATTTGGTGGCCGAAGATGCGAAGCCAGCATCTTCGGCGCCGATACCTCAGGTCAAGTCCTTCGTCGGCAGGCATAAGGAACTCCGAGAAATCCGTGAGTTCTTGTCCAATCGGAAAAAAATCCTCATGGTTCAGGGAATGCCGGGTATCGGAAAGACCACATTAATTGCCCATTCTCTCGGCGAAATAAGAACAGAGCCAGTGTTCTGGTTCAACGTAAACCAGTGGAGCAGTCCGCGCAATACTTCGACGCACCTCGCGGAGTTCCTCGACGCCCGGAGCCAGCCCCGACTGAAGCGGTATCTAGCAGCCCACGAGACCCTCGACATGGCGGATTTGCAGGACATTATGGCGGAAACGACTACCACTTCTACCCTGATATTCGACGACTGCCAGGAATCGAGCCAGAATCTTAAAATCCTTCTCAAAATGCTGATATCGATGAGTATCGAATCCCCCAATCTCAAACTCATTCTCATCGGCCGCGACCTCGAAGACATTTTCGATTTTAGAACTTCACTAAAAACGGACATAACCCTTGAAATCAAATTAACTGGCCTCGATGAAGAGGCCAGTAAATCAATCCTGAAAATGCAGGGCGTGGGCAGCGATGAAATTTCCGAGATTGTTAAAAACTCCAGCGGCCACCCGCTGTATCTGACGCTCGTGAAAAAGGTGGGCGAGGACAAGCCCGCAGACATCGAGAACCTCATCGCAACCGAGACGCTGGCAGGTCTTTCCGAAACCGAGCTCGAACTCCTGTCGCGGCTTTCGGTCTTCCGAAAGCCAGTTCACAGGGACGCAATCGTGGAAACCAACGACGATTTCCAGATACTGGATGCCCTCATTTCCAAATCGTTAATTCTTCAGAACGAGGGCTTGCACACCCACGCGATTTTGCAAAATTATATTTACAACCGCCAAGCCCCCGATAACAGAAGATCGCATCATGAAAATGCTGCCGAATTTTACAACAGCCAGTCATCTCATCCCGAGAACCGAATCGAGGAAACCTACCATCTAATCAAGGCCGAGGATTTGGAATCCGCGTTGATGCTCATGCAAACGGACGGAAGGAGCTGGCTGAAGCAGGGTTATCAAGAGGAACTTTTGGCAACCCTGGACATGCTGGCCATCGACAAGTTGGAGCCCGAAGACCGATACCAGGCCACATTCCTCAAGGCATTCGCCCTGGACCAGATCGGCGAATGGGAGCAGGCCGCAATCCTATTTTCAAGAAGTCGAGAAATCGCCGAGGCCCTGGACAGCGAGGTCATGGAAGCCGCAGCCCTCCAGAAACTGGGCACCATCCATTATCGGAAAGGAGAGATGGAGAAGGCGAGCCAGCTCTTTCAGGATGCGGAAAGGAAGGCAGCCGATGCCCCCCTCCTCAAAGCGGAGATAGAGAACGGCCTCGGGGTCGTCAACTGGCGGCTCGGAAATTCGGAGCTGGCCCTCAAGTCCTACGAGAGCGATTATGCCATCTCGAAGGAAGCCAAAAACCAGGAGGGAATGGCCCGTGCTTTAAACAACATGGGCATTCTGAACTGGGAGGCCGGGAAGTTCGACAAAGCCCTGGAGATGTACGCCAGCGCCATGAAGCTCGCAGAAAACCTAAACGACCACAAGCTCACGACCATCCTTTACAGCAACATCGCGGATGCCTACAAGTCCAAGGAGGAGCCAGCCGAAGCCCTTCGATACTACGAGAGGTGTCTGTCTCTCTCAAAAGAACTGGAGTTCAAGTGGCAGGTTGCGGAGACCTATCGTGGAATGGCGGAGTTAGTAGACACAAAACGGGATGAATATCTGCGGCTGGCACTGGAGACATTTGAGAAGTTGGGGGCGAAAGAGGACGTGAAGGTAGTCAAGGCTATGTTGTAAATGGTGGGATGTAGACCCGCCCCAACAATTGTGCACTCCCCCCACCCTTCCACAGCTCCGCTGGCAAAACCCGTCCCCCTTTTGCCTGCTCGCTGCGGCTGGCCATTGCCCGCCCCCCCGCGTCCTGCTCGGAGGGAGAAATATTAGGTTTTGAAATCCATCGCCAAAACCTTAAAACAACTTATCCCCCTTACCCAGCAGATGAGAATCCCAATTGGCTGCAAGACACTGGATGAGTTACTTAATGGCGGCATTGAGGCTGGCACGTTGACCGAGATATATGGTGAGGCAGGCAGCGGGAAGACCAACTTTTGCATCCAGCTGACCAGGAATGTCGTCTTGGGGGGCAAGAAAGTTGTGTATATTGATACGGAAGGATTATCTCTGGACAGGGTGAGCCAGATATGCGGCGACGATTGCGAACTGATTACTAAAAATATGCTGATTTTCGAGCCCTACGCCTTCAACGAGCAGGAGACGATTGTTGATAAAGCGGTCAATCTGGCCATCCGGAACGAGGAGATAGGATTGGTGGTTCTGGACTCGGCAACCCTTCATTATCGGATAGAGTCCGGTGCGGAGGTCGACAGGGCTGAAAGGAAATCGCTCACCCGGCAGATTACCTCTCTTCTGAAGCTCTGCCGCAAGCGTCTTATCCCCGTTGTTTTGACGAGCCAGGTGTTTACTGACGTCGACGTCGGCATCTTCAAGCCGCTTGGAGGCCACGTGCTCCATCACAACGCGAAAACCATAATTCGGCTGGACAAGGAAGGCCACGGAATACGACGCGCAATACTCATGAAACACCGCTCGCTAGCTGAGGGAAAATCAGCTCTTTTCAGACTGACTGAGAATGGCTTGGAATGCGACGTCGAGGATGAAGTTTAATTCACACTTATAGCTCGCGGTTGACAAGGAAATCCGTCGCATCTCTGAGGATGTCCAGGCCCTCGACGCTGAAGTTCGGAATTTCGTTTAAATTCACCTTTGCCTCTTCCGCAAAGGTCTTCGCCTTTTCTCGCACCCATTCCCTGACACCGAATTCTTCATAGAGTTCGATCAAGTGGCGGGTCATGAAGAAGTCCCTCTGGCTCCTGTCGACGCTGTAGATGTTTTTTACCCATGCCAGATGCTCGTCCTCGTTTTTATCGGACAACTCAGACATCAGCTTGACCAGAAGCAGCGTCCTTTTTCCCTCCAGAATGTCGCCGCCCAGTTCTTTACCTGTCTTGGTACTGAAAACGTTGAGCCAGTCGTCGTGGATCTGGAATGCGCGGCCCAGCGGGATTCCGAAGTCGACGAGGGGCTCAAGCGCCTTCATATTGTCGGCCACGATGGCGCCCAGCCGAAGTGGTCCGATGATTGTGTACCAGCCGGTCTTCCTGTCGACCATTGCGTAGTATTCTTCCTCCGTGATAAACTTCTTGCCCTGATTCCAGCTCAGTTCGAGATACTGGCCTTCACAGGTTTTTTGAAGAAACGAGTTCATCTCGTCGAATAACATGAAGGTCTTGCTCGGACCGAGAGAGTCGCGGTTAGCAAGCAAAATATCCCACATTATCATGTGCAGGTGGTCTCCCGCGTTAACGGCCAGCTCGTCTCCGAAGGTCATGGGGAGCGAAGGTTTGCCTCTTCGCTCCAGGGAGTGGTCCTCAAAATCGTCGTGAATAAGTATCCAGTCCTCGGAGACTTCCATCGCGGCAGCCGTCGTCAAGGCATTGTCGACCCTGGCCCCGCTGGCGAATGTCGAGAGCAAAACCAAGCCAGGCCTAACGTATTTCCCGCCGCGGTCGGGATACTCGGCCAGCATCTCCCTGTGGTGATGTAGCCCGAAATCCTCCTTCTGTATCTCCGCTTTCACGGGCACGAACTTGAAAATTTCATTCTTAATCGCATCGCGGTTCACCTGCAAGAAATCGAGGAACTGGCTGTGTTTCATTTTCCCGTCAATCGTCAGGTATTCCTTCTTCTCCAAGGTCTTGTACTGTTTCATGCTTTCTCCTCCATCGCCTTCAGCATTTCTTTTGTCTTTCCAGTGATAATCATGTCAGCGTTTCGCAGCTCCTCAAAACTCTTCGAGCCGGTCAGGAACATCGCAACCCTTAGTTCCGAAATAATGCAGTTCAATTCTTTCTCGACTGCTTTCGGGCTCTTCACCGCGGCTTCGAGAACCCGTCTGGCCATGCCGCCGGCAGTTGCGCCCATCGCGACGCTCTTCGCAACGTCCAGACCGGACCAGAGACCGCCGGTGGCTATCATCGGCAGACCGACATCCGACATTCTCAAACTCACGGGCGTGGGAATTCCCCAGTTCCAGAAGGCCGTTCCATGGCCTTCAAGCTGCTTGTCGCCGTCCTTCTTCGCGCGATAGTATTCGACAGCAGCCCAGCTCGTTCCGCTGAGCCCGCCGACGTCGAAGCCCTTGACGCCGGCTTCCTTCAACATCAACGCGGTCTTCCGGGAAATGCCTGCCCCGGTCTCCTTGGCCAGCACCGGCAGCTCGCCGGCAATATCGGCAATCTTCTGAACAATGCCGCGGGCCTTCGAGTCACCCTCCAGCTGCACTATCTCCTGCAAGTAATTCATGTGGATAGCCAGTATGTCGCCGTCAATCATATCCATGGCGGTTCGGCAGTCGTCGAGGGTAAACGCGCGTTTCCCACCCTGCTCGATAAGCTGGGGCGCACCGACGTTGGCAATCAGCAAGGGCACACCCTTGCCCTTGACAACATCATATGTGTGAACAAGCTTCGGCTCCTCGATAGCAGCCCTCTGGCTGCCCACTCCGAGACCGACGCCGACCTTTCCGGCGGCGACGGCCAGATTCTCGTTGATGGCGGCCGCCTCATCGAAGCCGCCGGTGATAGCTGAGATGACCAGCGGAGCCTTCAGCTTCTTTCCGAAGAGGTCCGTGGAAAGGTCGATATCGTCCAAATCCATCTCCGGCAGCGCGTGATGAACGAAATTTATGTCGTGCCAGTAGTTGTGAGTCGAGTTGACATCCTCGTTCAGGCAAATGTCGATGTGGTCGGCCTTCCTGGGCATCACCATTCAATTTCCTCCTTTGACAACCGTACCGACAAAATCTTCACCCATAATGGCTTTTTTCACCCTGTCGGGCACGAGTCCGTTGACTATCAAAACCTCGGAGCCAGTGGCCGCAATGTCGAACATAAGTTCGAGCTTGCGCTCCATGCCGCCTGTCACGTCCGGCCTGTCCGAAGAGAATGAAATATCATCGCCCGGCACGACAACCGGAATCGGCTCCTCGCCGTCGCCTGGCGGGTAATTCTGGTACATGCCGTCCACTTCAGTCACGAATATGCATTTTGTAACCTCGAGATTCTTGGCCAGATGCTGCATGATGTCATCACCCGAACAAATGCAGACACCCCTCGTCCTGTCGACCACGACGTCGCCGAAAGTTATGGGCGTGATTCCTATGTCCAGATAATGGCTGAGCACGTCCACCGGGAATTCGACGATTCTTCCGTCGTCGAAGACCGATATGGCCCCCGAAGGAATCGAGGCGACCGGCATGCTGGCCTTGTGAAAACCATCCACGACCATACTGTTCAAAATCCGCATGTCGTACTGGATATCGGCGATTGCCTGGCTCTGCTCTTCGGATTTGTATCCCTCTTGAATGCAGTGTTCCGCCGCCTTGAAGTGGCCGAAGGAGCCCCCGCCATGAACTATGATGAACTTTTCACCTGTCGAGGCGATCTCCCGGGCAAGCCTGTCGATAACTTCCGGCCGGGCAGCCAGCGGTTTGTTTTTGTCGGTAATTATACTCCCTCCAAGCTTGATCAATATCATTGATTTCACGAAAGTAAAGGCCTTCTATAAATAGTTATTTGAATCCCAGCATCAAACAACTACGCCGGAGCCGCTGGCAGTGAGTAAGTTCTGCAGCGCCTCCTTATACAATTTTTCGTCGCATTCCAGCAGGCTCTTGCAGAACTCGCCGAGGTATTTGCCGTAGTCCAGCTCCTCCTTCGTGAAGAGCCATTCCTTGCCCTTCAGGCTGTCGATGGCCAGCAAGAGCCCGCAGGCAATGGCCTTGGTCTTGGTGTCACCCTTCTGGGCCTTCTCCAGCTCGCGAACGGTCTCTGCCTTTCCGTCGACTCGATAAACCCTGGAAATGTTGTCGGCAAAGGCGGCAATCGGCGGCAGACCAGTAAGTTTCGGAAGCCTGGCCAGGATGTCCTTCGAATCTCTCACGTTCTTTGCAAGGCGAAGAACATGAGAGGGCGGCTTTCCGGAATCGCGGTTCTTGGCATAAATCTCCTTGGCCAGTGCCTTATCGTTCACCACGGCGTCGATGGCCACCTCGCCCAAATCTTCCCAGAACTGCGAAAGCACGGAGCTGGCTGTTGCGGAATCGACTATGACGGGGCGGTGAACGGTCTCAAGCACCCGCTCCAGAGCCAGCCTCTCGATTTTGGAGGGTTTGAGGGCGTCGATGAACGCGGGAAGGTCGTCCTCGTAGCACCTTCCGCTTACAACCAAAAGCCGTTTGTTAATATTCTTCATCTGGGCTCTGGCCTCCTGCATGTAGGCGTCCATGAGGGCCTTGTCTGAAAAGCGACCAGTCATGTAGTCCTTCAGCAAGGCCTTGGTCCTGATGTCCATCGTCCCTATGCTGCAATTCGACGACTCGCATTTGAGGAAAAAATCAAGTGATAGATGGAAATCCGCATCAACATTTTTCGACATTACCTTTCCCGCTAGCGCTGTATAAATATTTTCCTTTTCGGAGGCCGCGTTGCCCCACAGGGAAACCGATAGGCCAGCCGAAATGATTTCGATGTTCAGGCGCGCCCCGACCTCGTCCTTCTGGCTGGTCGGGCAGAGATATTTATCTCCATCTCTTCGGAATTGATAATCGGTGCCTTGAAGAACGTCCGCCACCAGCTTTTTCGGGTATCTGGCCCTCATACCGGTGCAGATTATTCCGTCGTGCGTGGAATAGAGGTTCAGGCGTTTCTTCAATGCGATCTCGGAATAGGCCAGAATGTTGAATCTGGGGTCGTCGAAATGCTGGACGCCGATGAGAACCTCCTTCTTCACCTTGCCCCTCTGCGCGTAGCTGACCTCGCCTCCGGGAAGCTTGGCCACACCCAAAAAAGGCGCTTTTTCCTCGTTGGAAAGAACGAGCATGACCGCATAAGCTCGCTCCATCTGGGTGCCGGTCTTCGCGAACCTCTGCAAAAACTTCACATTGTTCTTGAACGCCTGGATTCTTTTCAGCTTGGCCAGAACGCGGTCAAAATCACAGCGCTTGCAGTCCTCGTCGCAGTCCGGAATGAGGTGTTCCGGCTCCTTCGCCAACAACCTCGCTTTCTTCATCAAGTTCTCCTGCTGGCTCTTGGATGCGGCCCTGATGCCCGAACTCCGCCTTCTGGGTCTTCTGCGTGCCATCCTCCACACCCAAACGTCCGACATTCAAAAACTTTTGGAAGGTTTTATTTCTCCCGCAAACATATCACACGGTAAGATGACCGAGATAGAGTTGAAAGGGGTCGGAAAGCGCCGCGATGACGTCTGGGTATTGAAAAACATAACCTGTAAGATGGAAGCAGGTGAAGTTCTAGTGGTATTCGGCGCATCCGGTTCCGGCAAATCCACGCTTCTCAGATGCATCAACAGGCTGATAGACGTGGACGAGGGCCAGATACTATTGGACGGCAAGCTCATTACCGAAATACCATCGCCGGAACTCAGGAGAAAGGCGGGCATGGTCTTCCAGTTTCCCGCGGTTTTCGAAGGTTCCGTGGAGGAAAACGTGAGATACGGCATGGACATATGGGGTATTGATGCCCCCGATATGGTCAAACAGGCGCTGGCCGACGCCAATCTTGACGAATCGTTTCTCGAAAGGGACGCTATGAAGTTGTCTGGTGGGGAGCAGCAGCGGGTCTGCCTGGCAAGGGCGCTGGCCATCGGCTCGCAGGCGCTCTTGCTCGACGAGCCGACGTCATCCCTCGACTCTGACAGCGCCGGAACCATCGAGACCACAATCCTCGAACTTAAAAAATCCAAGGAGCTGGCCATCGCCTGGGTGACACATGACAGGGAGCAGGCGAAACGGGTCGGCGACCGCGTGCTGGTCCTCGACAATGGCCAGATAAAGCAAATTTACACCGCAGAAGAGTTCAGGGAGGTGAAGTCCGATGGCTGAAATACCTTACGACGAAGTACAGGGAATGATACGTCTGGCAGCCACCGCTATCCTGCTGATAATCGTTGTCGGTCTGTCGTGGCTCAGAAAGCTGAAGGTCGGCGGCGAAGCCCTTATCGCGACAGCGCGCGGCTTCGCTCAACTCATGGTACTGGCTTTCTTCTTCTCCTATATATTCGAGTCCCCGGACTGGGTGCTTTACACCTGGATTTTGTTCATCCTGATGACCTTCTTCGCTGGCCACACGTCAGCCCGCCGCGCGAAGGAAATTCCAAGAGCTTGGGAAATAACAACGCCCAGCATAGTCTTCGGTTCAGGGGTTACGCTTTGCATTATGGCCCTGACCACGATAATGCCCTTGGAGCCACAATTCGTCATACCTCTGGCCGGCATGGCGTTCGGCAACTCGATGAATATTTGTTCACTAACGCTCAATCGAATAATCGGGGAGGTGAAGAACAACCGCCAGCGAATCGAAGCGGCCTTATCGCTCGGTGCCACCTCCGACCAGGCAATAGAGCCGTACATCCAGATATCCATCAAAGCCGGGCTGATACCCAGCATAGACAGCCTGAAAACCCTTGGCATCATATTCATACCCGGCGCGATGGCTGGTTTGCTCATGTCAGGAACGCCGCCCTTGGTTGCAGCGGAATACCAGATAGTCGTATACTTCATGATTTTCTCCGCCGGAATAATCACATCTATGCTGGTGTCCAGCCTTGCGAGGAAGAGGATATTCACCGAGGCGCACCAGCTGATCTACCTGGAATGAATGACAATTCTCATATGCTGGCCCACTCCAGCCAGTCATTTTTTCCCGCCCAGCTAGTGGGTGGGTCGCTGCCCACTCCAGCCAGTTGATTTTTCCCACCCCATTATTTCCGTGCTCCCCCCACCCCTATACCCTTTTGGCCCGCCCCATCCATTCGGTTCACCCCCGCCCTTCCGCACCTGCGCTGGCCGTTCCCGTTCCCCCAACGGCCTGCTCGGAGCGGATGGATGACTAGCCGGTGGACTTACCATATATTACCTATTTCTAAAACCTCACCAGTAGTTGCGTCAACGGTAATTACTGTTAATAAATTGTAAATAGGGATTTCCTCTCCTTCAAACTCAAATCTAATAGCCCAGTATGGATTGATATGCTCTGTCGAAGCCCCCAATTGCATATCTATAATATCATAATTTTCACTTTGTTTAATCAACTCGGAGATAGTTTCATTTGATTTTGCTATATTTATAGCTTCAGAACTATCAAGAACCCAGTTTTTTATTGTTGTTCTATTTTCAGGGTAAAGCCACTGGCTAGTTTGTGGAAGAATTCCCGTTCCATTTAAAGAGGTAAATGTTCCGTTATCGTAGACAAATACACTCATCCATTCCATTGTGAGCCAGTCTGTTGATATATTTTTACTGTAATCAACGTAAACATATCCCCAACTATCATTTAAACGCATAACGATATATGGTGATGCATTCTCGTTCCAGTTAAGAATTTTTAAACGTGCAATTTCTTCACCTTCCATTGCTGTAATTTCATCAACACTGGTTTCATTAAAAAATACAACATAAAACAATGCTGAAATAATGATAATGATTATTGGAATTATGATTAATAAATGAGGTTGTCGTTTGAGGATTTTTCCATCGTCCACCAGCCACTCCTCCGCTCACAGAACAGAATCGAAAGCGTTCCTTATATCCCTTTCGATTCATGAATTCTGATTAACTAGGTGACGACCGAGCGAGCAGGCTCTGGCGAATTTTTCTTGTTTATCCCTATTTTTCTTTTTTTGAGCTAGAGCCAGCGCAGCGAGGTCCCCAAAAAGAAAAAATTGGGCTCGGAGCGGCAATGCGGCCATCAGCGTCATGCCCCGCCTGTGAGGGCGGGGTTGGATAAATTGCACTGGTGATGGACAAATGGGTTTTGGATTTTGAAGCCCCGTGTGCAAACACGGGGTATCAAACATAACCCTTTAGTAACGGTTTTACATTCCCGCAGGCAAGTGAGAAGTGAGGTTATGTTTGTCGCAGAGGTCCGAATTGACTTGAAGAAAGGGGTTGCAGACCCAGAGGGAGCGAATACGAAAAAAGCCTTGGAGCTGCTCGGTTTTTCCAATGTGCTGGCTGTCGAGTCCTCCAAGTTTTTTACGATATCGCTGGATGTCGGTTCTGAGGCCGAGGCCCGGGCCCTGGTATCGGACATGTCCCAGAAACTGCTGGCTAACCCGGTCATCCACAATCCACAAATTGTAATTAGAGAGGTGCAGGCTTGAGCCGTGACCTCTACACGAAACAGAACACGACCTTTCCGTTGTTTGAGATTGCGATTTCGAAGGCGACCGACGAAGAGCTGGCTGTTCTGGGTCAGGAGAGCGGGACAGGCCTCAGCCTCGATGAATTGAAAAACATTCAAAGACACTTCGCAGCCAAAGGCAGGGAGCCGAGCGATGTGGAACTCCAATCACTGGGCCAGGCATGGTCAGAGCACTGCTGCTATAAATCCTCGAGGCCGATCTTGAAGGAGTTCGTCTTCGGAATCGACACGCCCCAGGTCATCGACCGCGGGGATGCTGGTGTCATGGAGTTCGATGACGAACATGCCTATGCCCTCCGAATCGAGTCTCACAACCATCCGAGCGCGGTGGAGCCGTACGGCGGCGCAGCAACTGGCATCGGCGGAATCGTGCGGGACGTTCTTTGCATGGGATGCCAGCCAATCGCCCTCATCGACCCGCTGTATTTCGGCTCGCTGGACCATCCGCAGGGTGACGTTCCGAAAGGCACGAAGCATCCGAGATATCTGCTGGACGGCGTGGTTTCCGGCATCCGGGACTATGGCAACAGGATCGGAATTCCGACGGTCTCGGGCGGCGTTTATTTCGACGACTCGTACCTGGGAAATTGCCTTGTCAACGTGGGCTGCGTCGGCATAGCCAGAAAGGAAGATTTATATCAAAATAGGGTCGGGGGCGTCGGCGATAATTTAATACTCTGCGGTGGCAGGACCGGCAGGGACGGAATTCACGGCGTGACATTCGCCTCCGCGGTACTGACCGATAAGTCGGAAACCGAATCGAGAGGAGCTGTCCAGTTAGGCGACCCGATAATGAAAGAGCCGCTGATTCATGCGGTTCTCGAGGTCGGCAAGAAGAAGTTAATCACCGGCATGAAAGACTTGGGCGGTGGCGGACTATCCTGCGTTTGCGGGGAGCTGGCCTTCGCCGCTGGCTTCGGCGTCGAGGTGCATCTGGACCTAGTCCCCTTAAAGGAAGACGGGCTCGCACCCTGGGAGATTTGGGTCTCCGAATCCCAGGAGCGGATGATGCTGGCTGTGAGAGATGAGAACATCGACGCGGTCCTTCAGATATTCAAGCTCTACGACGTGCCTGCCACGGTGGTCGGAAAGGTAATCGACCGGCAGCTCGCCAGAGTGTTTTACGACGGCGTTGTCATTTTGGAATTAGAACTGGAATTCCTGACAGGCGGCCCGGAGTATTGCAGGCCGCAAACCAAAGCCCGGCCGGGCGGCAGCCGGCCCGAATCACGGCCGCCGGAGCCGGATTCATATTCAGAAATCCTTTTGCAACTTCTTTCCGATTCCAACATATGCTCGCGGGAGTGGGTGATTCGCCAGTACGACCACGAAGTCAGGGCAACAACGGCGATAAAACCGTTGCAGGGCCAACTTGGCAAAAGCACTCACGGAGACGCCTGCGTGATGAAGCCGGTGGAGGGCTCGTGGCGCGGTCTCGCAATCGCCACTGCCAGCAACCCGTGGTTCACCGATGTCGACCCTTATCGCGGCGGAAAATCGGTGATAGACGAGATGTGCCGCAATCTTGTATCTGTCGGAGCCAGACCGCATTCCTTCTCCAACTGTCTGAACTTCGGAAACCCCGAAATGCCGGACCGACTCGGCTCGTTTAACGAAACTGTTCGTGGGATTGGAGAGGTCGCGGAGGCACTGGCTCTCCCTACGCCGTCGGGCAACGTAAGCTTCTACAACGAGAGCGAGTCCGGCGCGGTTTTACCGACAGCTACTATCATGGGCGTCGGCATAGTGCCAGACATTCGAAAATGTGTGACATCCGACCTCAAAACGCAGGGCAATTTTATTTATCTCATCGGCGAGACCATGGACGAGATGGGCGGCTCGCTGTATTACCGAAAGTTCGGCGGATTTTCGGCTGTCGTCCCGGATGTGGGCATCCAACATCTGGCCGATTCAATGAAAGCCCTCCTTTCTTCAATGGAGAACGGCGAAATAGTGGCATGCCACGACATATCGGATGGCGGCCTGGCCGTTGCCATCTCCGAGATGTGCATCGGCGGGGGCGTCGGCGCCGAGCTGGACGTTTCCGGAACCTCCGGCCCCAACGATGTCAGACTATTTTCCGAATCCAACACCCGCTGGCTTGTCGAGGTGAAGGCTGAGAAGGCCCCCGAATTCGAGGCAAAAATGGAAAATATGCCGTTTACGAAGCTCGGAGTTGTTGGGGGCCGCGCCGCTGTCGGTAGTGGTACCGCCAGCAGCCAGTCACTGCTGATTACAGATCAGGAGCACATTATTTTGGACGTCGAGGTTTCAACCCTCGACGACACCTGGCGGTCTCCACTGTGGGACAAAATGGGATGATGCCACTGAGTGTTTTTGTTTCTACCCGCCCATCTGGCGGGTGGGGCATTTCCCACCATAGCCAGTCTTTTTTTTGCTGCCCACCCCATTCTATTCATACTCCCCCCACCCTTCCGCGTCTGCGCTGGCCGTGCCCTACCCCCCACGGCCTGCTCGACGCGGCCTGACCATTTCCTTCAATAACAATTAAATATGTCGAAAACAATGACAAATCAATCTCGGTGGAGGATTCAGATGAAGATTAGATGGCACGGACACTCATGTTTTGAGATCGCGAACGGAAAGACACTGGTCACAGACCCGCACGACGGTAAATCCATCGGCATTAAACCGCCGGATGTAACTGCCGACATAGTGCTGAAAAGCCACGACCATTTCGACCACAACGCTGTCAGACTCGTCAAGGGCTCGGATGTCAAAGTTGTGGACAAGAGCGCACCTACGAACATCGAAGGCGTTGACATCTACGGAGTCGACACATTCCACGACGAGGACCGGGGAGCGAAGCGCGGCACCAACATAATTTTTAAATTTGAAATTGATGGCGTGAAATTCTGTCATCTGGGGGACTTGGGCGAGATTTTGACACCTGAGCACGTCGCTAAAATAGGCGACGTGAACATCCTCTTCTGCCCGGTAGGAGGTACTTTCACCATCGATGCTGGCGGTGCCTGGAAGGTCATCAATATGATAAAGCCGAAAATCATCGTGCCGATGCATTACCGCGTTGGCGGATTGTCGCTTTCAATCGCTCCGATTGACGGTTTCATGGAGCGGGTTTCGGGACAGCCAGTTACCAAAGTCGGCAACGAGGTCGAGTTCACCAAAGAGGATTTGCCTGAAAACCAGGAGATATGGGTGTTCTCACTGTAAGGGCACCCACCCGTAGTTTTTTCGAGCGAATCCGAAAAGAATATAAAAACGTCACTTATTTCAACAATAAACAGGCAATAAAATAATATATATTCATCACATTCCCCCTCGTCTGGAAGGTTCACGCATGCCGAATGAATGTACAGTACGGAGATGGTGTTGGTTCCATGCCGAATGACGAGTTGGATATCCGGGGTTTAGTATGCCCTAAGACTGTGATAAAGGTTCTCCAGAGGGCCAGAACATTGGAAGAAGGGCAAACGTTGATAGTTTTAACCGATGCCGAGACCGCAACAAACAGCATACCAAAAGAGATGAAGAAAAAAGGAATTGATTGTAACGTTGAACGCACAGGCCTAGGGGAATGGAAAATAGAAATATCAAAGAGGTGAATAAAATGAAGTTATTATTGGTTTTAAACAAAGATGATATGGAAACTGTCAACAGTGTATTTTCCTTGGCGCTGACAGCATCGGCTGCAGGCGATGAGGTAAGCATCTTCGCGCTTGGCTCAGGTGCTCAGATATTCTCCAAGGAGAAAGCCCTCTCAGTATCTTGTTGTGGAATGAGTCTTGTGGACATAATCACCGAAGGGGCCGAGATCCAGGTTTGTTTATGTGTGGAGAGCGAGGTATGCAATTTAAGTGAACAGGACTTGATATCTGGTGTAAAGATAGTAGACATATTGGAATTACTGCAGATGGTTCGGGAATATGAACGAATTATCACATTCTGATGAAGGTGAGAAAACATGAACAGAGACACATCAAATGGAACTAGCGATAAAAACAGAAAGAGATTTCTCATAGTGTCCACTTATGGCAGCGATTGCGCCGAGAGATGTTATGCCCCTTATGTGATAGGTATGACAGCAGCTGCAGTAGGTCATGACGTTGCCATTTTTCACATGATGGACGCTGCCGAACTGGGCATGACTGGTGTTGTCGAAAAGGTCAGGGCGCCACCGCCTATGCAACCGCTAAGAGAGATTGTTGACCAGGCGAACGAACTTGGAATCAAGGTGTTTGTCTGTGAACAGAGCGGAAAATTCAGAAAGATTGGTAAGGAGAAACTTCGGAAAGGCGTGGAGTTCATGGATGTATTGGATTTCGTGAATCTCACTGCCGATGCAGATAGGACAGTATGGATTTAGTGATACTATGGAAGATATTGAGTTTGCACTGGCTATGTTCGCGATGGGTTTTTCCCTGTGTTCGTTGTTGAGTGGGTTGGGGCTGATGATGAGGAGCGGCATGGGCTTCATGAAGAACCTTGGAGGTGCGGTACTGGCACTTGTCGGAAGCCTCATCCTAGTGACCGGCCTCTTCTCAGAACAGATATTTGGAATAATCGCCCTAGGTCTAATCGTGGCGGGTCTTATTATCGCGCTCATCACATTAATGCCAAAGTTAATGAAGAGCATGCAGAACGCAATTTTATTCATGTATCATATTGGATTCTTATTAATGACATTTATTACTTGTTTGACAATCATAATAATTGCATACTGGTAGGAGAACATATGAAATGAAAAATGAGACAATACCCTATTTCGATGTAATAACCGAAATAGTAGAATATTTCAAAGAACATTATGATACATCAGAAGACTCAATCTTCGAACTGATAAAGACAGCCAGCTGGAAGATTGCTCTAAAGAAAGAAGGTCATGACGAGAATAAAATAGAAAAAGTGGAAAAATATACAATTGATCAGGGTATGCAACGCTTTAAACGCAAGGGGACATTTGAAGACTATGTTGAGCTAATTGACTATGTTATAACGGGCCTGCCCCAAATTGGTATACATCACGATGAAAGAGATATTATTCGGAAGGCACTGCTAAAAGTCGTAAGAAAGCACATGCATCATGAGTTTGTCGTGACTGCGGCCGACAGTGATGATGTCCAGGTTTTCGATACCAGTCCCGAACCAGAAAGCGAATCTCTTGATACTTCTCCCCCCCCAGATGCCAGCAGTTATAAGATTCCGCACAAGAGTATGTTGGTTGGAAGGAATGTTTATGGAGGACTTTTTCTTGCCAGGTTCCCCTACGTAATGGAACATTTCGGAAGTCCCGGTGCGAATAAATTATTGAAGGAAATGATCAACAATGGTTATGAGGGCCCGAGAACAATCAAAGAAATTAACCGCTCCGCCAAATATCCATTAAAGAATCTCTGTGTTTATAACAAAGCATTTGTCGACCTCTATGGCGAAAAGCATTTTAATAAGATGATAGGGGACTCCACAAAGAGAAAGGGCATCGTCGGTGTTTTTGTGAAATGGGCCGGAACACCAGAGATGGTTATTAAGAAGGCACCAGAATACTGGAAAAAGTTCTATGACTTCGGAAGATTGGAATCTAGATTAAAGGAAGATGGCAAGGGCATTGTTAGGCTTCTCGATGGCAGAGTGAATTCCTCATTCTGCAATTCTCTTACAAACTATTACAAAGGAATAGGCAAGGTAATAGGATATGAATTGAGGGTCGAACAGACAACATGTGTCTTCAAAGGAAGTGATTATTGCGAATGGGAGATTACTTGGGGCGGTGCCAAGCACAAAACAGATGCAACAACTGCTAAGGTCGAGGAAGAACGTGGCCCAGAGTCGCCAATGGAAAAAAAAGTTATGACGCCGAACGACATATTCAACATTGTGGTCTCCGAATTAGAAGGCCACATCGGCGACATTCTTGCTTTAGGAATTACAAAGAAAGCCCTCCAAAAGGTAGGTATAAGTAAGGACTATGTGAGCGAAGTCGAGATGAAAAGTGCACTTAATATTCATATTGAACCAGCCCTTTACGCATTTATGTCTCCTGACAAGGCAAAGGAATGCGTGAGGACTATTGAGAAGAAAATAGGCATGAGGGAATAAGATGTTAGATAAGAGAAGCATAGTGATTGGAGTATCGCTTTTTGTCTTTGATATTGTGCTTGGGCTGATACTTTTCATGAAACCGTTCGAAGCAACAGTAATGGACGCGATAATATCTGCAGTAACCTTGGTTGCATTTGTCATCTGTTTCATATATTCTTATCTTGCAGTCAAACTCTATGGAAGAAAAAGCTCGGAAGGCAGATTCTGGTTCTTTGTCGTTATCATGTTAGTGCTGTTGCTAATCGGGTTCCTAGCAGCACTAGTTTCCTTCAAAGCATTCTCATTCTTTGCAGCGATTGCCTTTGTATTAATTATTTACGGAATCTTAGATAAGATGAAATCTTCAGGCGCGAGACCTGGAAAATCAGACTTGGTGATGGCAGGCATCGTCACAATATTTATTCTGACACTTCTAGCGATAACCATGAGAAGTTTCAGGGGTCAAACACCGGAAGATTTCAATATGATGGATTATGCTCTGGAATGGTTCGTGATAATTATGGCCTTCCTTTTGACCTTTTTAACAGTGGTAATGGGGTGCATAATGGGCGCTCACATATCAGAGGGCTGGTATCTATTGGCTGCCGGTGCAAGCATTTTTGCAATATCCT
>DAOVGM010000084.1 GCA_030672365.1 Methanomassiliicoccales archaeon
CCGAAATAATAATTTGCGAATTTGACGCAAATTAGGGGCATGTCGCAGGTAGATGCTCATGCAGTCTTTTTTCCAGATGGGGCGGGTCTCTGCGATGTGCCAATGTTGTGTCAAATGCACAACATTTTATTTCGAGATGCAAAGCGATTCGAAATAAGCAGCTTGGCGGGGGGATGGAAGGCGGGCAAGGACGCTATTGGCCGCCTGATTTCAGCTTGTTGAAAAGGTCAAAAGCCTCTTGGGGTGAATGGTTATCGTGCACAACAGAGTTCACGGCCTGAATCATCGCAACCGGGTCTTCGCTCTGGAAGATGTTCCTGCCCATGTCCACACCAATCGCACCTGCCTGGATGGCATCGTAGGCCATCTTCAGCGCATCCGGCTCCGGCAGTTTCTTGCCGCCTGCAATCACTATCGGCACAGGGCAGGTGTCCACGACCTTCTCGAAGCCCTCGACAAAATAGGTCTTGACAATGTGCGCCCCGAGCTCTGCTGCCATTCTCGATGCCAGGCTCATGTATCTGGCATCCCGCACCATGTCCTTTCCGACAGCCGTGACCGCTATCATGGGTATGCCGTATTTTTCGCACCTGTCAATGTACTTTGTGAACCCGAGGATGGTGTCCCTCTCGTATTTCGCGCCGACCAGAACAGACCATGCCACGCCCGATGCATTGAGCCGGATGGCATCCTTGATTCCCAACACCTCTCCTTCGTGCAGTAAGTTCTCGTTCAGAATGCTGGTCCCTCCGGAAACGCGGAGAACTATCGGGACCTCGACTGTTGGCTCGACCCAGTTCCTGAGAGCGCCTCGGGTCAGCATCAAGGTGTCAGCATGCGGAATAAGCGGGTTGACCATCTTCTGGAAATAGTCCAGGCCCGTGGTCGGTCCCATGAAATAGCCGTGGTCAACAGCCAGCATAACAGTTCTGCCGTCCTTCGGCTTGATGATCTTAGACAATCGATTTCTCATACCCCAGTCCATTTGAAATCCTCCAATTTGATTATGAAATAGATAATAGATGATGATATATAATTGTGTCTGAATTTCAGAGTCCTGCCCTGATTTCGTCGAGTGTTTTCTTCGTTTCCGGCGCGGCATCAAATACCGGTTTCACCTTTTCACAGCCGTAATCCTCACAGTGCGCGCAATTCTCAAATCCTTTTGACTGGCAGCAGGCCCTGATCCCGCAAATATGGCAATAACCGCACAATCTTTCGCTCTCTGAATTGCAGCCATCGCACTTCACACTCTCCGCCGTGAAGTCTGCCCCGTACTGTTCGTTCCACTTCTCGGCTATTTGTGCCAGTAATTCGGAATTGTCGGTTTGGGCCCCGATGAAAGCATCGCATTCATTACAGGTTATCCCACAGCATGAAATCATTATATCCATATTTTCACCCTCACTTCTTCATATCTCCAAACAGTATATTAAATCTATCTCATCATCAGAAAACAGATTTCCGACCTCCGAAATCTGTTTGAATCCATGCTTCTCGAACAAGTGTCTGGCCACCTCACGTTCTTTTCCGACAAAAGCATAAATCCTACGGGCTTTGATTTTGTGTTTTGAGAAATAATCTTTAACATGCTGGACTCCGAATGATAATAATGAAGAGCCCGTGCCCTTTCCCCGATATTCTTCGAGAACGTGAAATTCCTCGAACTCTGCAACACCGCAGTTCGGGTCTTCCTTGACATACCATTGGAGCGTTCCAACAATCTTATCGCCATCTTTGGCCAGTATCGTGAAATTGTGTGATATATAACAGTCCACTCTTCTTTCGAGAAGTTCTGGATTTGAATAATGTTTGAAGAATAAGAGTAATTGGTTTTTATCGTCAATTGTTGCCAGCGAGATTTTGATGTCTGTCAGAATCATTTCCCCCTTGCCCCCATTAATAAATTAAATAGCGGGGAATCGATTTGAACGATTGATCTTCGGGTGTCTCACCTGCTGGATTACCCTTTGGGTTACCAGCGGATATGAGCCCGACGGGATTTCCTGGCTACCCCACCCCGCTACAGTGGATTTATCCCCAATAAGCAGAACTCTAATAAATCTATCGCTCCGAAAAATCTACTGGAACAATCTGTCCATGCCCCGTCTGGAGCGAAGCGGAGGGCGGGGTTGTCAATAATCGCTCCGAGCAGGCTTTTGGGGGTTGGAAAAGCCAGCGGAGGAGCGAAATGGTGGGGGGCTAAACCACTGAATGGGGCGGGAAAAAAGACTGGCTGAGGTGGGTCTCTCAGTTATTGATTTTATGCTCCGACTCCCATATCAGTGAAAGTTCTTCCGGCTTCTTCAGTGCCGCCTGTGCCGCCGCGAATCTGGCCACTGACACACGGTACGGCGAGCAACTAACATAGTCCAGTCCGATGGTGTGCACGAAACCGATTGAACGGGGTTCGCCACCGTGCTCGCCGCAGATGCCGATCTTCAGGTCCGGCTTGGTCTTGCGGCCCCAAACGACAGTGATCTCCATGAGACGGCCCACGCCCTTCTGGTCCAGAATTTCAAACGGATTGTCATGCAGGATTCTTCGCTCGTTGTAGAGCGGTAAAAATGTGTTTTCCGCATCCTCGCGGCTGAATGAAAAAGTCGCTTGGGTCAGGTCGTTCGTGCCAAAGGAGAAGAAGTCGGCATACTCCGCGATTCGCCCCGCCCGCATGCAAGACCGCACGACCTCTATCATGCTTCCGAACTTCACGTCCAGCTTGACGCCGGTCTTCTCCTCGATGAACTCTTTTTCCTCCAAAACGAGGTCTCTGGCCCATTTCAATTCATCTTTGGTGCAGACCTGTGGGACCATTATCTGCGGCTCGACGTTTCCGCCTTTTTTGTTGATTGTGGCGGCGGCGGCGCAAAGTGCCCTGACCTGCATTCTGTATATTTCAGGATAAGTAATGCCGAGACGGACTCCCCGGTGGCCTAACATCGGGTTGACCTCCACTAATTTTCTCACTTTAGCCAGCATGCTCTGCTTCTTTTCCAGAACCTTGCGGGCGACGTCCTGTTCATGAAGCATCTGCGTCTCCTTCGACAGACGGTGAACGACGGAGCGCGTCTCGTCGGGCAGTCCGACCATGTCCACGGCTCCCGAAAGAATCTTCATAGAGCCGAGCCAGTCTACGAATTGGGTTAAATTCGCGATGTCGCGGTTCAACTCCTCGATGCTCGGCAGGAACTCGTGAAGCGGGATGTCCAGCAGGCGAACGACCACCTGAAGTGGGTCCATGATTTCGAATAGCTCGAGGAAATCCGCCTTCTGGAACGGCTCGAGCTTTTGAAGGGCCTTCGTGCGCTCTTCTTCCGAGTCCGACAAAATCATGTCCAGCACGATTGGCAAGCGGTCAGGGAGGTTGAACATTCGCTCCGTCCTGCACAGGCCGATGCCCTCGGCCCCGAATTTCTTGGCGACCCTGGCTTCTTCCGGTGTCGATGCGTTCGCCCATACGCCCAGCTCGCGGATCTCGTCAGCCCATTCGAGAATCATCTGCGCTTCGGGCGACAGGTCCGGGGAGATCGTCGGCACCTCGCCCAGCATTAACAGACCTGCGGTTCCGTCGATGGTGACGTAATCGCCCTCGTAGACCACCCGCTTTCCGATGGTAAAGCTCTGGCTGTTCATGTCGATGGCCATGTCCTCAAGACCGCTGACACAGGGCTTTCCCATGCCTCTGGCTACGACCGCCGCGTGGCTCGTTTTACCCCCTCTGGCTGTGAGAATTCCCTCGGCCGCGAAGAAGCCGTGAATGTCGTCCGGCTTCGTTTCTTCACGGACAAGAATGACATTCTCGCCCCTGTCGTTCCATATGACCGCTTCATCTGCTGTAAAAACGACCTTGCCGACCGCCGCCCCCGGTGATGCTGGCAGCCCCTGGCCGATTGGCTTGGTCTTGGCCTAAGGGTCGATTCGTCGATGGACAAGTTGGGCAATCAGCTTTGCGTCTATCATGAGGATAGCCTCCTCCTTCGTGATGAGTTTTTCGCTGACCATGTCGGCGGCGATGTTGATTGCGGCTTCGGCCGTCCGCTTTCCGTTGCGGGTCTGGAGGATGTACAATTTGCCCTCCTCGATGGTGAACTCGTAGTCCTGCATATCCTTGTAGTGCTTTTCCAGTTTCTCGGTTACTTGCTTCAGCTCCTTGAAATTTGCTGGCATCTCCTTTTCCAGGTCGCTCAGCGGGTTGGGGGTGCGTATGCCGGCGACTACGTCCTCGCCCTGAGCGTTCATCAGGTATTCGCCGTAGTACCTCTTCTCGCCGTTGCTCGGGTCACGGGTGAAGCCGACCCCGGTGGCCGAATTCTCGCCGATATTGCCAAATACCATGACTTGAACGTTCACCGCGGTGCCCAGGTTTTCCGGTATATCATGCAGCTGACGATAGGTTCTGGCTCTCGGGTTGTCCCATGAATCGAAGACCGCCTTGACAGCCTTCTTCAACTGCTTTTCCGGATTAGACGGAAAACCCTTGCCAGTGTATTCCTCGATGGTTTCAAGGTAATGGTGCACCACGTCTTCAAGAGCCTTCTCGTCCAGCTCTATGTCCAACTTGGCGTTTGCCTTGCGTTTTATCATGTCCAGGTCTTTCGAAAATTTCTCGTGGTCTATTTTCAGGACGACGTCGCCGAACATCTGGATCAGCCGGCGGTCGCAGTCAAGAGCGAATCTCCTGTTCTTTGTACGCTTAGCCAGTCCCTCTAAAGTGTCCTCGTTCAGGCCAAGATTGAGAACTGTGTCCATCATGCCGGGCATTGAGTGTACGGCGCCCGAGCGAACCGAGAGAAGAAGAGGATTCTTGGGGTCTCCGAACTTCTTGCCTGTTTCTTTTTCTAACTTCTTTATCGCCTTCTTGACCTGCTCCCACATGCCCTCGGGGATATTGTCCATGCCTTCCCTGTACTTGTTGCAGGCTTCCGTAGTGATTGTAAAACCGGGCGGCACGTTCAGGCCTATGTTGGTCATCTCGGCCAGATTGGCGCCCTTGCCGCCGAGAAGCTCCTTCATACTGGCATTGCCTTCCGAGAACAGGTAAACGTATTTTTCGGACATAATAGACCCCCTTGCTTTCAATCTGCAAGGGGGTATCGGATTTTAATCTTATGCTTGTGCAATTTGGGGGGGCAATTTGGAGGGATGTGGATTAGATACGCAAGGTTTTTATATAAATAATAATATATACCTGCTTGGATGGGATGCCAATGGACGAAAGTCTCGAGTTCGATGGGATAACTGAAAGGCGTAAGGCTTTAGTGATAAAATGGGGTTTTTTGACGTTCTCCTTCGTGGCCTTCACGCTGTATGGAATATTGCAGCTGTAAACAGCCATATGCTCAATTACTTGAATCAAGTGCCCAGCTTCAAGTAATTCATGCAATTGGTGGAGCATACGGCAGTCAGAGTATAACGAACGAAGGGGAAGTTCCAAATAGGAAAGCGCCAATCTTGACTCCGGTGCAATCGTGAAAGTAGTTCACAGGGACCGGAAGGCAGGCTTGATGAAGCTTCTGGTGCAGACGGAGGACGACCTCTGGCACCTGTACAACATTCTGGAAGTGAATGACCTAGCGTATGCCCTCACCTACCGCCGGGAGGAGGTTAAGGACGACAAGCTCAGGGCTGAAAGGGGCGAGAAGAAAAAGATGAAACTCGGCATCCGCGTCGAGAAAATAGAGTTCCACGAATTTTCGGACTGGCTGAGGGTCCACGGGGTCATTGAAGAAGGCCGGGTGGATGTCGGCTCGCACCATACCTTCAATATTTCACCGGGCGACGACATCACCGTTGTCAAGGAATGGCGGAAGGAGCACCTGGAGAGGCTGAGCGAGTCGGAGTCTTCCGCTCAACGCCCCTTGATCACGTTTCTGGCAATCGACGAGGATTCCGCAATACTGGCACAGCTCCGCGAATACGGGGTCAAGGAAGTGGCCAAAATTAATTCCGGGGCATCGGGAAAGCAGTTCACCACAAAAAAGGATGGCAAGACCGATTTCTACGACGAGGTCCTGGAGAAGCTGGCCTCGATATCGGGAGACGGCGAAATAGTGGTCGTCGGCCCCGGCTTCGAGAAGGAGAACATCTGCGCTTACGGCCGCGATAAGAACCTGGGGGTCATCGACAAATGCCACATAATTGCCAGCGGCCAGTCGGGAATGGCCGCAGTCCAGGAAGTCCTGAAAAAGGGGCTTGGCACCGAGATATTGCAGGAATCGAGGGTCGCGATGGAGACGCAGTTGGTGGAACAGTTGCTGGCCGAGATAGGCAAGGACGGTTTATTTTCCTACGGCCCGGAGGAGGTGCGCCAGTGCCTGGATGCGGGAGCGATAGATACCCTCATGATTACGGACAAGGACATGCGCTCCCGGAAGTTCGAAAAACTGCTGGCCAAGACCGCTGAGATGGGGAGTCGCGTTGTCGTCATCAGCACTTTGCACGATGCCGGGAAGAAGCTGGAGTCGTTGGGCGGCGTCGGAGCAATCCTACGATTCAAAGTTTGAGACAAAAGCCAAACAAATGGGGCATGCCAGTGGGCGGCAAACAGGCATTCTGGCATAGACTATATTTCAGCTCCGAGCAGGCCAAAGGGGGAAGGGTTTGGCCAGCGGAGGAGCGTCGGGTGGGGGGAGAGTTGACTGGCTGGGGTGGGAATTAAGAGGGAGGACAAATCAAATGTTCCGCGGTAAAGGTTTTATCTCGTCAACCAGTACCTGCACTCAATGTTCGCAATCGCCGTCCCGAAAGCCAAGGCCGAGTCGTTGCGCCTCCTTCTCACAGACCTCGGACTTCTGGACAAGGACCACAAAATCATTGTCGAGGACGAGACAGTCCGGATACCTATTTTGCGTAAGCCGATTGCCGAAGAATTGCGGCAAATCGAGAAGGCAGACGGAGAGCTGGCTTCGCTCTCCGAAGTGATGCCCAGGGAGAGATTCTACGAACCGATGAAGGAAATTTTGAAGGAACTGGACCTGCCCGAGGAATCACGATTAAAAATACCGCAGAAGTGGGAGATGTTCGGCAACGTACTCGTCCTGAAGCTCGATGAGGAATTGGACAGCCAGAAGTCAGAGATTGCCAGGGTTTACGCCGACGTCCTGGGAGCGAAGACAGTGCTGCGGGATACCGGCGGGATTTCGGGAGAATTCCGTGAGCCAGTACTCAAATTATTGCTCGGAAGCGAGACCGATACCCTGCACGTCGAGAACGGTGTGAAGTTCAGTTTTGACGTTTCGAAAATCATGTTCTCCAGCGGCAATGTGGACGAGCGGATCCGCATGGCCAGCATTTGTAAACAAGGGGAAGTGGTGGTCGACATGTTCGCGGGAATCGGCTATTTCTCATTACCGATTTCTATTCACTCCAGTCCTGCGAAGGTCATCAGCTACGAAATAAACCCTGTTGCCTTCGATTATCTAAAAAAGAACATCGAATTGAACGATGTGGGGAGCATCGTCGAGCCGCATCTGGCCGACTGCCTGGATGCCGAAGAGGGGGTTGCGGACAGGGTGCTCATGGGCTATGTCGGGACAACTCACGAATTCCTGCCGAAGGCCATCAGGATTTTGAAGAGGGAAGGAATAATTCACTACCACGAGACCTGCCCGAACGATTTGCTGCCGGAGAGACCGACCCAGCGAGTCTTTGAGGCTGCGGAGTCACTCGGGCGCTCCTCGAGTGTGAATAAAATCAAGAATATCAAGTCGTATGCGCCGGGGGTTAGCCATGTGGTTCTCGACGTGAAAATCGAATAAATTGAATTATGCCAGCGCCACGAGCAGGCTCTGGGGGGTCGGGCAGAGCCAGCACAGTGGCGCAAGGGTGGGGGGCAGCAGAATTGCATGGGGTGGGAGCATGCCCCGTCTGTAAGGGTTGGGGGTTACCTGATTGGTTGGGGTGTGCTGTCCAGATTGAGTAATTTCACCCTCCCCCCCTATACCCTTAAGTATTGTTTTTACAATTGGCATCCAATGTTGAAAGGTCTCGATATGTCGGAGGTCGAGCGAGCGGTCTCAAACCTCAAGAAATACATCAACGAGCCCGGCACGCTGGCTGCGGAAGATTCTGCCGGCGGTTTCGGAGTCCTGAAGGTCAAGAATAAGATTCATGAAAAGGGGTTTCGCTCATTTCCGAAAGGTGACAAGAATGACATATTTTGCGCCGTGGACGGCAGCAGCGCGTGCGTCCTCGACGGCTTTTCTTCCTTTCAGATTTCATGCGTTCGGGCTGGGAGTGTTTACTTCGACGGGGCAAGCCAGCTTCATGATGAGGGCGGGCTTTCCAAGCTCCACATCCTCAATCTGGCAGCAGGGTTGGTGGACGCCACCTATGCCGGGTTCTTCAGCGAAATCGTCGGTACTGAGCCCGATGATTTTCCGAGAGCTCCGGAAGAGGCGACTGGCCGCATCCGGGCACTGATCGAGTGGGGCGAGGGCAGGGCGGCGGTGGACAGACTGGCCGGCGGCTCGATTTTGGCTTTCGACGGCTCTCTGTGGGCCGGAATCAAGGGCTCGGAAGTTCTACTGGAGGAGATTGTTAGGATTGCGAAATCAAAGGGCATTCTTCTATGCGGGATAAGCAAGAAGAGCGCCCTTTCCTACATGGGCATGCCCGCGATTCCGTTCATCCATTCCCTCGGGGAAAAGAGCGTGCCAGACTCCTCGTGGTACTACCCTCTGGAGGTCGAGGATTCGTCCGGAAAGCTCTTCGGAAAGCCGTATGTGGTGGCTTTTGCGCCGAAGCCGAGATTCGTCTTTCGAGTTGATCTGGCCCTGCCCGATGGGCTGGCTGTCGAGAATGCCTTCTCAA
>DAOVGM010000027.1 GCA_030672365.1 Methanomassiliicoccales archaeon
TCGGAGGCGATGGCGCCGGTAATGATATTCGGCGCGTCGATTAATTGCAGGGCGCAATTCAGGTCGTCCAGCTCCCTCTCCTCTTCTCCGCAGGTGTAATGTTGTGTAAGGGGAATGTCGAGGGCCTGGGCCAGCAGCGGCGTGAGGCCGATGTTCGGCACGTGGAACATGAACGAATCCTCCCTTTTCGGAATGAGGGCCAGCAGTTCTTCCACTTCCCAGCCCCATTGCCGGGCGATATGGATTGCATAGGTGGAGTCCTTGCCTCCCGAGAAGAGGGTTGCGCACTTCATTGGTGGGGGAATTGGCTCTGGCTAAAAGTAGTTTCGGATATTTGACAAAATATCGAAAAGTTAATATCTGTTGCACAGCATTATACATTTCATGGCCGAGATGTGGATCAGGGGCAACTTTTTCCAGCAGGCTCTGGATTACGTGAAAAGGAAACGGGGCCAGCAGGGGCTCGACATCATCAGGGTAATTCCCGAAAAATATCTTCCCGAACAGACCTATTCCTTCGAGGAGTTCTGCGAGCTGCTCACCAAGATCACTAAGCTGATGGGGCATGGGGACCTCTCCGATTTCTCGAAACTGGCCGCCGACATGGTGAGGACCGACGAGCGCTGGCGCCTGATGTTCAAAGGCGGCGACCCGAAAGAGATTTTTTCCTCGACCAAGCGCCAGAGCGACAGGTATCAGGTCGGCGATTTCAAGACCAAAAAAGCGGAGAACGGCAAGGTCGTACTTTTTATGGAGCTCTGGGCAGGCAAGAAAGAGCATCAGGATATATGGGCAGAGTTTTACAAGGGACGGCTCGAGGGCGTTCTGGAACTTACTGGCAGAACCGGAACTGTCGAAGTAAAGAAGAAGAAGAAAGGCTATGAGTACACGATTTTGTGGTAATTATTCAAGCTCAAAAGAACGGATTGCGAAGCATAACGTTCTTTGTGATAAGCGGGTTTACCACGCTTATACTTTCATTGACCCCCTCTATTCACCTTTTTATACTACCCTCTGCAAAGTATAAACGATGGCGAATCTCGACAAGATCACAAGACTGGCCATGGAGTGCGGCTTCGACAAGACCGCGCCGGGCATGTACGACCTGAACGACATCGACTTGAACAAGGTCAAGGTGCTGGGCGAGGGCACGAAGCACGATACCTGCGCCTCAACCGCATCCAAGAGAAAGGTAACTCCCAGCGCCGGCACCATCGGGTTCGTCGAGCAGGCGGGCGTGTGCCACGCGTTCACGCCCGACGGCAGGTGCGTCAGCCTTTTCAAAACCCTTTACACGAACGCATGCCAGCATGATTGCCAGTATTGTCCGAACGCCACATCGAGCACCAATTCCAAGATTTTCAGCTACACGCCGGAGGAGCTGGCCAAAATCACAATCGCCCTGTATCGCCACAATTCAATCGAAGGGCTCTTTCTCAGTTCGGGGGTGTCGGGGAGAGAGGAGATCATCATGGAGCAGATGCTGGATTCGGTCCGTTTGCTTCGCCAGAAGTATAACTTTCAGGGGTACATTCACTTAAAAATATTACCTGGCACGTCGCTGGACCACATTAAACAAGCGGTGGACCTTGTGGACAGGGTGAGTTTGAACGTCGAGTCACCGTCCAAATCGCACATGAGCGAGATGAGCCACACGAAAGATTACGAGTGCGACATCTTGCGCCGCCAGGGCTACGTCCGCGATTCGATGGAGAAGAGGGGCTTGCCTGCAGGCCAGACGACTCAATTTGTCGTCGGGGCCTCCTGTGAAACGGACAAGGAGATATTCGACAGCATGCTGTACGAGTACGATGAGATGAAGGTCAAAAGGGCTTATTTCGCGGCGTTCAGCTCGGTGCCAGGGACTGGATTTGAGGGAAGACCTTCACAGCCGAGATGGCGCGAGAACAAGCTCTACAACATAGACTGGCTGCATCGTGTTTACGGCTTCGAGAATTCGGAAATCGATCTGGCGTTCGACGATGCCGGCTTCCTGCAGAAGAAGGATCCGAAATTGACGATAGCGCAGAATTTGATTGCCAAGCCGCTCGACCCGAACACCGCGAGCGCCGAAGAGCTTCTGCGAGTGCCAGGCATAGGCCCGATAAGCGCAACAAATATTGTGAGGCACCGCCAGAAGGAGAGGATTTACAAACGGGAACAATTGAAGAAGATGGGCGTGAGGGTCAACCACGCCCGCCTTTTCATCAAACTTAACGGCTGGGCGGACACAGACCTGGGTCGGTGGTGCTGATGGAGAACCCGGATTATTACCTGTACCTGCTCTCGCTTCATAAAGACATCACGGATTCGTTCATGCAGAAGGCGGTCCGGTCGGTCGAAAGAGGTGAGGAATCGTCGCGGCTGGACCCGACTGCGAACAAGTTTCGCAAGATGGCCTGGGGCGTATTGAACGAGATCCATTACCTCCGGAGTTTTGCACGGTTGAATCCGCTGGGTGACAATGTCCTTCACGGTTTCATCAAGCCGGAGCACGACATCGGCATGTCTGTTTCCACATATCTGGCCAAGCGGAATCCCGGCATGGTGATAGTCGTCGGCAACTATCAGAAAAGCTGGGTATCGTTCTTCGACGGCAGGGAGGTACACAGGTCTGTCGAGGGCCCGGTCTCGAAGGTCCTTGACGAGTTCGAGGCGAAGCTGGGCTCGAACGATACCTCGAATGTTGAAGAGTTGTGGAAGACATATTACTGGAGCCAGTATTGCGACGAGCGCAGAAACATCAGGTACTTCAGCCAGGTCATGCCGAAGAAATATCGCAAATCGACGGCGCTCGTTGTCGAAGGGAAGAGCCGGCTGGCTTCGATTGAAAAATATTTGTGATTTTTCAGGAACAAAGTATTTATCAAACGGCGTCATGCATTAACCTCTGGAGGCCATAGCATGAACATCTTATCGACAATCGGGAACACGCCGCTCGTCAGAATTTCAAAATTAAATGGAAATAATGGGGTCGAAATTCTTGCGAAATTAGAGGGAGCCAATCCCAGCGGCTCGGTGAAGGACCGGCCCGCATTGTTCATGATTCTGGAAGCCGAAAAATCAGGCCAGCTTACCAAAAACAAGACCATTTTGGAGCCGACGTCGGGGAACACCGGCATCGCGCTGGCCATGATAGGCTCGGCAAAGGGTTACCGCGTGGTATTGCTGATGCCTGAGTGTGTGAGCATCGAGCGCCAGCGCACTCTGGAGGCCTACGGAGCGCAGGTGATTATGACACCTGCGAAGCAGGGCACCGACGGTGCGATTAGGGAAGCGCACCGGATACTGGGTGCAGAGCCGGACAAGTATTTCATGCCCAATCAGTTCGAGAATGGCGCCAACTCGATGGCCCATTACGAAACTACTGGCCCCGAGATCTTCGAGCAGACAGGCGGCGACCTCGATGTCTTCGTCGCGGGCATAGGGACCTCTGGCACTATCATGGGTGTCGGCAGGTATCTGAAGGAAAAGAAGCCGGATGTGCGAATTATCGGAGTCGAGCCGCCGTTGGGCCATGCGATACAGGGCCTGAAGAACATGAACGAGGCCATCGTTCCGAAGATATTCGACCGCAGACAGATTGATGAAATTATCACCATCGACGATGATGAAGCGTTCGAGACCGCCAGACTGCTGGCTGTCAACGAAGGCATATTTGTGGGAATGTCGAGCGGCGCGGCTGTCGCCGGAGCCTTGAAAATAGCATCGGAAATGGATATCGGCAAGGTCGTGACACTCTTGCCGGACAAGGGCGACAGGTATCTCAGCACGACGCTTTTCAAGTCGGTATGCGCGAAATGCCCGCCATGAAATCGAAATGGCCACCCAGACTTTCCTCCTGTAACACGGAAATGTTTTTAGGGTTTTTGCACAATCCAGTTCGGATAACATGGAAGAAAGCGATGTGTATTTTAGCTCCGAGACGGAAAGGCAGATTCTTAGCTCGACCAACCCACCGAAAGCAGCGGTTTCTTACCTTGCCAATTTGAAAAAACATTACGATTGGGTCGGCATCTATGTCCTTTGCGGCGACGAACTTCATCTGGGCCCGTTCGTCGGCCAGCCGACCCCCCACATCGTCATTCCGATAAGCAAGGGCATATGCGGAGCTGCTGTTCGCGAGGAGCGCACGATAAACCTGCCGGACGTCTGGAGCGACGACCGTTTTATCGCGTGCAGCACGACAACACGTTCCGAGCTTGTTGTCCCCATCTGGCATGAGAACAAAATCGTTGGCCAGATAGACATCGACAGCAATATGCCGGCGGCATTTTCGAAGGCAGACGAGGTGATTGTTGAGAACATCACCAAATTGATCGGCCCCCACGTCCAGAAGCTTTATGAGGAACTGGAGAACAAGTGCTCGAAGGAATAGCCAGCAGAAATTTTTATTACGGGGGAGGGCTATCGAACCCCGATGTCTAAGGTCAAAGTAGTCGACCACCCGCTCG
>DAOVGM010000060.1 GCA_030672365.1 Methanomassiliicoccales archaeon
GAGACCGAGATAGGCGACAATGTCATAATCGGCTCGGGCACGATAATCGAGGACAGGTGTAAAATTGGGAACAGAGTCTCGATTCAGAGTGGCGTTTACATTCCCACGAACACGGTCATCGGGGACGACGTTTTTATCGGCCCCCGGGCCTGCTTCACCAACGACAAATACATGGGCATCGGGGAAATCAAACTGGAGGGCGCGAGGGTCGGCCAGTTTACCAGGGTTGGTGCGAATTCGACCATTCTTCCCGGAATCAAAATCGGCGCCGACGCGATTATCGGCGCAGGCGCTGTCGTGACAAAAGACGTCGATGACTACAGCATCATGGCCGGAGTCCCCGCCAGAAAAATCGGCGAGGTCGAGAAGGAAGAGCGGAGGGCGCGCTTTGATTAACATCGCGACCCCCATGCTGGGCGATGACGAAATCGAGGCTGTAAAGGAAGTCCTACTCTCCGGCATGCTGGCCCAGGGAAAGAAGGTCGCCGAATTCGAGGAAAAGTTCGCAGACTTCTGCGGCACCAAGCACGCAGTCGCCACAGGCAACGGGACCCAGGCGCTCCACATAGCCCTGATGGCATCAGGAATAGAGCACGGCGATGAGGTTATTACATCGCCGTTCAGCTTCGTGTCCAGCGCAACTTCCATCTTATTCAGCCACGCAAGGCCGGTGTTCGCTGACATCGACCCGAAGACCTTCAACATCGAGCCATCCGAAATCCGCAAGAAAATTACCGACAAAACGAAGGCGATCATGCCCATTCACATCTTCGGCCAGTGCGCCGACATGCCGGCAATTCAGGAAATAGCAAATGAGCACAACCTCAAGATCATCGAGGACGCGTGCCAGGCCCATGGCGCCGAAATCGGAGAAAAGCGCGCTGGGAGTTTCGGGGACAGCGCCGCGTTCTCCTTCTACCCGACGAAGAACATGACGACCGGAGAAGGGGGCATCATCACAACCGACAATGAAGAAATTGCAGACAAGGCCAGAAAGTTGCGGAACCACGGCCAGGCCTCCCGCTACGACTACGAATTCATAGGCTTCAACTTCCGCATGACCGACATTGCGGCGGCAATCGGCCTTGCCCAGCTCTCGAAACTGGAGGACTGGACATGCAAGAGAATCAACAATGCCAGATATCTGGACGAGGCACTCGGAGAGAAGGGAATCTCGCCGCCATTTGTATCATCCGGCTACCGCCACGTTTACCACCAGTATACGATCCGAGTTAAAGGCCGAGAACAGGTCATCGCGAAACTGAAAGAGGGCGGCGTCGGGACAGGAGTTTATTATCCGAAGCCCTTGCACAAGTTCGACATACTGGCTGAGTTTGCAACACCCGACTTGCAGGAATCGGAGAAGGCGGCCATGGAAGTGCTGAGCTTGCCTGTGCATCCCGGGTTGTCCAAAGAGGACCTGGATGCTATTGTTGACGCATTCTAGATATCTGATTTGATATCTGGTTAAAGACCATCAACCATTCTGTTCTCCAGTTTTGATCTAGCGACCCTTTCTCCTTCTCGAAATGGTCATCATTGCAACAGCCAGCACCGTAGCGATCATCATGGTCCAGAGTCCGAACCCGGGGGTCTCTGCTTTAATTGGTGCTGTAATTATCATGTTTGATTGCGACCCTTCGCCAGCACTATTGTTCGCGCTTACTCTATAGTAGTAGGTCTCTCCCTCCTTCACATCAGTATCATTGTATGAGAGCGAGTTCGTTACAGTCGCAAAATATGTTACATTAACCGAGTCCAATCCACGATATACCGAATAGGATGTGATTCGAGAACCATTGTCTAGGGCTGGCCTTTGCCAGGAAAGGTTCACAAACCCCTTCCCTTGTATTGCTTGAAGGTTCTGAGGTGCTGAGGGGAAGCCTATGGGTGTTGCATTTCCTTCATTTGATTCTGGTCCTTCACCGATGATGTTCTTTGCCCTGATTTTGTAGTAATAGGTTATGTTGGGGGTTACATTTGTGTCCTCAATATTCAAAACATTCCCCACACTTTTTAGAAATGTTTCCCCCCCTGATGTAAGCCCTCGATATATCTGATAATTGGTTATGTTCGTGCCCCCATCAGAGCGAGGTGCAGCCCATGCAAGCATGACTTTTTCAGTACCTGAGGCCGCTTGAAGGTTCTGTGGTGCTGAAGGGACTATCGGTGGAGTGATGTTATCAAACAATGATTTCATTTCTTCATTTGATAAAGCCCTATTGAAGACCCTGACCTCATCCATTGACCCATTGAAGTAGGCATCTGCTCCACTCTCATACCCTACACCACGAGCGATCAATAACCCACCTGGCGTTGTGCAGAGCGGGTAATTGGCTGTAGATACATTTTGCATTACCCCATCGATATACAACTGCATTTCAGAATTATCAAATACCGCTGAGACGAACACCCATTCGCCCACTGCCCAGTCGGGATCTACATTAACAGATGACACGTCTATCTGAAGGCTGTCTGTACCTCGGCTTAGGAATTGCAACTTAGTGCTCTGGTCCACAGAATCCTCATAAACGAACATCCCAAATCCAGAGTTGAATATTGAGCCTTTTGACACAATGGGTATGTATCTGCCTTGAGAAGCATTCCACGGTTCGTTATAGTTTATCCACGCAGATAATGTGAGCTCAGTAAGTCCACTGAGGCCTTCATTAGTAGGCATTTGCACAAAGCAATTGACACCATCGAATTCCAAAGCATAATCAGTCAGGCCCGTTACCCAGTTCTCATTGTTGATGGTGCCATAATAATCATTTCCAGAACTATCAGTAAGAATATTCCAGGTTCCATCATCAAAGGTATATTCTGCGATCAACCCCTCAGGATGTGAATCAGCAACAACATTCTCAACAGTCATTGAGAGGGTAATACCAACAACCAGCACGCAAATAAGGAATGAAAGTTTTTTTGCCATTTATTCCACCTTGAACTATATCAAGTAAAGGACAATTGCCCTTAAGAAGCTTGTGTTCGAGGGGACAGATGCTTTTTTCATCATTATCATGTGAAGATTGAAGATGACCCCACCACCATACTGAGAAAATGTCGTACCCATTCTTATCTAATCCAGCACACCCAGCTCCGTTAATTTCTTAGGCAGATACTTATCTGTAACGAAGTTCAATGCATATATGGCCAGTGCCTGCTGCTCTGCCTCCAATTACGTCTTTTTGTGGACCGAGCTGCGCTGGCCATCTTTCGATTCGCTACGCATCTCGAAGTATAATCAAACACTTTGCCCCATATATGCTTGAAAACGTGTTTGCTTTTATTGTTGTGTACTTCTGAAGTCAAAATGCACAACAACAAAATTTTGCGCATTTGACGCAAAATTGTTTTCCCGAACCCCCAAAAGCCTGCTCGGAGCTGAATTATTATGAAAATGGTCACGGAGGTCAAATTTCAACGTAAACCCAAGCAGCTAGCCATGTTATTGTGCCTAAGGTGGTCGTGGCAATCCCAATGTAAAAAGTATTGAATAATCTATCATCTTTTTCCTTATAAACATGACTGATAATAATTGAAGCCAGACCGACAATTAAGGAAAAAACATACAACACAAATAGTACTGTTAATCCGTAAGTCATATGTAAAAAATGAAAATCAATGAAAATGTGTAACAACATAATCATCAATGGAGTTGAAAAAAAACCTATAATGGACAAGATAAGAAATGAATAAAAAGCCAAGTCATTTTTCATTTCATTCCTGATAGAATTCTCCATTCAATATCACTCTTCCTTCACAAGAAAATAGAATTGTGTGTACTTAAACAGATTGGTACACCTTTTTGTGAATGCCTATTTCTTCGCAATCCCCAACTCTGCCAGCTTCTCCGGCAGATACGTATCCGTCACGAAGCCGAGACCGTATTTTGCTAAGGCCTGCTGCTCTGCTTTTTTGTTGATCTTCAGCATGAGTTCTATTTCATCTCTCCAGAACCTGTCCTTGAACCTGGGGTCGGTTAGTTCCGACTTCAGGGCTTTGACGTCCTGGGAGTTGAGCGTGTCCGTCGGCAGGTCATAGTTCAGGATGTCGCTGGTGGTGATGCCGATGTACTGTGCCGCAGGGGTGGCCAGATATTCCGAGATGTGCGCCGTCTTTATCGCGCCGAAGGCGATGGATGAGAAGATACGGAAAGACCACGGGTCACAGTCGGTGAAGACGAGGATGGGTAAGCCCATTTCCTCGTTCAGGCGCTTCATGAGACGGCGCGTTGACCTTGCCGGCTGTCCCTTGAGATGCAGAACGATGGCATCATAATCCTCGTCGAAACCGTTCTCCACAAGCCTGTCGAACATACCGCCTGTCTCTATCGCGATTATGAACTTCGCATCAGTGTCCAGAAATTTAATTTTCTCTTCTTCGACATTGTACGGAACGCTGTAGCCAGAATCTCCTACATCATCTCTGCAATTCAGCTTCTTTTTCACTCCCTTGCGGTTCGTCTCCTGAAGTGTCAGGTTGCCGATTATCCTGGCTCCATCTTCCTCGGGGCGCAGTTTGAAGTCCTCGCGCATGCAGGTTGTGACTATCTCCAAGTCCTCGGCCAGGTTGTTCGATTCATCCTGCGAGCCGAACTTGGCCAGGTCCCAGCCTTCCGAAATGTAGTACATCTCCCTGAGCGTCGAACTCTTGTTCTCCTTGATCATGTCCTTGATGAACTCCAGCATATACATCGTGCGGAGGAGCATGTAGGCCCCGTTGAGCTTCTTCGCGCTCCTGACCCCCTTCATGTTCCCGTATTTCCAGACGCCTTTTCTCGGCGCGAACTGGATGTTCTTTTTTGACCTGAGGGGCAGCTCCATCTTCGGGATCTTGCCTTTTTCTATCTGGGTGTAGATGTCATTCGCAATGTGATACAGTTCATCCACCGCTTTTTTATGCCTGTCCTCACTCATCATCAATCACCTCCGTGGCCTCGTCATAATCGACGTCGCCGTTTTCCTCCTCCTCTTCCGCTTCCTCAAGCTCAGCCAGTTCCTCTTCCTCGTCGAAGTCGAAGAGCGATTGCCTCGCCTTCTCGTCGAGGTCCCAATCGCCCGGCAGCGGCTCTGCGCCGATTACGATTGCGGGGTTTATCTCACTCACGAAAAGCTCGATGTCACCCAGCTCGTCCTCTCCCAGGCCAGTATACTCGAATGAGACGTTAATAACCTCTGTGCTCGGAATCTTTTTCAGCTTCCACGTAACTTTTTCTCCATTGATTTCGGAAGGCATCGGCACGATTTTCTTTTCATTGAGCCCTTTGGTCGGCATCTCTGCGTGCAGGTTCAACTTCTTGCCGGTCGACGTATAATTGTAAATGTCGATGCTCACCCGGTGCCTGTTCTTCTCAAATTCCACATTATCATTCACCCAGATGACGTTCATGATGTTTGTTATCGTCTTTCCGAGCTTGGGAACCGGTTTTCCGACGATACTGGCCGACTTCTTCGCAATCTCGGGCAAAAGCTGCTGCACGATGTCAAATTTTTCTTTATTCTTCGCCTTTTTGGCACTCTTTCCGAGATGAGTTTTCAGACGTCTGGCACAGAGCCGCAACGCCCTTTCGATCTCACCTTCAATGACCTTGATGTTCGCGATGGCGTCCTTCGCCTCGCTTGTGAAAGGTATCTGGGTCGATGCCACGTGCACCAGAATGACGGCCGGACCGTACGGAATTCCCTTGCCCCCGCGCTGCTCCAGCCCGTACCTCCGCCAGTCGACCCTGGCGATGGCGTTCGTGATAACGTCGCTCCCCTGCTGGTAGAGGAGCGGCACGCGGTTTGCAAATCTTAAAATCTCGACTGGCCTGTCCTTCGGCAACTCGCCTCCGTAAACCATCCCGACCTCGATTTGGAACGGATGGCCCGAATAAACCTTCGGGTCGCGGGTAACAGGCGGCGCATAGAACTTCGGTTTGAGGCCGGCCAGCACGTTTCTCAAGCCCTTTTTGATGAGGGTCTCGCCAATCGGGGACAAACAGTCCGTCTGCGGAGCCATTATTTTGACCTTATCGATGGCTTTCAGCACAGCTCTGGCATCCTCGATGCTCAGGGTTCTCGGGCTCTGCTTTTCCCGCACATCCGCATTTTCGAGAATTTCCCTGGCCACGCGCGGGCTCACCCTCGAGAACTCATCGGTCATGAAGGCTATCATCCTCCTGTGCTTGCTCGCTTTCGCCATATTAATGAAATGGCCGAGCTCGATACCCTTCGGATGCGGTTTGATTTCTCTCGTAATGTGCGGCAGTTCCTCGGTTACCCTGTGGAATTCCGTGATTTCGCCATTAGGGTCCTTGAAGGTGATTTCTGCATGAGGATTGACGATGGCCGTGCCCTTCAGATACTCGAGAATAGACTGCTTGCCAGCTATATATCTCCCCTGAACAAAGACCTCGACCCTCGTGCCGTGCTCCTTGTCGTCCCAGACCTTGAAATCCTCCTCGATTACCTCCGCTCGATTCTTTTTGGTGTTCAGCACGAGCTTCATCCAATGGGCGACCTCTTCTTTCTCGGTCTTCGAGATGATGTAAGTCGGTTTTCCCGTGCTAAGCTGGCCGTACATGACGACCGCGGAGATACCGATTCCCTGCTGTCCCCTCGATTGGCGAATGGAATGAAAACGGGAACCATAGAGCAGTCTGCCGAAGACGTTCGGAATCTGGCGCTTCACGATGCCCGGCCCGTTGTCCTCTATAATGATTTTGAAGTCTGTCTTAGCAGCATAAGCGACCTCGACGTAGATGTCAGGCAGGATCCCGGCCTCCTCGCAAGCGTCCAGCGAGTTGTCGACACCCTCCTTCACCGCGGTGATCAGCGAGCGGGTCAGTGAGTCAAAACCCAGAATTTGCTTGTTCGCTTGGAAAAATTCTCCTATTGAAATTTCCTTTTGCTTCTTGGCCAGTGATTCGGCAGTTGCGCGTCCCATAGCTATCCCTTCAGCGACAGGTAAAGCGTATGGACTACAAAAATCTGACCTATTCGCCCGCCCCAATCGGTCTGTGCTCCCCCCACCCTTCCGCACCTGCGCCGGCTCGCCCCATCCCCCTCTCGCCTGCTCGGTGCGGACTGGCCCACTCGTGGCACTTGGGATATGTCCAACAGCGTCATGCCCCGTCTGTAAGGGCGGGGTGTGAGACGCTGCGTGTCGCAACGCAGCGGGTGACGCCTTTTGATTATGAAAACCTCGTCTGTGAGGACGGGGATGTTCAATCATAACCTTGAAATATCAATTCCAATTACTCTGAATTGATATAATGGAAAAATCGGACCTATTGCGAGAGGAGATCAAGCATCTGGACATCAAGGAGCACGATGTGGTCAAGCTTGTCTCGGACATGTCGAAAATGGCGTTCCAGGCGCGGAATTTGAGTCGTGCGGCGGAAATCTACGACACGATGCTTGCGGACAAGGACTGCAAGATCATCCTCTGCCTGTCTGGCTCGCTGTTCAGCGCCGGCTTGAAGAAGATAGTTCACGACATGATATCGAACAATATGGTGGACGTGATCGTCTCGACCGGAGCCATAATCGTCGACATGGACTTCTTCGAGGCCATCGGCTTCAAGCACTATATCGGCACCCCGTTCGTCGACGACAACACGCTGAGAGAGTTGCACATCGACCGCATTTACGACACCTTCATCGACGAGGATGAACTCAGGATATGCGACCAGACAGTAAAGGTGGTCGCCGATAAATTAGAGAGAAGGCCATACTCATCCCGCGAGTTCATAAAAGCGATGGGCCAGTATCTTGAGGAAGTCGGTCCGAAGGTCGATGATTCAGTGGTCTATGCGGCCTACAAGATGGACGTGCCTATTTTCGTGCCTGCATTCTCGGATTGTAGCGCCGGATTCGGGTTGCTGGACCACCAGCGCGATAACCCCGGGCAGCACCTCACCATCGATTCGGTGGCGGACTTCCGGGAGCTTGTCGAGATAGTTACCGGCTCGAAGGAAACCGGCATATTCATGATAGGCGGCGGAGTGCCGAAGAACTTCGTGCAGGACGCTGTGCTGGGAGTCGAGGTCGACAGCACCGGGCGTCTTCTGGGAGACGTGCGGATGCACAAATATGCAATCCAAATCACGGTGGCTGACGAGCGCGACGGCGCATTGTCCGGCTCCACCCTGAAAGAGGCCAGTTCCTGGGGCAAGGTGGAGACAACCTCCGAGCAGATGGTGTATGCCGAGGCAACCTTGGCTCTCCCGCTCATAGCCAGTTATGCGTACCATAAAGGCAGTTGGAAAAATCGCAGCCCGTCGCGGTTCAACACCTTATTTTAAGATAGTAGCCGCCTTAACAACATTACTAATCAGCATCGCGATAGTCATCGGTCCGACGCCGCCCGGAACGGGAGTTATCGCCCCGGCTTTCTCACTCACTGCCTCGAAATCCACGTCGCCGACCAGGCGGTAGCCGCGCCTGGCTTCCTGGTCGTCCACCCGATTGATTCCGACATCGATGACAACAGCCCCTTCTTTCACCATGCTGGCTGTTATAAAATTCGGCCTACCGATCGCCGCCACAAGAATGTCCGCGGAGAGAGTGTGTTTGACGATGTCCAGCGTCCTCGAATGGCAAATCGTGACTGTCGCGTTACCTCGCTCGTTCTTCTGCATCAGCAGGGCAGCCAGCGGTTTTCCGACGATGTTGCTGCGCCCCACGATGACCGCATGCTTTCCCTCCGGCCTGTTGCCGCTGCGTATCAGAAGCTCCAGAATGCCGAGAGGCGTGGCAGGCGCAAAACAATCCCGGCCGGCCAGTAACTTTCCGGTGTTTATCGCGGTGAAGCCGTCTACGTCCTTCGCAGGGGAAATCGCCTCGATGACCGAGTTCTCGTCGATGTGGTCGGGGAGCGGCAGCTGGACAAGAATGCCGTGAACCCTCGGATCGGCATTCAGCTCCGCAACCAGCGAAATCAGTTCGTTCTGGGTGATTATAGCATCTTTTTCATGGGTGAAAGAATTGATAGCCAGCTTCTCGCAAGCCCTCTTCTTCGATTTCACATAAAACTTCGACGCCGGGTCGTCGCCGACCAACACTGTCGCAAGCCCGGGCACGATTCCGCTCTCCGAAAGTTCCTTCACTCTCGGAACCAGCTCCTCCATGATTTGCTGCGAAATCTGCTTTCCGTCGATTATTTCGGCTGTCATTGACCCGAGAATGAGGTAAGCATATTTGTTGTTTTTGACGCTGCCCACCCCATAATGTGGTTTAGTCCCCCCACCCCGCGGCTCCTCTGGGCTCGCCCGTCCCCCCTCGCCCTGCTCGCCGCGGTAAACGTCCTTTGCCGTCATGCCCCGTCTGTGAGGACGGGGATGTTCAAATATATGGAACGACATGATGTGGCTCATGCCCGGAAGGATGACGATCGGCCTCTACAACACATATGACAAGACCAAAATTCGGGAGGCTCACCGCAGGGTGCTGGCTCGCGCAGGCCCGGTGGCCTCAGCCTTCGACTGCAACCTCGTGACCTTCGGCTTTCCCTACGACCGCGAAATGAGGACACCGAAGGTCATAGTCGACTGGATTTCGGAGACGACCAGCATAGGCGAGAGCGGTAAATATCTCATCGAGCTGGCCGAGGCTGGTCGCTTCCAGGTTTTTGACACTCCGAAGAAGGGCTTTCCCCCCCAGTTCGGCGAGGTCATCCTCACCACCAGAAAACCGGCTCCTGGCTGCATCGTGAAGAAGGAAACCGTTGCGGATGAGATACGCAACGGCCAGTCAGTTCTGCTGCTGTTCGGTTTGGGGCCGCACGGTCTCCCGAAGGGCGTTTTCAAGGTCTCGAAAAAACATCTGGACATCACAGACAGAGGTATAACGATGGAGACCTGCACAGCTATAGGTGCGATTCCCGCGATTTTGAGTGTGCTGTCCAAAAAGCTTAAATACTAGACAAAACAGCGTACAAATGTATTTTTATACTCCGGAGGACAATAATGTTATTGATGGTGAGCCGAAACAGGATATCGGGAAGTAAGTCGAATAAGTATAGAATATTAATTTTCTCTGTTGTTTTAGCTGGCCTCATGTTTTCTTCCATGTTCCTTTTCTCATCCAGCACTCTCGCCAACGACATGGACCCGAACCCGGACCAGTTCGCACCGAACGAGGTGGCACTGGACATAGACTTCGAGATAGATGATGATGTCGGAGATTTCGGCCTGCCATTTCACATTCCCATCGTGGTGACAGACAACGGCTATCCGGTGATCGGAGCCAGGGTTGTCGTGACCACCATCCCTCAGGACGGCATTAACCTGACCGTGCTCGACGACATCACCGACCAGGACGGGAGAATCAGAATCATCTTGGTCGCAGAGGTCGAGACCGAGACCACGATTGTCATTCAGGCCAGAGTCTTTGCGGACGGTCCGAGACACGGTTTCGATACGGACAGCGTAATCGTTCATCCCCCGACGTCCGCCACCATTCCCGCCGAGGTCTGGTACATCGGCGCCGGAGCCTTGATTGTTGTGGGTCTGGGTGCCGGAGCAACCGAGGTCGGAAAATACGCACTGATGAAGGCCATGATTATCCCGCTTTATTCCAGAGTCAAAAAGGAGGAAGTGCTGGACCACTTCGTCCGCGGTCAGATTTACGGTTACATCATGTCGCATCCGGGCCAGCATTATAACGCAATCAAGAATGAGTTGAAGGTTACGAACGGCACGCTGTCCCACCACCTCAAGACACTGGAGATACAGGGATTCATCAAGTCGCACCGTGACGGCACGTACAAAAGATTCTACCCGATGGGAGCCAAGCTCTCGAAGCGAAAGGGCATCAGGCTCAGCGACCTCCAGCTCGGAATACTGGACAACCTCAGGCAGTCGCCCGGAATGACCCAATCTCAGGTCGCGGCGGCGATGGGCATGAGTCAGCAATCCATCAGTTACAATCTCAATCTCCTCGTCCGGAACGACATAACCAGGTACGAGCGAAGCGGCGTGAGGAAGCACTACTACATCAACGACGAGACCAACGAGCCGGAGCTCGAGCCGACTTAACATTATTTACCCCCATAATTCCATCCATCCCCCGACCACCCTCCCTAAATTGATAATATTTACAAAATTAGCCAATCCCGTCCCCCGCGTCCTGTTCGGTGCGGCTGGCTTATGCCCGGTTTTATTATTAGTACACTATTTTGGAGGGTTACCAATTGGTAGCCACTTGTTGGTAGACTATATAAAACCACCTATAATGGTCTGAATTATTAGTGGAATTCTAATTTATCCCTAATCAATGAATTTTTGAATAATTTCTTTTCCTTCAGGGGTCAGAGTAACAAATCCTTCTGAATTAAAATCCTCAATAGCAAGAGAGTGGCGTTCGATGTATTTCCTTCTTTCTAATTTCTCAAGAAAATCGCTAAACTCTTCGGTATTGTCATCGGTAATACCAAACTGGTTTTTTAACATTTGAATTGTGGCAGTTCCTTTATCTCTTGTTAACATATAGACATAATAAAGAAGAGCATGTTCACTCAGGTCATCTCCCACGAATTCTGAAAGAGTCTTAACCATATTTTCACCCTAAAAGGGAATCACATTCAAAAATATAAAATGAATGCTCGAAAACCTTTTATCTCCACACACCTTTTCCATTCTCGGAACTAACTGCTTGGAACGGGAACAATCGAGGAGATAGTCTACTCGTTCTTTCCGAGCGGTTAGTTCCAACTGTCTCCCCGATTCCTAAAGTCGGAGAGATGGGGAAGGCGATACCATGAGAGAGAGTAAAGTAGATGCTAAAGCATTGTTAATTAGAATATTTGTGTGCTGGCTTTGTGTTTTGGTGCTTATCTCTTTACCTGCATCTGTTTCTGTAGGGGAAGAAGGAACTGCGACATTAGACAATGGACGACTGCTCAATCACGACTACATCGAAGATACGCCCAATAATCAGGGAACATTTGATGTTGTTGGATGGGTCAGTGATGGTTTTATTGGATTGGATGATGAAGTCACAATCAGATTCACAATAACCAATGAGCAAAGTTATACCTTGCAGAGTGGTAGTTTAGCGAATGTTCTTCTGACTGCTCATTGTGATTATCCAACGAGTGTTAGAATAACTCCAGTGTCCCCAAGCGGTGGTTGGCAACAATCTGGTGGCCAATCATCGGACGAGCCAAGCACTCTTGCTTGGTGGTCGTTTCCAGCAATGTCACCAGATGAGACCGATATATACGAGGCCAGAGTTTCCACTGAGAACTATCCAGATACACCTAATACATTCGAGGCTTTGTCAATCCAAATCAGCATAACATACATGAACCAGAATGGAACGCTCGAAGAGGCTTCGTACTGGCATCAATTGGTTACGATAGAGCCAGACACAATCGATAGCGACACGACCATTATAGATGGAGAAACTAAGGTTTATATAAACTGGCCAGTGATAATTGGTGGAATCATAATTGTGGTTGCATTAATCACGGGCATAGTTTACTGGAACAAGAAGAAAACTGGACAGAATCCTCCGCCACCAAACCAATAGCCAGAAGATTGAGAAATTCATCTGTCTCTATGAATCCACTGTTTCAATAGTGTACGACCCTTCAATAGTGATTTCTTTCCTATCACATTTGACACCAATTTTCGATAACACAGACATAAAGATGTCCTCTGGTGCATGAAAATCATCATTCACTATATCATGTATAATGAGGCTATTTAAAAACGAATTGAATGTTGATTTTGCAACATCGGGAATTTTTCCATCAATTGTCTTTTTCATTGATAGTTTTTCAACAATCTCTGGTATGTCTTTCAACAGAATCCATTCAATTGTACTCGGAAACAGAATAAATAATTGGGAGAGAACTTGCTTTTCTTTTTTGTTGAATTTTATACCAATATGATGTTCTGTTATCCAGTTAATAATTTTTTGATTTGTAAGCATTGATTTTGCAAATTCACTCTTTGTAAAATTGAGTCTGGTAGACAAATCATCTGTATCTAAATAGAATCGGGCAATTTCAATGAACCACTCTGGTTTCATATCATAATCCAGAGCATAGCATATACGAGGATAAGAACCTCCTTTTCCACTTCTTTTTCTTTTTATCAATTCAATATCACATTTAACCTCTTTCAATACTCCTTTTTTTGACAATTTTTTAACAATCTTTTCTGCACCACTTGAATCAGTTTTAGTTTCTTCACTAAGGTTGGCTATCCAGTTCATTTCATCATTTGATTTAATATAGTTGTCAATAATCTTCTCTTCCACCCCTTTATGAATCTTATAATATAATGCCATTAAGGTAAGTGATGTTTATTCAACATAAAATCATGTCGGTTATCGGAAGTTTATTATCTGATTTTCCGATAACGGATTTTCCATTAATTGTTTTTCCGATAACTGAATGTCAGTTAACTGAAAATATGAGTTTTATTTTCTAACCATGATTTAAATCCTACAGAACGATATTGGTTTGCAGTGGCAAGACGGATTTAGTAATCTTGGCCACTACATTACCTCTGTCTTGCCATTCGCACTAAAGTGAGAATATGCAAACCTCATTAAAACATTTCGATAAGGGAGGCCAGACATCCAAATACTTTCGGAGACCTCCTAAGTTGCCCTTTATATACCCAGATAACCAATATGATGATAGAGCCACTCAAGGTGCTGATGACACCCTGAGTGGCAGGAGGCAGGATAATATGACTATCCAAACCCCAAGAGAAGATATAGGAAACCAAACAAATAAATGTTTCCACATGGAAATGATAGTTAGTAGTACGATGTCGTCAGGCATCAGCGAAGGGACGGGCGAGCAAAGCATAGGAAAGACTTTTGATGGCGATTACGGAGTGCCTTACTACACCAATACATGGTTTGAGCCAGACTTTGAAAATCCTACAGATAAAAACCCTATGAAGGCATCCGAGTTTTTGAGTAAACTGGATTTAAGCAAAGTGCTGAGAATCATCGGAGAAAGATACGGTGATAAGGATTGGCATTTCAGGTATCCTCCAGATGCGATGGTTAAGGCTCTGGTGTTCAAATACATCAAGGGGCTACGATGGGATGAGCATCTCGTAAGGTATCTGGAAAAGCATCCAGAAGATGCCAGACTACTTGGTTATAGAGAAGTAGATGGCGAGGTAAAAATACCGAGCCAACAGACTTTCAGTTACTTCATAATCCGAAGGATGATGACCGAGGGACTTTATGACATATTTGATGGTCTTGTAATTGAAATCAGGAACGGATTGTTTGAATTGGGTTACAAACTTGGTAAAACGATTTCAATCGACTCTACACCACTGGCAAGCGTAAGAAATGACCCAGATGGGAAATTCAACCCTCATTATGGCATTAGGGGATACAAAATACACGGTGTTATCGATTCGGATTTCTATTTGCCACTGGCCTTCAACGTCACAACAGCAACAGATGGCGACTCACCTCATTATCTGCCGTTGTTAGACAGGATACATATGCTTGGCGTGGAGTTTGAGAAGGTACTGGCAGACGGGGCATATGCCTCGTTAGAGAACTTCGCAGTTGTGAATTGGCACTATAAAGCCAGAACAGTATTCAAACTGAGAAAGGATGCGAGAATAAGAGAAGAGGGGACATCAAAAGGTATTAAGAAGGAATATAACAAACTCTGGAGAGAAAGCGGGTTCGAGCCAGAGGCACGCTTTGACTATATGTTGTCATTCCTTATGTTTCATGGCAGGGACGATGTAATAGGTAGTTATTTTCACAACAAACATTTGAACGAATGGACAGATACTCCAGATGGCATGAAGGCCGAATATAACAAAAGGGCTGGCATAGAGGCGTTTCATGGCCATCTAAAGCAACAGATGAACCTTGAGACGTTTCTCGATAAACGTGGTATGAATCGGGCTGAAATGCACGTTCTAATGACGTATATTTCGTTGCTCTGTGTGGCTCTATGCAGAATCCAACATGGTGTTACTGACGGGCTTGTGAACGTGAAGTGTCTCGTGTAGGCACTTCCACTTTTTATAACTTTACGCCTTATAAAAATAATATACTCATTTAATGATGCCTAATCTCCTTTTTATACCTTCTTCATCTTTGATTTTTCCAGTCAATATTTCTCTTTGAATTTTTCTATACAATTCTATCTTCTTTAAAATCCCATAGTTATAATTGATTAATAATCCGAGTCCTAAAGATGCAAATGTGATTCCAAGTATTCCGAGCAAGGAGAATATACTGAAAAACTCTGTTTGAAAAACGAAAATTAACGATGCAACAAATAACGCTCCATAGGAAATCATTCTCGGAGTTAGACAAGAGCCTAAATTATTCATCATCAATTCGTTCTCATGTTGAAAATATTGCATCCAATCTTGTAGCGTAATTTTTTCACCTGTCATTTTTCACACCAAATCATCAAAGCAAAGGATATGTTTATGTTTTTTTATTGATTTGTATCCTCACTCGTAGCCTATCTACCAATTAGGTTGGGGCTAATTGGTACTAATTAGATTCTCGTTAGTAACCCTCTTTTGTACAAACCGATGCACCAAAAAGCATTTATATTACACAAAAAAGTGTACAAATCTGCTTATATATTATGTCTCTTTATAACTAGTAATTAATGTACTATTGCAAACCGATAAAATATATATATAGTCACTACTTACAGCGAAACGGAATTCATACAGGATTTCTTTGCTGGAGAGGAAAAAAAGGAGGTAATTAGAATGGTTAATAACGATTGTAAAAAGAGCATTGGGATTGTAGTTATGGCGTTCGTGTTCGTCTTTGCCATGGTGCTTAGCTCGTTCACTACTGCGGTCGCAGCTCCTGAATTGACTAGACAGGAAGATGAGAGTCTTATTCTCAGGATTGCTATGCAGGATGACGTCAAGACTACAAATCCGCTGGTAGGCGGCGACGTCTGGACATGGAACGTCATCGGATATCTCTACGAAAGCCCGATCAACACCGACGAGGCCGGTAACATCATTCCGTACATCGCGGTCGGTACATCAAGCCAGACTACAAAAACGGACCCAACCACTTACACTTGGGACGACTGCACCATCGGCGAGTTCGAGTTCACACCGAATGAAGGTGGAACGCAATGGCAGCCGAACAGCGAAGTTGGAGAAACGACGGTTTTCTATGACTTCACCGACGTGTACTGGCATGACGGAACCCAGGTGACTGTAAGGGACGTGCTCTTTTCATATGCAGTTCAATCCCAGTTGCCTGACTGGGTAAGCAGTGTAAAATGTTTGATGGACCAGGGCGGCGAGGCAACGAGCAACTTCCCCAATGACCACAAGCTTTTCATAACACCGGTTTGGGAGAGCGCAAACGGTCTTCAGGCCGCACTGTTATTCCAGCTCCAGACACCATTTGCAGATTTCTTCAGGAACACGCTTTCCGCGTTCTTGCTTCCCTCCCACATTTGGGGCGGCACAGCAGGCAATCAGGATTCCAACAACAGGTTGATCTGGCTTGACCCCCAATATACACCAACTCACGCAGAGGCATGGGACGACAAGAAGGCCACGGCATGGGATAATCCGAGCCCTGTGGGCTGCGGTCCTTTCGAGTGGGATTCATGGACCCCGGGCGTTAGCTCGAAGATCATAACATACAGGGAGCACTTCTACAGGGTAGGATTCCAGTACGATATTATCGATCCAGACACAGACAAGGGCCAGGCGAACCAGCCCACTATCAATGCCATGGTTTTCACGATTTTCAAGACCGCGGAGCAGGCAGTGCTTGCCCTGAGAAACAACGAGGTGGATTACATCGCGTGGTCGATTCCGCCGACTTTCGTCCAAGATTTGATGAACGAGCAGGACATCAGTATCATGCAGTCCGCGGAGAAGGGTTTCTTCTATCTGGCATATAACATGAGGAAAGAAATGTTTGGATATGACCACGAAACTCATGTAGATGAGGCACTGCCCTTCAGAAAGGCTGTTGCGCACTGTATCGACAAGCAGACTATCGTGCAGAGGTTGTTGCAGAACTTCGGACTTCCGGCAGACGGTCCGGTGAGCTCGATAAGTGAGTGGTACAACAACTCGATTCCGACTTATGCTTTCGACCCGGCCGAAGCTCGAAACATCCTTTGGGAGGCAGGCTACAGACCGATGAACGGCGGTGATAAAAACTCCGCTGGACCAGACAACTGGTGGGAGGCACCTACAGACAAATTCCCGAAGAAAGAAATCGGCAGTGAGCCAGATGGTTTGATAAGAATCCTGACTCCGCCCGCGGACTACGACCCGATCAGGGCGCAGGCAGGCATCATGATGGCTACGCAGCTTCAGGCTGTCGGTATCTACGCCGAGTCCATCCCAATGGATTTCGGTACCATCGTTAACCATATAGAGGAGAGGGATTTCGACATGTACATTCTTGGGTGGAGAATCGGTTCTGACCCGACTGACTTCCTGTACGCCTTCTTCCACTCCAGCACGGCAAAGGCAGGACAGAACTATCCAGGATACCAAAATACCACCTTCGATGGTATAATTGATCATGCTCGGGAAACCGGCGACGAGACCGAGAGAATGCAGGACGTCAAGGATGCCCAGGCGGCAATAGCCTATGACCTTCCGTACGATGTATTGTATTACAGGACGAACATCGAGGCATACAGGAACGACAGGTTCACCGGCTGGTCAGCCGGAGCAACGGGTTCTATCTATAACTGGGGCTCGATTCTGAACCTCAAGCCGCCGTCAAACAAGTGGCTGAACGCCAAGTTCATGAACACTGGCTCATCTTACGTTTCCAACAGTACCTACGACGAACCAAGAAACGAAATCCAGGTTCAGGTAACCGCGGTCGTGAAAGACCCGACAACCGGTGCACTGACAAGGACCCCGGTTCCGGACGCAAAGGTCATTATCGATGTCAGCAACGGAACGTTCGGACCGCTGGAGCTCCAGGAATTCAACGACACGACAGACGACAACGGAATCATCAAGATAGGATACAACGCACCCTACGTTCCGAAGAACGGTTCTGCCGGTTTCATACCCGAATATGAAGATGGAGTTCAGGCATTGTTGAATATAAAGGAAGCAATATTGGAAGGATATGACCAGGCACCGGGTAAGGTGACGTTAATTAAGATCTATCCGGAGGACGTGAATTTCCTATCTGTTGTCATGTCTGCGACCCCGGACGTGGTTGACGATAAAGACGAGGCCGGTCAAGCAGGTCTGGCCACCATAACGGTCGAGGTTACTGACCAGGACGGTTTCCAGGTACAGGATGCCACGGTAATCGTGCAGGTTGACCCCGCGGAACCGACAATCACGCCGACGGAAGCAACCACCGACCAACAGGGAAAAGCAACGTTCACCTTCACGGCAGACGACATAGATGAAGACAAGGTGTACACACTGAGTGCACTGGCCCTTAAAGCGACGTACAAGGACGGAGACCAGAGTATCTCCATAAACGTCATTAATTACAAGCCGGCAGACGGCGGGTCAGCGGGCACACCGTTCCCGTCATTCCTGATAGTCGCATCTATCTTCTCCGTTGTGGCAGTAAGCGTTGCGGTATTCAGAAGAATTAGGGCTTAGTAAATCTAGGCCCTAATTGCCTTTATTTCAAGGTAATTCATAATTCAGGAGGATAACATACGAACAGGAGTTGGAGTAAATGAGATTGCGAAAGTATCTGGTGAAAAGAGTAATTCACATGATAATCACTCTGATTATCGTTCTGGTGCTGCTTTTCGTGCTTTTCAGGCTTATGCCGGGGGACGCAGCCCAGAATTTGTTCATGAAGCCAGGGATCACACAGATGGAAAAGGACTTGATAAGTGTCAAGTATGGTTTCGGTAAATGGGTAGAAGAGGGCGGAGACCATTTCGAATACACGTTCAGTCCTGAGGAAATCGGTTACTATTCCTTGCATATCACCGCAGAGGACGAAAGCGGGACCGATACGCTGGATACCCATTTCAACGTGAACTTTAATGCGGCATCCGATTATGTTCCGCCTGATATTGTGAATATTGATGTCATGGCCGGAACAGGGGATTCCATGGTTATCGGTTTGGACATCAACGACGACAGCGCATTGCGCTCGGTGGGGGCGACATTGCTGCATCCAGACTTTACAACAGACAATATCATACTCACTGAAGCGGTTTCTCACGACCGTAATACAACTGTGTATAACGTGGTTGCTGGCGCATATGCGGCCACATTCACCGTTGAGGACGGTTTCGGCAACATCGCAACCGCCTATTATATGTTCGATGTCATAACCGATGTCAATGGCAACGTGACCAACACAACCGCAGGTTTGAAGATATGGAACTTCGGAACCGACGCCACACAATTAAACATCCACTACGAAGATGCCGTCATTCCGGTGCACGTGCAGGTACAGGGAAACACCGGTGCACCGGCACTTCGTGTTACACAGCCAGGCATGACAAATCTCACCGATATCGCACTGACGTCGTACCCCGCAGATTGGTACAACACAACTTCGTTTACCGCGGATGCGAACGGAATTTTCGGATTAACAGTCATTGTGGACGGCCAGATGATTCGCACATCTGTTCCTGTCAACTCAAACGAGGTGGCACAACCAACTCCGCCGGCAGACAATGCCGCACCTCCGACATTTGCAGATCTCGTAATTGCCAGGGAGCTTGATGACGGTTCGATTTCCACGGAATATCCATTCATTCTGACAGACACCGGCGTGAAGGTGTTCATCAACGTCAGCGTCTCAAATGCCGATGGTGAACGGATTGCCGGATTTGTAAACGCAACAATAACCACTCCGAGCGGCGAAATCGTTACCTTCCCCATGCAACACCCGCAGCACGTCATACCGAGGTCGATGCTGGAGCAGTTCGGAATTTACATGAAGAACATGCTGGTCTTCGACTTCGGCGAGTCGTTCGAGGACAACAGACCGGTCTGGGATGTTATGATAGAGCGAATCCCGGCCACACTGCTTCTGTTCGGCAGCTCGCTTATCTTGAGCTACGTCATCGGAATCCTGATAGGTGTTATCGTTGCGTGGAGACGCGGTTCGGTCCTCGAGCTCAGCACAATCGTCGTCACGCTGTTCTTCTATTCCATGCCGATATTCTGGTCGGCCCTGATCGCGCAATGGATTTTCTTCGCCCAGCTGGGCTGGTTCCCGTTGAGCGGTTTCGGCGGTGTTGACCCTGCCACGGGCACCGCGTTCACTGGATTCTCCTACTTTATCGACGTACTGTGGCATCTGGCTTTACCGTTGATCACTCTCACTGTGCTTCACTTGGCAGGTACGATTCTGCTGATGAGAAGTTCAATGTTAGAGGTCATGGGAGAAGATTTCATCACCACGGCCAGAGCAAAAGGATTGAAACAGAGAACCGTTGTTTACAAGCACGCGGCCAGAAACGCAATGCTGCCAGTCGTCACATCGATGGCTTTGGCTTTGGGCAGCGTTATAAGCGGCGGTGTTTTGACTGAGACTATCTTCTCATGGCCGGGAATGGGAACATTGCTGATCGTAGGAACATTGAAGCATAATTATCCTGTGGTTCAGGGCGCCTTCTACATTCTTGCGATGATGACCATCGTAGGAAATATGATGGCAGACATTCTTTATGCATATCTAGATCCGAGGGTGCAATTGTGAGGTGAGAACATGGTTACATCAAAACAAATCAAGGAAAAAATAAGAGATTACAGACGCGCATTCAAACACAACTGGGACCTTTTCAAAGAGAACAAGGTCGGATTATTCGGTCTGGCCATAATGATGATGTTCATCCTCATCGCGCTGATTTCACCGTTCATGGGCCTGAGAGACCCGATTCAATGGATGGCTCCCGACTCGGACGTGCTGAAAATCGGACAATTCTTCGAGCCAGCCACAAATGGCATAGTAACGACGTCGCTGACGCCGCGAGTCCTGCCGATGAGTTACGGCTCGGAGCAGCTGGTAGACAGACTTTATTATGCCGGTGGGACCAGTAGTACATCCTATACCGAACCTTATGGCATTTATGCCAAGAAAGTCAACGATGCCGGAAGGGCATGGACCCAGGGCGGTGGTTTATCAGGAGCATTTCAGACCAACTCCATGGTAACAACCGGTGTAGAGGGCGTCAACTTCGGCAGTGTTCTGGATTTCAACCAAATCGATTACTGGCTATTCTTCGGTTGTGAAGACGGAACCTTCTATGCAATCAACGACCAGTTGATAAACGAGGTCGTTCCGGACAAGAACTCCGATTTAGTATGGTCAGAGCAACTGGACGGCCCGGTTGCAGGGTTTGCTGTTTACAAAGTTTCTGTAGGTGCATCTGCCTCCTATCTTGATTATAATGACAGGGTATATGTATCTACCCAGGCAGGAAGCCTTTACGCCTTCAGGGGCGAGCTCGACCTTAATGGTGATTTTGTCGGATTCGAAGAGTTTTGGAACATAACCGGAATAAGCAATGTTACCATGACAAGCCCCGCTCTAACTGGTCCATCCGTCTATGTGGGTTCAAGGGACGGTGTGCTTTACGGATTTGACGCCATGACCGGTCTTCCGGTCGGAGCCCCGTACAACCTCTACGACCCGCTGTACGACGACGAGGCCAGCGTCAGTGCCAAGCGCAACTACTGGTCCAACGACCCGTTTGCGGCGACGAGCAGAATCGTAGCGACGACCGACGACGGCAGAATTCACGTCCTTGATGCCGATACGAGCATGGCCCAGGCCGGTTGGGAAGGCGGTTACAAACTGGACAGAACACTCGGCGACCTGGACCTCGGTAATCTCACAAATCCTCACGTCAGAGGCGATGGCCAGCAAATTCTATTTGGCTCCGATTCAGGTTACGCATACAGATTGGAAATAACCCCAAGGGCGGATTCAACGGAATCCAAGGTTAAGACGGCTTTCGATTCGACCCTGAGCGGCACGTTCCAGACATCCTGCGTGGCACCGCCATACTATGACGAAGCATACCTTGATTTCATGTACATCCCAACACAGAATTTCAATGGAACTCCGACAGATTATTCGGATGATTTCACCATGGTTTATGCAATAAATACAAATGGAACAGTCACATATAGAAAATCGATCGACGGCGTAGCTCTCGGGCAACCAATTATCTACGATGATATAGAAGTATCGGGAAGCCAGCATCTCGGCCAGGGAGAAATCGCATTTACGACCGTGATGTACGAGCCCGATGGCACTATGATTTCTGGTGTTAATGCGCGCATGTATTCATTCAGTGCCGGTGGGCAGATGATTACACCTCTGCCCCCGACATGGGCACTGAGCCAGGAGCAAAAAGATGATTACTGGCCAGGTGAAGAGCAGCAACCGCCTAGTGGAAACTCTTATTTCATGGGCACTGATGACCAGGGAAGAGACATACTGTCTCAGACGCTTCTGGGCTCTCGAATCGCGCTTCTGGTCGGTTTCGCAGCCGCCATATTCTCAATCAGTATCGGCCTGCTTGTCGGGCTGGTTTCCGGGTACTACGGCGGAAACGTCGATACGATTCTGATGCGTTTCACGGACGTCATTCTCGTGTTGCCCGGTCTTCCGTTGCTGATTATACTGGCAGCTTTGATGGACCCCAGCATATGGAACATTGTGTTCATCATCGGCATAGTAGGATGGGGAGGCACGGCGAGAATCATCAGGTCAGAGGTTTTGACGCTCAAGGAAAGGCCGTTCATAGATTCGGCCCGAGTTACGGGAGCCAGCAAGGCGAGGATCATGTTCTGGCACATAGCACCGAACATTCTGCCACTGGCTGTTCTGTACATGACCTTCTACGTCAGCGGCGCAATTCTTTCCGAAGCAGCACTGGCTTTCATCGGTCTAGGCGACCCGAGAACCATGAGCTGGGGAATGATGTTGAACTATGTCCAGCACACCAATGCTCTTCAGGCATGGTGGTGGTTGTTACCGCCCGGCATCTGTATCACCTTAATCTGTTTGGCATTCTTCCTGCTAGGCAGAGCGTTCGACGAGATTGTCAACCCAAGATTGAGAAGGAGGCAATAGAATGGCACTGTTAGAACTAGAAAACCTTAGTATCCACTACAAAATCCAGAGAGGTAGCGTGAAGGCTGTCGAGGACGTTTCACTGAAACTCGACAGGGGCGAGACAATTGGTCTCGTAGGGGAATCTGGCTGCGGCAAAACCACGATCGCATTCGCCATCACCAGGTTGCTGCCCTCCAACGGAGACATTGTCGGCGGTACGATTACCTTCGATGGGAAAATGGTAGCCGGAAGCGAGGAGGAAAAGGCCCTCTCTCCGCGAAAGCGAAGGAAGTACGTCGAGGCCATGATGAGGGATTTTAGATGGGATGAAGTGTCCATGATCTTCCAAAGTGCCATGAACGCCTTTAATCCTGTGTTCACCGTCGGCGACCAGATCGCAGAAGCCATTCGTGCGCACGAGGACGCGTCGAAAGAAGAGGCGAAGAAGAAGGTTCTGGAACTGTTCAAACTCGTGGGCCTGGATACGGACAGGGTCAACGGATATCCGCACGAGTACAGCGGTGGAATGCGCCAGAGGGCCATGATCGCC
>DAOVGM010000025.1 GCA_030672365.1 Methanomassiliicoccales archaeon
TAATGGGGCCGCATGGTCGCAGACAGAGGAGCTCACTCGCGATGACTGGGGAAGGGACGACGGCGGGGGGATGACATACAAAGAGGCGGACCTAATCTGTTACGAAGACGGGCTGTACACGATCTGGGAGACCAACGCAGAACCCCAAATAGGCATTCCACAGTCCACATGGCTACTGATGGTAAAGATGACGCAATTGGACGATGGCCAACAGAATGGAACAAACTTGATGATTTTAGCAATCCTGCTGATAATCGTACTTGCCTCCGGTGCCTATATTCTGAAAAGGCGAAGGAACATTCGAGATAAATCTCACAAGTAGAAATCGCCGGTGTATCCGTCCGAAATCTGCGGGTCCATCGTATACGGCGGGTAGTTGACCTCCACATAGGTCTTGGCCAGTGGGGCGGCGTAGGTGAATACATCTTCGAGTATTGTTGTGCCTGCCATTCCGTCCCGGTATCCGTCCTCCCAGAAGTAGTATGTCCAGACGCCGTTTGCGATGTCCGGCTGGCCGTCCCATGAGTACTGTGTGCTCTTCGCTGCCATGATACACAATCGTCCGGCAGAGCCAAGTGTGCTCATGCCACCGCTGTTGCAGCTGTCGAAGAATATCAGGATGTGAGTACTGTCGTAGGTTGCGAACTTTGCCTCCAGCTCGGCCTTCTGTATGTATGTGGAAAGGTCATATCCTTCGGTAGGGCAAATAACGCATTTTCCGCTCAGAATCCCGCCATGCCCCGAGAATGTGAATCCCGTGTAGTCGCCAGCCACTTCCGAGGAGCCCATATCATCCAGAGCGGACAGGATATTTGCCTTTGTTGCCTGGGTATCCGTAATCAGGTCAACAGTATATCCGTCGCTGTTGAGGTTGGTGCGGACTTCGTTGGCATCGGCCACACAGTATGTCAAATCACTTAGGTAAGTGAATTTGTTGATACCCACGACAACTGCATACTTGGCACCTGGGCCGCCACCCGCAGTGGTGAACGAGAAGACCCACTTGTCCTTGTTGTCAGCCTCCATCACACCATCTTTGTCCCCGTCGAGGGTATTACCGGCCAGATCAGTGGCTGCAACGTGAATTGTCACCGTATATGCTTCACCACCAAGAAGATCGCTGCTGGGGTTAAACGTCAACACAGTTCCGGCGGCATTCCAGGAGAACGACCCCGCAGTTGCAGGCACAATCTCAAAAGCCCCCTCTGTATTTGCCTGGTCCATCTCCTCATTGAAGGTCACGACAATGTTGGTTGTAACTGAAACACTAGTGGCACCATCCGCCGGGTCGTTGCTGACAACCTGGGGGGGTATTATATCCGGCCCTATTACGTCGACAACCGTGGAAACCGCATCGCCCCAGTTGCCCTGCGCATCTCTTCCACGAACCCAGAGAGTCCTGGACCCGTCAGGCCATCCTGTGGTATCAACTGTGGCTGTAACACCCTCCAATACCTCGTCAAACCCGCTGTCTGAAGCACTCATTGGCGTTCCTGCGCCTGCGTTGGCCGGGCTTGCGCCGTCCGACCATTCTGCCTCCGCAATCGTGCTTCCCCCGGTCGTGGTATCGTCCACATGTGCCGTCAAGGTCAGCGGGCTTCCGGAATTCACTGGGTCAGGCGTTCCCTGTACATTGGAAACGATCGGACCGGTCAAATCAGGTTCGCTTTCCGTAGTAAACGAAAACACCCATTTGTCCTTGTTGTCTGCTTCCATATTGCCATCCTTGTCGCCGTCCAGTGTATTACCGGCAAGGTCTGTCGCGGCCGTGTGGATAGTAACAGTATATCCGGTGGACCAATCAAGGTCTGCGGAGGGGTTGAACGTCATTATATCTCCACCAGGATTCCAAGAGAACGTTCCCGCAACTGCCGGCACAATCTCGAACGCACCCTCGGTGTTGGCCTGATTCATCTCCTCGGTGAAAGTGACTACAATATTTGTCGAAACTGGCACATCAAGGGCACCATCCACAGGGTCATTGCTGACAACCTGGGGTGGTATAATATCAGGGGCATCGGTCACGCTAAGCGTGGTGCTTGCTGTCAACCCCCAGTTTCCGGCAGCGTCCCTTCCATGGACATACAAGACATAATCGCCCAGAGCCCAACCCGAGACATCGACGTCTGCCGTTATATCCTCTGTTGGACTGTTGAAATTACCGTCTGACGCAGCCATCGGAGTGCCGCTTCCGTCGGCACCCACAAAATCAACGAAATATTCGGCCTCTGCAATGTTGCTGCCCCCGGTTGTGGTATCATCAACTGTGCCGACCAGCGTAACCAGTACCGCACCCTCGGTAGGGTTTGGTGTTGCTGCCACCCCAGAGGTTATCGGCCCCGTGGTGTCAGGAGCATCCAATGTAGTGAATGACCACGGATTCAAGACCGGACCCGCTGCCAATGGGTTGCCTGCCAGATCCTGGCCGCTTGTAACGGTGAACGTATAGGTTGTTTCGTATGCGAAATCATTGTGCGTTAAGGTCAGGATGGTATTTGTCGGGTCCCAACTCTCTCCCCACCCGCCTGGGTCAGGGTCACATGTATATGCAACAGAGGCCGGGTTCATCTCCTCGCTGAAAGTGATGATGATATTCTGCGTCAAATCCACATCCACGGCCCCGTCTGCCGGGACAGTATTTGTTATCTCTGGCGGTGTTGTGTCAGGCTCTATTACTCCGACGACCGTGGAGACCGCATCGCCCCAGTTGCCCTGCGCATCTCTTCCACGGACCCAGAGAGTCCTGGACCCGCCAGGCCATCCGGTTGTATCTATTGATACAGTGACATCCTCGCTGACAGAATCGAATGTCCCGTCCGAAGCGCTCATCGGTGTACCGGTACCTGCGCTCGCAGGGGCACCCCCATCAGACCATTCTGCCTCCGCAATCGTGCTTCCCCCGGTCGTGGTATCGTCCACATTTGCCGTCAAGGTCAGCGGGCTTCCGGAATTCACTGGGTCAGGCGTTCCCTGTACATTGGAAACGATCGGACCGGTCAAATCAGGTTCGCTTTCCGTAGTAAACGAAAACACCCATTTGTCCTTGTTGTCTGATTCCATATTGCCGTCCTTGTCACCGTCCAGGGTGTTGCCCGCGAGGTCGGTGGCCGTCGTGTGGATGGTTATGGTATAGGCGGTGGACCAATCAAGGTCTGCGGAGGGGTTGAACGTCATTATATCTCCACCAGGATTCCAAGAGAACGTTCCCGCAACTGCCGGCACAATCTCGAACGCACCCTCGGTGTTGACCTGATTCATCTCCTCGGTGAAGGTTACGACAATGTTGGTCGAAACCGAAACATCAAAGGCACCATCCACCGGGTCATTGCTGACAACCTGGGGCGGAATAATATCAGGGGCAACCACAGTTGAGAATGTCCACGGATTCAAGAGAGGTCCCGCAACTAACGGGTTGCCAGCCAAATCGTCAGCGGCGGTAACCTGAAAGGTATGGGGTGTTTCAAAGGCAAAGTCCGAATGCGACAGTGTGACCCTGTCATCGGGGAAACTGGCACTGTCCCACACCTCGCCCCACCCGCCTGGATTGGGATTACATGTGTAAGCAAATGTTGCCGTGTCGATGGTCTCGCTGAAAGTGATGACGATATCCTGGTTCACAGCCACGTCCACGGCCCCGTCTACCGGGGCGGTTATGATTATCTGGGGGGGTGTGGTATCCGGCGCGGTCGGTGTCGCACTATTTTCCACCGAGTTAGATTCCTCATTACCCGCCGAATCCTCTGCCCTGACGACAAAGAAATATTCCTGTTCATCTGTCAATCCTGATATCTGGAGGGTTGTCTGGTCTGTTGTATAGTCCGGCGAGGCAAAGTTCTGCCCACCAGACGATGTTGCCATGTAAACATTGTACGTTATCGGGTAGGACGGGTCTGTCGCGGGGTTCCACGCCAGGTCTACAGTTCCGCCAGTGCCGGTATTTGTTGCGGACACCAGTCCCGCAAAGGCAGGGGGAGTAGTGTCCCCCACGGTCCACACACAATCACTGTCTGCCCAGATCCAGTAGGCGTTTCCCGGGCCCATATGCTCAGAAGGGAGCATCTCCCTGATGTCGTATGGCTCACCAGAATCAAAGCACCCGACGAACCCATGAGGCACACCAGCCAAGGCATCTGCCATGGTCTTACTTTCCAGGCAAGGATACCCAACCATGTTCCATCCTTCCAGGAGATTGATGTCGGTGCTTCCAAGGGTGTCGCCGTCAACGGTCAGCAGACCATCGCTCCCCCCATCAGAGATCTGAAGCCAGATTCCCATCCTGTGGTTGATATTAAGCAATTGATTGTATGTGGGGTTCCAATCTGACCTGTAAGATTTCCATACGTCAGCTGGGTCGGTTGCATCATAGTACAGGGCATAGTCCCAAATGGTGTCGCCACCCCCATCATCGAGCACCGCTAGAATATCCTCATCAGTTTGAACAAACGGAACTGAAACAAAATTCCAGCCCACAACAACTGGAATATCAAATACACCAGTACCTCTAATCCCATCAACTGGTTTGGAATATAATTGGTAATCCCCTCCATCTAAAGGCTCCAGATATGAGAAATCCGGGACAAGGGGCATGTCCACTGGCCAGTCAATAGTCTGAACGTTCAATTTATGTTCAACAACGCCACCCTCCTCAAAAAGCAGGATTTTCTCGTTTTGCACTGTCGAAGATAAGACATTGGAAGGAATCGCACTTAGTATGAAAAAACAACAAATTGAAACGCAAAAGACACCCTTCAGACCACGAATTTTACCCATAGACTCACCACAGGGATTTTTGAAACCCCCAAGTCATTTCTGATTTTTACATATAACTTTAGAGTATAAGAATTTATCCTATAATATACGAGATAACACATAAATTCAGAATTCAAGCTAAGATTAAATAGGACAATTAATAAATAGAAAAGTGATATGAAGGGCGATGAACCATTCCCGGGACTTCTTCACTATCGACGATTTCGACCTCAGGGGAAAGACGGTTTTGCTGCGTGCGGACATAAACTCGCCGATGGACCCCGTTTCAGGCAGGATTCTGGACGACACGAGAATGCGCCGCCACATCCCGACAATCAACGACCTCAAGAGCGGAAAAACGGCGATACTAGCCCATCAGAGCAAGCCCGGGAAGAAAGACTTCACGAACCTGTCAAAACACGCCGAGCAGCTGACCCAACTCCTCGGTCGCGGTGTGAAGTACGTCGACTCGCTCTTCGACGAAAAGGCACTGAACGCAATCCAGCAGATGAAGAACGGCGACATCATCCTTCTCGAGAACACACGCTTCTTCGCTGAAGAATTGGTTCTAAAAAACGCCAAACCAGAGATTCTCGCGAAGACGCACCTGGTCACCCGTTTATCATCTGTTGCAGACTATTACGTTAACGATGCGTTCGCGGCAACGCACCGCGCCCAATCGTCGCTGATAGGCTTCGGAGAGGTCATGCCGGCAATGGCGGGGCGCCTCATGGAAAGGGAGCTGACGATGCTCGGAAAGGCGCTGGGCGCGGGCGGGAACACGACAGCGATCTTCGGCGGCGCCAAGGTCGACGATTCAATCGAGGTAATGGGCCACATGCTCGAGAGCGGAGTTGCCAACAAGATACTCACCGGCGGGCTGGTGGCTAGCATCTTCATCAAGGCCCAGGGAATCGAGCTCGGCAAGGGCAGTCAAGACGCAATCGGGAAGGAGGTGCCCGAACCCGAAAAGATGATTTCGACGGCCTCAGCCCTCTTATCAAAATACGGCGACATGATTCTCGTTCCGACGGACGTGGCGCTCAACGACAACGGCATAAGATCGGGGACAAGAGTGTCCGAGCTTCCGAGCCAGCATCCGATTTACGACATCGGATTGGACACAATCGTGAAGTACATCGAGATCATCAAAAATTCAGATAACGTAATTCTAAACGGCCCGATGGGAGTCTTCGAGCTGGAGGAGTTTTCATTCGGCACTCTCGAGATTTTTAAGGCCTTGGCAGACACCAAAGCCTTCACAGTCGTCGGCGGCGGTCACACCGCAACCGTGGTAAGCCAGCTCGGTCTCGAGGACAGGATAGACCACGTCAGCACAGGCGGCGGAGCGCTCATAACGATGCTCTCCGGAAAAACATTGCCTGTCGTCGAGATGCTGAAAAGGTCGAAAATAAAGTTCGACAAGAAGTGATTATCCATTTCGAGCTTCACGATTAAATTTATAAGCCATTGTCATTTCATCGTACCTGTTTGAAGCGATAAGCCATATGAGATTTACCATGGTGGTTGCGCCACTGTGGCCTCGCCATCAGTGGCTTTTTTCGTGAACTCAAAAGCCACTGTGGCATAGCCTGGCAGCGCGGCTGATTCGTAATCAGCAGGTCGAGGGTTCAAATCCCTCCAGTGGCTTTTTTATTTCCTCTGGCAGAGCCCTTTTTTCATACTCAATCGGGAGCTGATATGTAATTCCGAAGCCCTTAAATCCCACCTGACCGCTTTCCAGTCAGAGATTATGGAAGAACTTGCCATCGAAACAAGCCAGCTTACCAAGAAGTTCGGGGATTTTACTGCGGTGAACGCACTCGACCTCAAGGTCAGAAAGGGTGAGGTTTACGGCCTGCTGGGGCCGAACGGAGCAGGCAAGACCACGGTCATCAAGGTACTCTGCGGTCTGCTGAAGATGAACGGCGGCAGCGCGAAAATGCTCGGCACTCCCGCCCCCTCGAAATCCATAGCCGGCCGCATCGGATACATGCCGCAGGAAACCGCCCTCTATGTCGGCCTGACAGTTCGCCAGAATTTAGAATTCTTCGGCAGCATATTCGGGCTCGGGAAGGCCAAGGTTGAGGCCAGAATATCAGAGCTATTGAAGGTCATCGACCTGGAGGTGTGGGCCAAGACACTTGTCAACAACCTGAGCGGCGGCATGAAGCATCGGGTATCACTCGCTTGCGCGCTCATGTCCGAACCGGAGATTTTATTTCTCGACGAGCCGACAGTGGGAGTCGACCCCGAGCTGAGGGCGTCTTTCTGGCAATACTTTCAAAACCTCCGAAGCCAGGGCATCACGATTCTGATAACAACCCACTACATGGACGAGGCCAGACATTGTGACAGGATCGGCTTCATGAGGAACGGCAAGCTCATCGCGGAGGGCTCACCCACTCACCTTCTCGAAAGCACGAGAACGACCAGTCTCGAAGACGCGTTTCTGGAGGTCGTCAAGGAGGTCGGGCCATGAATTTCAGGAGAGTGCTGGCTGTAACAAAACGGGTCTTTCTGGACCTGAAGAACGACAAGAGAACCCTCGCCCTCCTCACGCTCGCGCCGATCTTCTCGATGACCCTTTTCGGACTGGCCTTCAGCGGCGAGGTCAAGGACGTGCAAGTTATCGTGGTAAATCTGGACGAGGGCGCCACCATACCTCTCATCGGTGACGTTGTGTTCGCCAACGCCGTCGTTCACAACCTGGATACAGAAGTGCTGGCCATCACAACTTCCGCAAACCTCAGCGTATCCATCACAGAACTCGAGAACGGCAATGCCTGGGCAGTAATTTATTTCCCTGAAAATTACACGTCCGAGGCGATACTGGCCGCACTCCCGCTCATCAACACCACCTCATATCTCGACATCTACATAGACACAAGCAACATCAACGTGGCGGAGTCGATAACCAGGGAGGTCAACGAGGCCATAATCTCGGCTGCGGAGGAGAACGGACAGCAGATGCCGGTTACCGTCCGTGCGACGCCGATTTACGGTTCCAACGTCGAATTCATGGATTTCTTCGTGCCGGGCATCATGTGTTTTGTCGTGTATTTTTTAACGACTCTTCTAACGCTCATAACCTTCGTCGGCGAGCGCGTGTCCGGAACACTCCACAGAGTACTGGCCACACCGCTGACAGAGGCCGAAATCGTTGCAGGCTATGCAATCACGTTTAGCGTTGTCGGAACCCTTCAGGCAACAATTTTGCTCAGCTACGGCATACTGGCCTTCGACGTAGACATCGCGGGCGAGATATGGCTCGCGTTCCTGGTGATAGTTGTCCTGGCAATCGTCAGCCAGGCCCTCGGAATCCTCGGCTCGGCACTGGCCAAGAGAGAGGCACAAGCAGTGCAGCTCGTGCCGTTCATAGTCATGCCCGGTTTTCTTCTCTCCGGGGTGTTCTGGCCGCTGGAGGCGATTCCTGTCTGGCTCCGCCCTGCATCTTTATTCGTTCCGCCCACGTATGCAATAGATGCATGCCGCTCGGTCATGCTCCGTGGATGGGGCTTAGACATGGTATGGCACGATGTTGTTGCGTTGTTGATATTTGCCGCGGTGTTTTTAGCACTGGCTTCCTGGTCCTTGCGAAGACGGCAGTGAAATTTGATTGGAAAAAGCATGTGAGTTCCCTGGAACTCTCTAGAAATCCACCGAGATTTCTGGGAAATCGCTTGGGAATTTCTGGGAAATCCTAAACAAGATTAATATACTCAGACCCGCTTATTGTAAATACGATTGACATGAAGAAAGAAGATTTGATGTTCTATCTGGCATATATCATGCTTTTCATACTTTTAGGGGTGTGGATGCTGATATGGGCGTTGACAGACCTTTGCATAGGCTGTGCATTCGTGTTCTGGTTGCTGTGCGCAGGAGTTATCATGATGGTCATGGGCACAATCAAGACGAAGAGGAAGCCGCACGGCGAGAGCACACTGATAATCGGAGGCATGCTGCTGTCTATAATATCCCTGGTGATACTGGCCTTCATATTCGACATAATCAGCGTCTGGGTAACCGTCGCCATAGCCATAATACTAATAGGCATCGGTGGTCTCGCATACTTTATGTCCAGAGTGAAAGGAACGATTGAAGATTAAACATACTAGTTTACGGATGTGAATTAAATGACGGATTTGAGAGAAAGGGTCGAGGACGACAGAGGACTTATCAAAAAGATACAGTTGGCTATTCCCGGCTTCCGGGGATACAGGCAGAGGGAGGACCTGAGAATCGCGGACCGCCTTTTGCGTGAGCAGCTGACAGACAGGCTCGGCTTTGCAGCCAAAAAGGCCGAGGAGTGCAGAAATCTCCTCGCCGAGGCAAAGGAGCTGGACACCCTCGAGAAGGTCAGGAAACTGGTGAACGAGACCAACTCCGCAATGAACAGGATGAGGCATGCCGAGCAAGGGTACACAGGCGTCTCGCCAGATTATCGGATTGAACAGAGCCAGCTGAACGTGATGTACGAGTGGGACCTGGCATTGCTGGACGACGTCCAGACAGTCAGAACCACACTGGACATCGTGGCGGGGGCGATACCATCCGGCGACTTGGCCAGTGTCGACACCGGCATGAAAGCGGCATTGGACGCGCTCAACAATTTCAACGAATTATTCTCGAAGAGAAGAGAGGCCATTGCGGGCCTGCTGGTAGAGGAATGAAAGGAGGAGATTAATCATGGCATTCGGAAGAGGCAAGAGCAAGAAAGGCGACGTGGCCAGGAACACATACACATGGCCACAGGAGTACAAAGGCGAGAACGTAATGTACAAGATACCGACGAACGTGTACTGGAACGATAATTTCGTGGTTTATGAAGATGAATACGCCGTCTTCTTCAGGGACGGCAAGGCGATGCACGTCTTCGACCAGCCGGGAAGGTTCGCGCTGACCACCCAGAACGTCCCGATCCTGAGGACGCTGGGACCGGCAGTCACCGGCATCAAACAGCTCGGCGAGGTATACTACATCCAACGCAGGGAGTTCCGCGGAAAATTCGGAACACCGGAGCCGCTGACCTTCCGCGATGTGGACTTCGGGCTTGTCAGGTTGAGGATATTCGGCAACTTCTCGTACAAAGTCACAGACCCGATGCTTTTCATCACCGAATTCGTGGGAACTCACGGTTACAGTACTTCCAGCCAGGTCATCGAATGGCTGAAGTCGGAGCTCATCCAGACAGTCAACGACGCACTTGGAGAACTCAAGCGCGACAAGAACATGGCCATGGTCGAGATGCCGGCCTATCTGCAAGAAATTGAACAACTCATACTCAGCAAGGTCGAGGACGAGATCACACGCTACGGACTCAAGATAATGAACATTGCCGGCTTGACGATAACACCGCCGAAGGAAGTGCAGGACGCCATCGACCGCAGGGGTGCGATGGGAGCGCTCAACGTCGACTACTTGCAGTACCAGACCGGCAAGGCCATCGAGGGCGTCGGAGAAGGCGCGGCAAAGGGCGAAAGCGGCGGCGCAGCGGCATTCGCCGGCATAGGTGCTGGCCTGGGAGCTGGAATGGGCATGGGCGGAGCAATGACACAGGGCATGCAGGATACCAACCTGACCAAAGAGAAGGAAATAATGGTCATGTGTCCGCACTGCCAGGCACTCCTCGCGAAGGATGCAAAATTCTGCAAGGAATGCGGAAAGTCGGTCGGCGCTCCGGAGAAGGAGAACTGCCCGAAGTGCAATGCCGAGATAGCCAAGGATGCGAAGTTTTGCAGGGAATGCGGAGCCCCAACCGAAGTGAAGTGCCCGAAGTGCGGTGCGGAGATGGCTGCAGATGCCAAATTCTGTCGGGAGTGCGGCGAGTCATTGAGCGAGGAGCAAGAACCCGAACCGGCGGAGCTAACACACCCCACCGAGCCGGAGCAACCACCGCAGCCGGACCCGAGCCCACCGCCACCGCCGGAGTAATCAAACATCCTAATATTCAGCAGGGCGGGGTTTGCCCGCCCCAACTAGCTATTTTGTCCCGCCCCAAACAATCAATGTGCCCCCCACCAGCTCCTGCGCTGGACGCGCCCGTCCCCCCACGTCCTGCTCGGAGCAACCAGATTCACCACATCCCTCGAAAGAATTATCTAATTGCCCACAATCTCCGCTTCAATGGATATCAGTCCGGAAAAGTTAATTCTCTGGCTCAAGGCCCACAGAGCTCAGCACTTCTCGTTGGGCATTTTTGTGGCTTTCATCATCACCTTAATCTGGTTCCTAGGCTCTGTTATGACGCCGTTTTTAGCACCAGCCGACACCATTGATTTCGGCGATGACGGTCGGACTGGCTACAGGGAGCATGCACAGATTATCAATGAGAATGTCACAAACGGCCTGGCCAGATTCTATTACACAGCCGGAGACCTCAACTGCCATCAAATATCAGAGCGGTCATGGTTCCTGAACGGCAACCAGATGCCGTTCTGCAGCCGCGATATTTCCATATTCTTCGGACTGGCCCTCGGGGCACTGGCTATCCTATTTCTGGCCTTCGAATTGAACGTTTTTTGGATTCTGCTGGGCTTCGTCCCGATAGGCATCGATGGCGCCCTCCAGCTTGTGACATCCTACGAAAGCACCAATCTCCTAAGGGCTTTAACAGGCACTCTGGCCGGCATAACGACGGGCATAATGCTTGGCACGATAATTCGCGAGGCCGCAGAGCTCCTGAAATTCAGAAAAGAGAGAAAGAAGTTTAGGGAGAAAGGACCTGAATAACGTCCTCGGTCAGCTTCCTGAATTCCGCGAGCTTCGAGTCCACAAGACCTTCATCCTTCGCCTCGGCAGTGATTCTGAATATCGGTTCGGTACCCGAAGCCCTCAATAAAACCCACCAGTCATCATCGACGATTTTCAATCCGTCGATGTCTGAAGTCTCGGCGGAAATGTGTTTTTTCATCTCCTGGAGAAGCATCGGTTTCAGCTTCTCGGGGCAGGCAACCCTAGTCCTCTTCAAGGTGTATCTCGGAAGCCGATCGACGAGTTGGGAGAGAGAGCCTTTTTCAGCTACAATTTGAACCATCTGGCACGCACTCATCATGCCGTCCCTGCAAAACATATGCTTCGGGAAAATCGCGCCGCCATTTCCCTCACCGCCGAAGACTCCACCGATTTCAGCGATCTTCCTGGCAATGAGTGGTGAGCCGACCGGCGTTATCTTGACTGCGCCACCCATTTCCTTGACAGTGTCGATTACAACTTTGGAGGTGTTGACAGGCACAACGACAGTTCCCTTTTCTTTCGACAAGATGTGCTTTGCGAAGATGGCTAGGCTCTTGTCACCGGTTACGTACCGCCCTTTCTCGTCGATGAACGCGGCACGGTCTGCGTCGCCGTCGTGAGCGACCCCGAAGTCAGCTCCCGCATCCACAACCGCATCTTTCAGGTCTCCCAGATGCTCCTCCACGGGCTCCGGAAGTCTGCCCGGAAACAACCCGTCCGGCTGTGCATTGATTGTGATGACCCTGCAACCCAGCCTGGAAAGTATCTTCGGTGTCAGAAGACCACCGGGACCGTTCGAGCCATCAACTATCACAGTCAGTTTTTTATCCTCCGGCAACGCCTGAAACTGGGACAGGATATAATCGATGTGGCCGGCGATCACACTGTGGTCGGAAACGCACTTCCCGACCTCTTGCCAGTTAGCACACCCCACACCTTCAGAAAATAGTCGCTCTATTTTCTCCTCTTCCTGTCGGGCCAGCTCCGTCCCATCACTGGCTATGCACTTGATGCCGTTGAATTCCGGTGGGTTGTGTGACGCCGAGATGACGACTCCGCCGTCGGTTTCGAGGTCACGGACAGCGAACTGGACGGTCGGCGTGGCAACAATCCCCAAGTCTATAACATTGCAGCCAGCGGCCATTATACCGGACGCTACCCCGGCTTTAATAATCGGGCCGGTGGTTCTCGCGTCCATGCCTATGCAAACACACTTGCCCTTGCCGAAATAATGACCGAGTGCCAGACCCAATTTTATTGGAAAATTGAAATACTCGGAGCGGTCTGGCTTCCACCTAATTCCATTTGTGCCGAACAATCGCTTCATGAAAATGCCCAAAGTTTACTTCGGGGAAACCGAGACGATGTTGTTGCCCCTGAGAACGACAGTGCCAATTCTGCGGACTTTGTCGTCCTTCGTTTCCTCTGTGTCTTCCAGGACCATGTTCATGTACTCATCATAACCAGCCAGCTTTCCTTTCAGAGCTCTCCCGTCCTTTAAAAGAATTGTGACTTCTCTCATTATCGATTTTTCCATAACGTGTAACGGCATCGCCAAAGGCAAACCCCCCTCGTTTCTATTCCATAATCTTCTTTTTCAATTTAAAAGTTTGGTTTATGATATCACCTGGCTAACTCATCAGTTTTATGATAGCCTCTGCCGGCTCGCCGTTACAGTCCTCCAGAGCCTTTCTGGCTTCTTCTGGTGAAACGTTCGCCTGCGCGGCAACCAGTGCGATATCTTCCTCCGGAATCGCCATGCCGGCAGGTTCCGCCTCCGCAGAGGCCGAAGCCGTGCGCGCGCCCTCTATAATATCCGGCTCGCCCATTATCTGGAAGGTCTTCTGGCCCTGGATGGTCATCATGGTGACCTCAGCCTTCGGGATGACATAGGTCTTGCTGGCCGTGGTAATCACGACCTCTTGGACGTCCTTTATCTCTTCCTGGGTAATTCCCATTTTCTTCATGGCCATCTGCATCTGCTTCGGGTTCATGCCGCGCATTCCAGGCATCATAATATCACAACACCAAATCAGGGGTTTGAGTATTAAAATTTTGGGCGGGTACGTTAGACACCCGAACCAGTCGTTCTACCCACCCCAGCCAGTCTCTATTCCCCCCCCATTCTGTTTTCATTCCCCCCACCCTTCCGCTCCTCCGCTAGCTTTGCCCAACCCCCCAAAGCCTGCTCGGAGCGGACGAAGCAACCGAGATTGTACAATTATACTACATGCACAAATTCGGTATATAAACGAAAAGCGGCATCGCGATTTTGAAAAGGCAACACAAAGCCTTGGACAAGGAGAGAGATAAAATGTCGAATAATTTAACTCACGGAATTGCCGGCTCGGTGCTGATGGCCGCGGTGAATGCGGTATTTGGATTGCCCATTCTCGGCCTGAACATCTTTATTGCCGGAATACTGGCCATGTTGATCAACCTCGATAGGATCGGAGGGGCGAGCGGAAAGAGGAGCCCCATCGGCCACTCTGTTGCATCGGCTGCAGCCTTTGTCTATCTGGCTTACTGTGCAATGCACGTTGCTCAGATGTTTGGTTTGATGGGTCCGGAAACCGCCGGTGCCATATTGTTGGCCGTGGTCTGTGGATACTCAAGCCATCTGGCCTTGGATGCTGTTTCCGGCGAGGGCATTTACCTTCTTCCAACGTCACGGAAATCGAGCAAGTGTTGGAACAACTGGCTCAGGATCTCTATGGGCGGGGTTTCGCGGATATCGGACAGCAAAGCGAACATGGCATTCGGCGCCGTTCTGGTTGTTCTTATTGCACTCGTGTGATACCGCCGTATGCTCCACCGATTGCATGCAATAACTCGAAGCCAGTATTTTGCTTCGAGAGGTGAGCATATGGCAGCTGAAAAGTGAACTTCCAGGTCATTTATGGCCCGGTAGTTTACTCCAAAATGCTTATCATGCTGAATTAGGATACTGCTCCGGTTCCATGAATTCGGTTATATCGTTCACCGACATCGAGGCAGTTCAAGTCTCCAAATCCGGTCGCAGCGGAGCGGCACTGGCAGAGCTGTCACACGAGGGCTTCGAGATAGCCAGGGGCTTTATAGTCACCTCGGAGGTTTTCAACGAATTTCTGAGGAATCACGATGTTGCCGTGGCATGGACTGACTTCCACACGACCAGCCAAGAAAAGAAGGCCAAACCCGCGGCTTTAGAAAAACTCCTTGATGCGATGAGCACCGCCCGTCTCATGTGGGAGCACGAGATGGAAATTATTACTCGATTCAGGGAGATGGACGGCATGCTGGCTCTCCATGTTTCCACGATTTCGGGCAGGGTCGAGAAGAGCACTCACGCGTTTACGGAGGCAGGCCTGTTTGAGAGCATCAAAACCCTCTGGGGCAAGTGGGCCAGCAAGGCAACTGTCGACGAATTGCACGACGAACCGCCGGCCGTCGTCGTCCAGGAGGTCATCGAGGCCGAATCCACCGTCCAGCTCCAGAGAAAGAAGGACGGCTTCGAGTTGAGGACGGTATTCGGCCAGCCGGAAGGCCTCTTCGACCCGGAAATCGGTGCAGACCGTTATCATTTCAATTTCAGTTTGGAAATGACTAACTTCTCTGAAAAAGCGCAGGCATTCCAGCACGTGCCTCTCGAGGACTCGTTCGAGAGGATCGAGGTTTTCGAGGATTTCCAGAAGGACCCGAAGATAACTCAAGAGGTTCTGGACGCCCTGATCGAGCACATGAGCTTCATGCTCGAGCGCCCCGAGATAGAAGACATCATCGCAGTGATAGTGGAAGACAAGCCAGTCATCTCGGACATTGTGGTAACTCCCCTTGCGGAAAAATTACCTCTAGTGCTAGACCAGAGGCAGAAAAGCCACACCCTGATTCCGGAGATTCACGCCGAGCCAGCAGCCGCGCCGCTGCCGGTAGCAACACCGTCAGCAGTCGAGGGAGCCGAGGCCACGGAACCGCCGCTGACAATTATAACACCGGCGCCCCAGCAACTACGAACGAAGTTGTTCATTAAAGTCTCGGACCTATCGCAGCTTGACACGCTGGACAGGCGCGATTTTCAGGGCATACTGCTTGCAGGCGGCTGGCATCAGGGATTTGCCGGCCTTCTCGACGAGCTAAAGCCCAGATTTGCCGAGCTCACGAGAAAATTCCAGGGCATCAAATTCATCATCCAACTACCCACAGACCCGGAACTCCGAACGCAAATCATGAGGGCTGCCGAAGGAATTCCGTGTAACTTCCTACTGCCGCCGACGAGAACTGTCGACGAGCTTCACAAAATTAGCATGGGGCTTCGGAAGTCCGGCCAACCGAAGTTGTGGGCGCAGGTCGCCTATCCCAGCAATTTGTTCTTCATCGAGAGGACGGTACCCGAGGTCGATGCGATTTCAGCCGATTTGGAGACACTGGCCATCCATTTGGTGGGCAAAGGGCACGAGACTTCCCACACCCCCAAGTACGACTCACACTCGATGCAGGAAGCGATTTCCCACCTCATCGAAAAGGCGCATGTCGGAGGCGCCGACCTATCAGTTCACAGGCCCGATTTCTCCATGGCCCCAGCACTTCTGGAGCATCTCATCAGGCACAATGTCGACATCCTCTGCGTTAGTCCCGGGGAGTTTGAGACAGTCAAGCACATCGTTGGCTCCGTAGAGAAGAGAATGTTGCAGGAAAGGGGATGAGCCAGTGTGGGAGGAGGGGCTTGGGGAAGAGGACGTTCTCAAAGAACTTCATGCCGCGTCCAGAAAAGACATGAAATTTAAGGACGGAAATATACTCGGCTCGATGTGCACCGAGCCGCTGGCTATCGCGAAAATGGCTCATTTTGACTTCATCGAGACGAACCTCGGAAATGCAGGTCTGTATCCGGGCACGAAACTTCTCGAGGACATCATCATAGGCCAGCTTGCCACGTTGCTGAATGGGGAGGGGGTGTCGGGCCACATCGTGAGCGGCGGCACCGAGGCGAACATCACAGCCCTCTGGATAGCCCGTAACACGACCGGCAAGAAAGAAGTAATATTCCCAAAGAGCGCGCACTTCTCGTTCTTCAAGGCCTGCGACATCCTTTCGATGAAACCGGTGTCTGTTCCACTTACCGATGATTTCGTGATTGACATCGACAAGGCCCGGAAAAAGGTGAATAAAAAGACGGCAGCCATAGTGGGCATAGCAGGCACAACCGAGCTCGGGATGATAGATTCGATTGAAGAACTGGCAAGCATAACTCCGGACGATGCGTTCCTGCACGTCGATGCAGCCTTCGGCGGTTTTGTAATACCCTTTCTCGATGACATGCCGAAGTTTGACTTCAAAATTCCGGAAGTCTCAACCCTCACCGTCGACCCCCACAAGATGGGCATGGCCACGATACCGTCCGGCGCCCTGCTGGTGCGAAACCCGGAGAACATCAAGGAGATCGAGACGCTGGCTCCTTACCTCACACTGTTCAGGCAGACAGCGCTTTCCGGAACGAGGGGAAGTGCGGCTGTCGCGTCAACCTACGCCGCGATGCGAGCTCTCGGCCGCAGAGGTTACTCCAGGATTGTCCAGCAATGCATGGTAGTGACTAACTACGCCGCCGACAAGGCCAAATCCGTGGGACTCGAGATAGTCAAGAAGCCGGTCATGAATGTCCTCGGGATCTACATGCCGACAGCCCCATCAAAAATTCAGGCCGGACTTGACGAAAAAGGGTGGAAGGTGTCTGTTGCCACAAACCCCGAATGCCTCCGCCTCGTCATCATGCCCCACGTCACGAAACAGAAGATTGACGAATTATTCGCGGACCTGCAAGAGGTGTTGGCCGGTGTCTGAAGAATTCGACTTCGAACTTAACAGAGTCGCCAGGGTCATCGCCGAGCGGAACGTGAAAACAGCTCTTCTCCAGTTTCCCGAAGGCCTGAAACGCCAGGCCCTCAAAGTCAAGGGCCAGCTTGTCGAAAAAGTGCCGAAATGCGACATAAAGATATCAGGGGAGCCATGCTACGGCGCCTGTGACATTCCGAAGACAAGCGACACTGAACTAATCGTCAACTTCGGGCACCTTCCGATTCCGAATCTGGCTAATGTAAAAGACGTAATATTCATCCAGGCCAGATCAGAAGCGGACCCCTTGCCTGCGGTCAAGGAAGCCCTGCCGAGACTGGGCGGGCGCGTCGGCATCGTTACAACAGCCCAGCACATTCACAAGATTCCCGAAATCACCGAACTTCTGGAAAGCCAGTGCAAGGTCGGAGTTGTCGGAAAGGGCGACGACCGCATCTTTTCCGAAGGCCAGCTCCTCGGCTGCAACGTATCGTCAGCCAAGTCGATAGAGGACAAGGTGGACAATTTTCTGTTCGTGGGCAGCGGGGACTTTCACCCGCTGGCGGTGGCGATCGCCACATCGAAAGAGGTTATTATCGCGGATTCGATTTCGAGCGAAGTTCGCGAAATCAGCGAGTTGAAAGACAAAGTCCTCAGACAGAGATTCGGGGCTATCGCCACAGCCAGTCACGCAAAATCTTTCGGCATAATCGTGTCCACAAAGCCGGGACAACGGCGGGAAGAACTGGCCAAAGACATCGAGGTAAAACTGAAAGAAGCGAACCGCGACACACTCATTGTCGAGATGGAGAACATCACACCGGCAAAGCTGGATGCTTTCGGACTGGATGTCTGGGTTTCGACGGCATGCCCGAGAATTGCAATTGATGACCATGCTCGATTTACGAACCCGATTTTGACGCCGGCGGAGTTGGAAATAATGCTCGGTCAGATGGCTTGGGAAAATTATCTTTTCGATACTATAACTTAAATTTATTTTTATAAACAAATATTTAAATAGGTATATTTCATTGTCCTGTCGAATTCAATAGGGATGGGTGTATAAATGAAATCCATAATAGACGAAGCATTAGCCAGACATGAGACCGAAAAGAGCCTTGAAAAGCCGAGCGGTTCTCCGGACGACGAAGAGTTGAAAGCGTTAGTTGAAACCCTCAAGATGAGCGTCAAGATAGTGGGATGCGGAGGCGGCGGCAGCAACACCATCAACCGCCTGACCCAGATTGGCGTCACAGGAGCGCAGATGTGCGCCATTAACACGGACGCCTCACATCTTTTGCACACACACGCCGCGAAGAAGATACTCATCGGCAGGAGGGCCACGAAAGGCCTCGGGGCCGGAGCGTTGCCAGAGGTCGGCGAGAGTGCCGCCCGCGAGAACGAAGAGGAACTACACGCATATCTGGACGGCGCGCACGTCGTGTTCGTCACCGCCGGAATGGGAGGCGGGACAGGCACAGGCGCTGCTCCGATAGTCGCCGACATCGCGAAGGGCCTCGGAGCACTGGTCATGGGAGTAGTTACCATGCCGTTCAAGGCGGAGGGGCACATGAGATACGACAACGCGGTGAAGGGTCTGAACAAATTGAGAAACCACTGCGACACGACCATAGTCATCCAGAACGACAAGCTTCTGGAACTTGTGCCAAGACTGCCTCTGGACGCCGCTTTTAAAGTTGCGGACGAAGTGCTCATGAACTCCATCAAGGGAATCACCGAGACGGTCACCAAGCCCGGTCTTGTGAATCTGGACTACAGCGATTTATTGACAGTTATGCAGAACGGTGGAGTTGCCATGATCGGCATCGGCTCCTCGGATGATGAGCGCGAGCGCGTGGACCTGGCCATCAACGAGGCACTGAGCTCACCCCTTCTCGGAGACGTCGACCTGTCTGAGGCCAAGGGTGCCCTTATCAGGGTTGTTGGCGGCACAGACTTGACCCTCGAAGAGGCCGAGCATGCCGTAGAAATTCTGAGCAGCCAGATAAGCCCGTCAGCCAGAATAATCTGGGGATGCACAGTCGACCCGACAGTTCACAACGAGGTCCAGACACTTCTCGTGGTGACAGGTGTGAAATCCCCGCAGCTCATCGAGGGCGGCCAGGCGGCGACTTCATCCGTGGACATGGTCCAGTAAGCTCGAATATTCCAGGAAGTTCTCCAATGCCTCCTCGCGAGTTTCGGAAAAGGTACGTAGCATTCGTTATAGAGGCACCGAGGAACATCGAGCGCTGGGAGATGATTTCAGCACTTCAAAAGATGGCGACTGCAATGAACATGCTTAGCGAGGGCGAGAGAAGACCCTGGCTGACGACGTTTCGCGACAACCGCGGAATTCTGAGATGCGTTCATACAGACAAAGAGAGGGCAATCGAACTTCTCACCAACATAACCGAGCTGGGCGAAGAGCAGATGAAGGTCGAAATCACAACAATAAAAACATCTGGCACAATCAAAAAGGCGAAGGCAAGCATACCCGAGCCGATAGAATCTTCCGAAGAAGAACCAGAGGAAGATGCATCTAATGGTGTTGAACCGTTGGAAGAAACTTCCAATGGTGTGAAACCGTTGGAAGAAGACACCCACCCTGATGAGCTGGCGGATGATGACGCCCCTCCTGATGACGAACCGGATGAACCAGAATACTCTGGCCAGCCAGATACTTAAAAATAATATTTATGAGCCCGTAGAAAACCACGGGCTCACTTCTTAAATTTTTGGATTTTACATATCCATTCCAGGCATGCCGCCCATTCCGCCGGGCATTCCGCCTGCACCAGGTGGTGGGCCACCCATTCCTTTCTTGGCTGCGATGACGTCGTCTATTCTGAGGATCATGTTCGCGACGTCTGTCGCGCTCTCGATTGCCTGGGTCTTGACACGCAAGGGCTCGATGATGTTCTGCTTCGCCATGTCCCTGACGTTGCCTGTGGAAACATCGATGCCGGCAGCCTTTTTCTTCTTGCCCTCGTGCTCGCTTCTCAGCTTGATGAGGACGTTGATAGAGTCGAGACCCGCATTCTCTGCAAGAGTCCACGGGATTATCTCTGTGGCTTTAGCGAACGCCTCGATAGCCAGCTGCTCCCTGCCGCCGACCTTCGAGCCGTATTTCGTCAGGCCGAGCGACATCTCGATCTCTGCCGAGCCGCCGCCGGGGATTGCCTTTCCGTCCTCGATAGCCACGGCGGTGACCTTCAGGGCGTCGTGAAGTGCGCGCTCCGATTCGTCGATGACGTGCTCTGTAGCCCCCCTTATGAGGATTGAAACGGCTTTTGCGTCCTTGCAACCAGTGACAAATGTCATGTCACTATCAGCAATCTTTCTCTCCTCGACCATGCCCGCGGTTCCCAGGTCTGTCTTCTTCAGGTCGTCCAGGTTGGTGACCAGTTTTGCACTGGTCGCCTTGGCCAACTTCTCCATGTCGGACTTCTTCACACGTCTAATGGTGAATATGTTCTCCTTGGCCAGATAGTGCTGAACTAGGTCGTCGACACCCTTCTGGCAGAAGACGACGTTCGCGCCGGACTTCTTGATGAGCTCGACCTTCTTTTTAAGGGTCCTCTCCTCCTCGTCGAGGAAGGCCTGCAGCTGCGACGGGTCGGTTATCTGGATTTTTGCATCCACTTCGGTCTTCTTAATTTCAAGAGCCGAGTCGATGAGTGCGATCTTGCCGTTCTTCACGAAGGACGGCATACGGGGGTGAACTCTTTCCTTGTCCAGTATGATTCCCTCGATTAACTCCGTATCTTTCACAGAGCCGCCGTGCTTCTTCTCGACCTTGACGTTGTCGATGTCGACGACATAACTGGCACCGCGCTTCTCTGCAACGGCCAGTACGGCCATCACAGCAACGTCGGCCAGATATTTCTTGTGAGCACCGACGCTCTTGCCTGTCATGGCTGTCGTTGCGATGTTATTCAGCATTTTTGCGTCCTTCGGGTTCACTTTGACTCCGAGGCCGTTCAGAATTTTAATCGCCTCGGTGGCAGCCAGCCTGTAGCCGTTAGCTATGACAGTCGGGTGAACGTTCTGCTCGATGAGGTCCTCTGCCTTCTTCAGCAGCTCGCCGGCCATTACGACCGCCGATGTGGTACCGTCACCGCATTCGTTATCCTGCGTTTTGGCGACCTCAACTACCATCTTGGCTGCTGGGTGCTCGATATCGATCTCCTTGAGGATTGTCGCTCCATCGTTGGTAATAACGACGTCGCCCATGCTGTCGACCAGCATCTTGTCCATTCCCTTCGGACCGAGTGTCGAGCGCACCGCCTCAGCCACGGCTTTCGCGGCTGCGATGTTGTTGAACTGTGCGCCTTTTCCTCTACTTCTTTCTGTACCTTCTTTCAATACAATGATTGGTTGTTGTCCAGCCATCATTTTATCTCCTCCTTTAAGGATAGTATGGAGCCCGTCCTATATTTGTTTTTCTATAAAAGCCTTACCCACAAATAATAGTATAGAAGAAGAGAATCGGCACACGGTGAGCGAGCATCTATATCGGCGTAGACGACACAGATTCCGTCAAAGGAATGTGCACGACATATCTGGCTACCGAGCTTGTCAGAGAATTCGAGGACTATGACCTCATCGGCAATCCGAGGCTCGTACGACTGAATCCCAACGTGCCCTGGAAGACAAGAGGGAACGGGGCGATTTCCCTCCTTCTCGGCAAGGGCCAGGGCAGGAAAAAGAAGATAGGCCAGATAGGAAAAAAAAGCATCCATGCCTACCACTTCGGTGTCAACCTGTCGGCAGAAAAATCGGACTTCGAGCGGGTTTGCAAAGTTGTCGACCGTCTGGCAGTGTTTGATGACGAAAACACAAATCCTGGCATAGTAATTTTCGACAGAAAACCCTCCGAATCATTCTATTGGCACACGGCAAGGGGCATTGTAACCTTGGAGGGCCTAGACTTTCTCGTCGAGCCGACCTTCAAAAAGGGCTGGAAGAACGGCAGGGGTCAGATAGGTGCGACAGCCGCAGTCGCCTGGAAACCGAAGGACAGGACTTACGAAATCATCGCCTATCGTGAGAGGAAAAAATGGGGCAATAAACGGAAAATTGACGAAGCCAGCGTGATCTCGATGGACAATAAATTCTTCTCGACATTCAATAATTACGATTATGAGGAAAAGCATATGGCCATCGCCCCGAACTCGCCGTGCCCGGTCCTTTTCGGCATACGTGGGGATTTGGAGCTGGCACTTCCGAAAGCCATGAAAGCGGTCAAGTCGGAAGCTATCGACAGATGGCTGATTTTTCTGACCAACCAGGGCACGGACGACCACATCTACGATTACACAATCGGCAATCTGAAGCCCTTCAATTCGGTGAGGTCGGTCGGCGTCGTTTCCAGAAACCCGGAGATGCTGGAGGGCGGGCATCTCGTTTTCAGGATTTCATCGTCTGGCTACGAGGTCGACTGCACGATTTATGAGCCTGCGAAGAAGTTCAGGGAGATTGGCGCCGCGCTTCGAATCGGCGACATCGTCATCGTTTACGGCGGCGTCAGGGAAGACCCCTTCACCATTAATGTGGAGAAAATAAAAATCGAACAGCTGGCTGACTACATGGAGAAGGTATCGAACCCCAAGTGCCCGACCTGCAAAAAAGGCATGAAATCGATTGGCAAAGGTCAAGGTTACAGATGTGTGAAATGCGGCACCAAAGCCCGCGAGCGGGATGCGGTTTTTAAACCTGCAAAGAGGAGCATCTCGGAGGGCTGGTACGAGCCGCCGGTGTCTGCAAGACGCCACCTATCTAAACCGCTGAAGAGGATGAAAATAGGGTAATCCAACCAGGGAAGGGCTTGTTCCCACCCCACATGGTGGGTGGGTTGCTGCTCGCCCAGGCGGTGGTTTTTCCCGCCCCGTGAATTTATACTCCCCCCACCCGGCGCCCCTCCCCTGGCTCGCCCCATCCCCCGCGAGCCTGCTCGGGACGCCAGTTTGTTATTATTTTTATTTGTAACAAACATTTTATATCCTTAAGATAGTTAAGGGTAGAAGATGACAGCCATGCTTGGAAATGGCTGTTTTGATATTGGTAGGTGGACTTATGAGCTCCATTGTAAAAGATGTATTGGCGCGCTCCGTTCCGGAGACGTTTCCGCAGGATTCCCCGACAGCGAAGGTCGGTGGATTGAGTGCCGAGGACGAGGAACTGGAAAGAATACTGGCAGGTTTGAAGACTAACATTAAAATTGTAGGATGCGGTGGAGGCGGAAGCAACACCGTGAATCGTCTGGTGGAATCGGGCATCATGGGCGCGGAGCTCTATGCCGCGAACACCGACGCCCAGCACCTTCTCACGGTTCACGCACCCCACAAGATACTTCTCGGCAGACGTGCCACGCGCGGTCTCGGCGCCGGCGCTCTCCCGCAGGTGGGAGAGGAGGCAGCCAGAGAAGCCGAGGAAGAGATCAGAGCCGCCCTGACAGGAGCGGACATCGTTTTCATAACGTGCGGCCTCGGTGGCGGGACAGGGACAGGCGCTGCACCCATCGTCGCCCAGATCGCCAAGGAACTGGGAGCATTAGCCATCGCAATTTGCACCGCACCTTTCAAAGCAGAGGGGAATGTCAGGCAGGAGAACGCGGAATACGGTCTCGAGAGGCTGAGGTCTGTTGCCGATACAGTTATCGTAATCCCGAACGACAAGTTACTGGACTTAGTGCCGCGGCTATCTATCGATGCCGCCTTTAAAGTCGCAGATGAGGTGCTCATGCGCTCCATCAAGGGCATCACAGAGGTCGTAACCAAGCCTGGTCTCGTCAATCTGGACTTCAATGATTTAAAAACGATCATGCGCGGCGGCGGAGTTGCCATGATAGGTCTCGGAGAAGGCGAGGACGAGGGCAGGGCTGCCGAGGCGGTGAATGAGGCAATAGATTCACCATTAATCGAGGTGGATATAAGCGACGCGGCGGGCGCACTTGTCAACGTAACCGGCGGACCGGACATGTCCGTCGCCGAGGCGGAGGAAGTCGCAGAGATAGTCCAGAGCAGGATAAGCGGCAATGCCAGAATCATATGGGGCGCGGCAGTCGACCCCGAATTGGAAGGCAAAATCCGTGTCATGGTAGTTATTACTGGAGTCAAATCCAAGCAGATGTACGGAAGGGAAGAGCTTAAAAAGGGGAAGGACATCGGCCTTGACCTGATAAAGTAAATATTACCCGAAGGGTTGAGCATATGGACGTTGTCGAAGAATCGTGGAAAATACAGCACAAAATCGAGGTCAAGGCCAAGAACATCGGCAAGGGCAGGTACGGCAGGGTATTGAAGATGGCCAGAAAGCCCGAGATGGATGAGTACGTCAAAGTTCTGGAAATCACGAGCCTGGGCCTTATACTCATGGGCGCCCTCGGATTTTTGATTTACTGGCTGTGGACGAGGTTGCCAATCCACCTCACAGAGTTCATCGTTTAAGGCGTGGTTTTAATGTCATTGTTTGACGACACAGAAGAGGAAGAGCAGGAACCTGTCCAGGAAGAGGAAGACAGGCAGCCGATTATTCAAAGGACGATAAGCATCGACGTCGAGGGGGAGGACCGCAGGTCCATCACCACCGGCATAACCAGCAAGTACGACCTCCTTGTCAAGAACAACGGCACTTCCAAAGATACCGTTCTCATTTCCGCAGACCTCATCGCCGCAACCAGCCTGGGCGAGGACGCGGCAGAGTGGACGGTCACACTTCAGAAAAAAGATAAAGACCTGTGGGAAGTCGGAAAGACCGGCATCAAGGGCAAAGAGCTGGAGATCAAGGGCGGCGACAACGCCCCACTCATTCTCACGGTATCTTCACCGAGGGGAGCCAGATACGGCGACACGATGAACGTGATTGTAACAGCAAAGTCCGCTTCGAACCCAACGATTTCCGATTCCGTAACTCTCAGGACCACCGCCCAGCAATCGGTACTGGCGATCAAGACCCAGATAGGACACGAGAGGACTGTCGCGGACACTCTGGGCAGCAGAAGTGAGAATCTGGGAGTTCAGTCGATTCTTTGCCCCCAGGCACTCCGCGGTTACATAATCGTCGAGGCGATGAACACGGACCGCCTCGCGGAAACCGTGCGCGGAATCAAGAGGGCCAGAGGCGTCGTGGCAGGCGAGATGAGCTTTGACGAGATAAATCACTATCTGACTCCGAAGCCGCTTGTATCAGGCATCGTCGAAGGCGACATAGTCGAGCTGATTGCGGGACCGTTCAAGGGAGAAAAAGCCCGAGTCCAGCTGATTGACGAGCCGAAGGAAGAAATAACCGTCGAATTATTCGAGGCGCTGGTGCCGATCCCGGTCACGGTCAAGGGCGACAGCGTCAGAGTCATAGAGAAAGATGGGTAAACCGCGGAGCAGAGGATATTGAGAAAAACTTCGGAGATGAGAGAACAAAGCTTTGGAAAAGAGGGAGTGAAAAAATGGCAGAAGTTATTGAAGCACTGGTAGACGGCGGAAAGGCAACGCCCGGCCCGCCGCTCGGGCCCGCACTGGGACCGCTCGGCGTGAACGTCGTCGAAATAGTCAAGGTCATCAACGACAAGACAAAGGCGTTCGAGGGAATGAAGGTGCCAGTCAAGTTGACCGTCGACCCGAAGACGAAGGATTTTGAGGTCTCGGTGGGGACTCCGCCGACGAGCGCTCTCATCATCAAGGAACTGGGCATCGACAAGGGCTCGGGTGAGCCAGCGACAGTCAAGGTCGCCAACATGACCTTAGAACAAGCCATCAAAGTCTCGGAAATGAAGAAGGACTCGCTACTCGGAAACACGACAAAGGAGCGAATTCTTGAAGTAACTGGCACATGCGTCTCGATGGGCATCCAGATTGACGGAAAAGACCCGAAAGATTTTCAGGCAGATTTGAAGAAGGGCACATACGATAAGAAACTCGAGTGATTAGTTTTCGGATTCACTCAGCTGCCTGACACGTGTCTCGGCTTTGGAAAGAATCTCATCTGCGAGTTTCGAGAGTTTCACACCTTCTTCGTAAAGTTTCATCGCTCTCTCAAGTGGAATATTATCATTATCCAGTTCCTCAGTCACCTTCTCCAGCTTCTCCAATATCTCTTCAAACTTCAATCTCCTTCACCTCTCCTTTGATCTTACCATCCCTGAGTTGCCCCTCAAACCCACCTTTGCTGAAAGTAGCTGCCTCGCGAATCCTTTTCCCATCCTGATAGAGAGCAGCCAGCCCACTCTCCTCTATCCCCGCGATCCATGTGGTTCGGAGGGCGGTATTCAACGTTGCGATGGATTCCCTGATCAAGGCCACCCTGTTCAGGGTATGGAATGTCAACCTTTCCTCGATTCTCCTGAGCTCCGTTTTTGACATCCCCAGCCTCGATTCGACCATTCTTCGTCTTAAGTCCATGTCGTAGAGATCCAGAGTCTGCCTTGCGCTGTTGAGGCGCTCCTCCATGATGTTATGCATGGCTTCCGTGAGGAGTCCATACCCCTCGATAAGTTTCTCCATTGTTTGTATTATCAATTCGGCCGCGGCGGTGGGCGTCGACACTTTGACATCTGCCACGAAATCGGAGATCACCTCGTCAACCTCATGACCGACAGCAGATATCACAGGGGTTTCGCATGCGAAGACGGCTCGGGCCAGCTCCTCCTCGTTGAATGCCCATAGCTCCTCTATCGATCCTCCGCCCCTGCCGATGATGATTACATCCACCTTGCCATTGAGTGAATTCAAGCCTTGGGCAATGGTTGCGGCAGCTCCCTCCCCCTGGACACGCGCATCCACCACAACAATCTCCAATCCGGGTCCCTCCATAAAAACTCTCAACATATCTTGAAGCGCCGCTCCCTTTTCCGAGGTTACTATGCCGACCCATTCGGGGAAAACTGGTATTGTTTGCTTCCTCTCAACCGCGAAGAGTCCTTCCTTCAGGAGCATTTCCTTCATTTCAAGGAATTTTTTGTAAAGGTCTCCCTTTCCCTCTATGATGCAATCATACACATCCAACTGGTAGATGGAACCCATGGGATATGTGGTTATGCTTCCCATCAACACCACCTTGGTCCCGTTCTCCAAAGGCAAAACATCCATCTTGGAGGCCCTGGACGACCAGATGACACATTTCAGGGTCGCCTTTTCATCTTTGATGCTGAAGTAGTGATGCGCCCTGGCCGCGTAGTTCGTCACCTCGCCACGCACCGCGATATCTATCAGTTCGGGCTGGTTCTTGATGGTATCTTTGATTATTTTCGCAACTTCGCTGACCGATACGGGCTGCATGAATTAGCATTAACATCAGTTCATATAAATCATTTCAATGGAGGGTGGACTGAAACTATTGGACCAAGTACGTTCTGACCGGGGGTGGGTCGTTTCCCGCCCCATCTGGTGGTTTGTCCCACCCCATCCAATTCTGCCGCCCCCCACCCCGGCGTCCCTGCGCTGGCCAAGCCCGCCCCCCCTTGGCCTGCTCGGGACGCGTGATTAAAGAAAAGTATAATTACCACCAAACCATATTTCCTTATTAATGTTGAGGGAAGTTGTGGACTTTCGGATTGTTTCTGAGGGGAAGGTATTACATATCTCTAAAATTCGAGGTAATCTGAAATCAGAAGACCGAGACAATTTGGAAAATAAAATTAATGACACATTAGAAAATCAATTTGAAGGAAAACAAATCAAAATTGACGGAATAAATGTGGAATTAGACAATCTGGACAAGACGACAATCTTGGAGATGGTCAAGACATCCATTCCAAAGACATTAACCCCAATACTTGAGAGAGTAATCCAACTGGCAGACAGGTACTATGAGAACAGTATCAAGGGACTGTATGAGACAATCGAGAGTGAGAAGCACAGACGAGCGGACAGGCTGTTGCCTTACGTGGAAAAAGCCATAAAGATAGAAACCATCATCAAGAAGAGCACCATACAACAAAAAGATATACTTGTGGATGGTGATTATAAAATTGCAATAATTTCCCCTACCCAAACAGCAAAACTTACTGACATTGGTTTATTTGTTTGGATTGATAATTCATACGAGTGGGTTCAATATAAATCCAAGGTCATTTTTGCTTTCACAATTGAGGATTTTACAAAAAGCGAAGAATATCCGATTTGCTTAGGCAATGAGCCAAAACTACCCTCAAAAAATTATTGGTTTTACAAGGAAAAAATATACTGGGAAAATGATGGACTTGATCCCGAATCTGTAAAAGCACTTGCTGATGCCAGGGAAAGCAAAAAACAAAGAAAAGTCGAATTTCTTAAAGGCCCTGAAACTAAACAGAAATCAAGGAGATATATTGACGATGATGTCAAGCTGGCTGTTTGGAGAAGAGATAATGCCAGATGTGTAAAATGTGGCTCAAATAAAGATTTGGAATTTGACCACATCATACCTGTTTCAATGGGCGGTAGCAGTACTGAAAGAAATCTCCAACTTCTTTGTGAAAGGTGCAATAGAGAAAAAGGAGCAGATTTGAAATAAATGGGTGATAAAATGGAAGAGGACTATATTGAAGGATATTTTTCAAAACCAATAAGTGATGAGTTAGCGACTGAAATTGGAATAGCCATTGGTTATAGAAAGGGTAATCAGCTTATGTTTGACAAAAAACAAAGATGTATAGGATTTGTTTGTCATAAAGAGGATTTTGAAACAAGTATTAAGACCCGTGTAAAAATTAAATAGGGGCACAGAACCTTAACTATTTTTCGTTTATCTCTAAACAAATCACAAAGAAAAATACTCAAGACACTCTTTTAGAACTTCCGGCACATTATAAATGACATCAAGCGCGGTCATCGAGTAACTCATTTCCTCGAAGGCCAAGTCTCCGGCGGAGCCAGACAGGTAGGCCGCGATTCGCGCCGCGTTGTAGGGCGCGACGCCTTTCGACAAAAGGCCGCCGACAAGGCCGGCCAGCACGTCGCCGGTTCCTCCCACTGTCATGCCCGGGTTTCCCGTTCTATTCTTTTTTGTGTTTGTGCCGTCGGTGATGATATCGACGGCTCCCTTCAGGATAACAGTTGCTCCGAATTTAGCAGCCAACCTTTTGACGACATCTTCGGAGATGGCATTATCGCCGACACCGGCCAGCTTCCTGAATTCCGCCTTGTGCGGCGTCAGCACAACACCCTTGCCTTTCAGGATGTCGTGCTGCCCGACCAGCGATGCAAGGCCGTCGGCATCGATTATCATCGGCTTGTCTGTGCTAGCTATGACCTCTCGGAGGGTGTGCAAAGTGTGAACATCGTCACCAGCTCCGGGCCCGATGACCAAAGCGTCGGCCTCGTTAGCCAGTTCTTTCAAGTAATCGACATGTTCCTGGCCGATCTTATCGCCGGCCAGCGGTTTGACAATGTAGTTCGGAGAATAAGAGGCGATGACGTCGCGGCAGTTTTCGGGCGCCGCGATTGTCACGAGGTCGCAGCCAGCTGCGTATGCTGCCATGCCGGAGAGCGCAGGGGCCCCGGTGTACGGGCCGCCTCCGATGACCAGCACCCTGCCGTTCTGGCCTTTGTGCGAATCTCCCTCTGGAATGGGGTAATAAGCAAACTCCCCGGGGCCGACGAAATCCACGGCCTCTGACGGAATTCCGATGTCCTTCACAACTATCTGGCCGGAGTTTGTTTCATCCATCCCATCTTTGACATCGTGCAATGCAATCGTGAGCGCGGGGCGAACAGCCAGGTCAGCCCCGAAGCCGCTCGGGACATCGATCGACACGATTTTGTTGCCAGAGCCGTTCAAATAACCAATCCATTTTCTGTATGGTTCCCGAATCGAGCCGGACATTCCGGTCCCGAGCATCGCGTCGATAATTAGAGATGCTCCTTCCAGCTCGGAAACGTCCGCGTTTTCGATGACCGAGATGTGCCCCCTCATTTTCTTGAAATTCGACATGGCCAGCTCGGTTCTGATGTTATCCGAGCCTTTCAATAAAAGAACTTTAACTTTCCAGCTCATTTGATCCAGATATCTGGCCGCGACAAAGCCATCGCCGCCGTTGTTGCCGGTCCCGCAAATTACGGTGACTTCGCCTTTTTCATATCTCTCGTCGACGACCTTTGCAATCGCGGAGCCAGCATTTTTCATCAGCGTGGCGGTGGGCACACCGAGGAATTCGGCATTTATGTCCATAACACGGGTTTCCTGCGGGCTCATCATTCTTCATCACCGAGGTACAAGTCCAGTATCTTTTCGTACTTCTTGAAATGCTCGCTGTTCGCAAAGTCCTCTATATGACTTTCGGGCAGATGCTCCAGCAGGTCATCAAGCAGCTTAAGAACGTGCTTCAATTCATCACGGTGCTCCTTCGACCTGTCGTACTCCTTCTCGAAGGCCAGTATCCTCTCCTGCAGTCCATCGAGACCACGTTTCAACTCCATTTCCCTGGTGCCGACCTCTAATCTTTTTTTGTCAATTTCCTCCATCACGACCATGACCTTATCGAGCTCCCCATCTGCCTCTGCAGTCGCACGCGGTTCGGGGCCCGCCTCATCGGAGAGGGTTTTTACCGAGCCGGCAATGTCGATTGTAAGCCCCTTTCTCAACCGAGTCAGGGGTTTGAAATCCCTCATACAGAACGAATCCTTCATCGACGTGATTCCGAGGATCAATTCACCCTCGTGCTCGGAAATATCGATTGTCCCGTCGAAGATTTCGGCCAGGGCCGCGACAACGCGACTGTCCTGCGCGCCCTTGTCCAGCAGCACGATAGAGGTGATACCCGCCTTTCTGAACTGTGCCCGGATAGTCTGGGAAAAATGATGTATCGTCCGCAAATCGTACTCACGCAACGAATACGAGAGCATGTCGATGACCGCCACTCCTTTCACCTCCGAGTTTATCTGGTTCAACGCGGTGTTCAAAGCCACACCCAGATGCATTATGTCCTTCGAGGCGCTCAGGACACCACCCATGTCTTCGACTCCCATGACTCTCTTGTTCTTCTGAGAATTCCAGTCAACTATTCTCAGCATGCCGGTATTGATCAAATTGGTGGTTTGGAACCCCCTCTCGGTAAGTCTAGCTATGAGTTCGGCCGGAGGGGACGATGACAGGATGACAACAAGTGAATTTCCCGCAGCCAGACTGTCAGAGGAATGCTGAAGAACCACATCTATCGGAAACAGTTGCGACGGTATCATGAATAGAAGCGAAGAGCCACGGGGAACTCCCCCGCCAGTCATGATCTCCATGCCCGGGCCGCCGACCTGAGTACGCTCGAAATCGATGTCAGAAAAAGAGATTCCGTTTGCTTCCCTTTCAGACTCGTCATCGCCGCACCAGGCCCCCCTCTTGTCGACATTGACCCTGCACCGAAGTTTATCAAAAACCCCGGGAAACGAGACGAGGCTTATGCAATTCTGAATGGCGCCTTGTTCGACGTGCTGGCTGATGTCCAGAACACAGTCGAAATGCTCCTGAAATGCGCCCAGTTCCTGCTTTGAATGGACGCTTCCATTCAACGTAAAAAGGCCGCAAAATCGCCTGGTCCGCAATTTGGCCCTGAGCGCACCCATAAAATCAAGGGCAGTATCGAAATCGACGTTGATTATGGCGTCCGAAACAAAGTCCACAACAACCCGAACCTGCTGAGTCTGGCATAGAGAAAAGGCGGAATCGAAGGCAACGCTCACGTTCGTCAAACCACTGGAACAGCGTACAACGTTCCCGGTGACCTCGACGCCGTGAACTCGCTCGACAAGTTTGCTGTACCAGTCGATGAAAATGAGATAGCCGGGTTCAACATATTTCGGAACGTCCACACCCAGAAGCATCAGTCGTCGTTTTATTGCATCTGGCGGTTCCTTCCCCGTGGCGAAAATCACGGAGCCGCCTGATTCCAACCCCTCCTTCACGAAGAACGCGATGATGAGGTCGCGCTCGATGCCTTGCTTTCCGCGCAGTAGGAGCGCGTGATCGTTCGAAAGCTCGTACCGAATCGCCTTGTCGATTTTTTCGATGCCGAATTTTAAAGATTCGGACACGCCCTCTTCCGTAACCCCCTCCGAAACAGCCAGCAAGTTCGGAAACGCCTTTCCGAGGTCGAATTTTTGTATATCCGCGGCATGCTCGGAATTGAACTTATCGAGCGGAGCGCTTATGTTCCGCTCCGCCTCCTCCGAACCGATGAAAATCTCCATGATGCTTCCAGCTGCGCCCACCAGCACCCGGATGCCGGCGATGGACCTCTCATCATCAGGCATCTGGCTCGCATCAATGCTCAAATCGTCGTTGATAGTCAATTTCTCCAGAACGGGGTGCTCTTTCCGATACCTTTCGACAGCGTTGTTGAACTGTAACTCAACCAGAATCTCTTTGTTGTGCTCTATTATCGCAGCAAGTAAGCTGGCGCATAGTTCAATTCTGGTGTTTGCAGCCATGGGGCCTCCGGTGTCAGAATACCTTTGACTCGGCTGACACGGTAATTCCTGTGTTGGTAATCAGAAGAGGATGTTTGGTTGTGTCATGCTTTGTGAACCTCATCTTTCGCACGGTGAGCGTTCTTCGAAGCTCGCCTTTTACATCCTCCAGTCCGAGAACGATGAACGAATCGGCGATGAACTGCTCGATGCCGTATCTGGTGAGCTGCTCGCCTTCGACAGATTCAGTAACTAACAGCGTGGTGATGGACTTTTCTTTCAGAAACGCAGCGAATTTAAAGAGTTCGCGCCTCAACTTACCTGGCGAATCCTCGTAGTACAGGCCGACAGCGGTTACAGAATCGATGGCAACTCTCTTCGCACCGCTGAAATTCAAAAGGTTGGAAAGCAAATCCTGCAAGGCCTCGAAACCGACGACACCCTCCTCCTCGGAGACGGACGCCCTCCTGCGGACTTCACCGAGGTCCAGAAGAATGAGTTTTCCCTCCTGCTCGTACTTTTCCAACTCCATTCCGTAGGCGTCCATAGCCCTCAGGATATTCACCCGCGGCTCCTCCAAGGTGATGTATATGCCAGTCTCCCCATGATCCTTCACGCCAGTGTAGATAAACTGCATACCCATAAGACTCTTCGCGCTACCGGCAGGGCCGCTCACGAGGTTTACGGTGTCCTCTGCGAAGCCACCACTAATCAACGAATCCAATCCAGATATGCCAGTTGGTTTTCTTCCCTTTGCCATTTATTACACCCCAATATTTTGTATTCCGCCGTTTCCCAGTCTGTTAATCCTGATAAGCACCAATTGAGCGTCGTTGCCGATGAAGAACGGAAGCACGGTCTTCAGTCTCTCCACGAGCTTGGGAATGTCGGTTGCCGTGATGTCGTCGAGATCCAAGCCAGCATCTTCGGTCTGCTTTTTCAACACGTGAACGCTCATCCTTCCGAGCATACTGTTTTCCATGATATTCAGAACGTTCTGGCCCAACTCATTCATCAACTCTCACCAAATAAACCCAACCCCCTCAAATTCTCCATGATCTGAGCGGATTTTTCACCTTCAAAGCAGCAACGGACAGAGGTTGTCAGCATGATCTTTGCCGTTGCCTTTCCAAACGCATTCACCAGAGATTCGTTCAACTCGAGGATGGAATCAACTGGTTGCTCCTTGTTGAAACCGTCCTCTCCCATCTTTACAATGTTGCGAGCCATCTGGAAACCGATGGCCTTTCCCAACGTTTTGTAAAGTTCTCTGTAAATCTGTTCTGCACATTCTGGGTCTAAATCAGCCAAGTCAAATCCCCGCTAAATTGGATGTTAGTAAAACCAACAACATATATAAATGGTTTTGGGAGATACAAAAAAAAAGTATGGGCCTACCCAGATTCGAACTGGGGACCTCCGCCATGTCAAGGCGACGTCATTTTTGGCACTGACGGACACCAACCCACCAATGAAACCAACTAGACCACAGGCCCACTGCCTTCCTCTGAAATGAAAAATCGTTGAAATACTTTTGCATGTGAACTACCGACCCGAACCGGAAGTTTACATTTCAACGGTCACACACTCAACATCTCGAAGCTATCGGCTTCGAGTTATTGCACGCAATCGGTGGAGCATACGGCAGCAGACCCTAACCTTCTATGACCTTCGCCGCGCCACGAGCAATCAGCACGTCGGCAAAGTTGATGGGCAGTGTTACCACATCCTGCTTTTTGAGGTTATAGACACGGTTCGTGCCGGTGAAAGAAGGAATGTCCTCTAGTATCTGGACGGTCGCAATCGGCACCTCCTCGCGTTCTGGCTCCGAAATTTCTTCTTCAGCAACCTCGGAACCGGGCGCCCTTTCTTCAACAGGCACGCTGGCCGCGATTTTTTCCGCGATATCATCAGTACCGCCGCCGCGGAAATGCCTGAGGATGTCAACAAGAGAAGAATACAACTTTTTCTCGTTTTCTGTCAAGTACTTCGGCATCTCGCTGCCGGAGACGCCGGCAAGGGCGGCTAGTGAGATTTTTCTTTCCCTGTGGCAGTAAGTCTGGTCAAGCCTCTTTTGAACCTTCTTGATCTCATCCTGCAGCATCATGGCCTTGGCGCTGGAAACGCTTCCGTTCGTGTTCTCGTCGGAATACTCTTCCTTCAACCGGGCCAAATACTGGCTCGCGCGCCCGAAAAAATCGCCTTTGATGTGAGTCAGAGTCTTACTTCGTCTCTCGTTTCGATAAACTTCAGAAATCTCGGTAAAACCAATATCATCGACCATCAGAACGGGTATATAATGCGCATATTTGGAGGTATCGGTGGTGTAATTTCAGCGGACATTTCCCTCCCCCGCCAGCGTGTGAGTTTATGCCCGCACCAGCTGTTGGGTGTTTTTTTCCCACCCGCGCTCCAGGTTATATTTGACACCCCCGCCCTCACAGGCGGGGCATGCTCAAACTGTCCCCCTTTGCCCTGCTCGGAGCGGAAGAAAATCGACCGAGCGAGCAGGCTCTGGCGAGTTTTTCTTGTTATCCTTCTTAGATGGCTGACGAAGCCTGCCGTCCTTCTTATGATTGACGAAGTTCAATCATGATATTATAAACAAGAGCCAGCGCAGCTCGGTCCTAAAAAGAAGAAATAGGGCTCGGAGCGGAAGGACTCCAAAGCGAAAAGTTATCCTGACCAAGAGGAAACGTGGGCGAGTTTACTATTTTCGTCCGGTCCAGTCAACTGCATGCGGATGAGGGTGCCCGTTAGCCTGTAGCCGCGGTCGAGCAAGGATTTCAGCTCGACCCTGGAGCCGGAGTAGAATCGGATGAACATTCCGATTTTTCCAAGCTCCACGGCGCGGTTCTCACACCAATCGAAGAGGGCCAGATGTTTCATCTCCGGCCCGATGTCCGAAACCAGGAGCTTGACGATTGCGGTGTTGCTCCCCTCGATGAGGTCGTAGGCGTGGAAAAGAAGGTGTGCCTTCCAATCCGGTTCATTAACTATTATGGCCTCGCCCAGTCCATGCTTGATAGTGCTTTCCAACTCACATGAATAATCAAGCCCCGGAACGATGTCATTCCACCGTTCCTTCAACCCAGCCAGATCAGAGTTCGGCTCAATGCTCCGGCATGGCAAATCAAATTCTTGGGCACGGAGATTTGTCAGGTCCTTGTAGAGCACGTAGCTCAACTGTTTCGGCTCGAAACCCAGCTTGGAATAGAAGGCGACGTTCCGGCTACTGGTGGTCATCGTTTCCAGGCCAATGGTGGTGCACCCCGCAGCTTTCAGGTATTCAGTTGTCCGCATGGTCAGCATCTTTCCGATACCCTTATTTTGATATTCGGGGCGTACTTCGAACGGCCCGAACCACCCGATTCTACCCCATCGATGACAGATTATCGAACCAACGATATCGCCCCCGACTCGAGCCAGAAAAAAACCGTCTGGCTCCTTCTCCATGTAATATTTCAGGTTCTGACGACTCCTCAACATCAAAGGAACTTCTCTCATTTTTTCTTTCAAAAAATAATCCTGCCAGACAACTGCCTGCATTTCCCTTACAGTGTCTATGTCCTCATATTTCATCAGGCTTATTTCCGGCCTTTCCATTCAACCACAGCCAGACTTCATTCGTTATGGGTACAATAATCACAGATGTCGCCCAATGTCGGCTGAGAGGTCATGCCCTTCGAGCCAACCCAAGAATCGCACCGTCCGTGTTTCGCAGGTACCGTTCCAAGTTTGCAAGCCATATTTTAACCGTGACTTAATCCATAAGCTATTATTTTAATTTTGGCCAGTCTTTCCTATATAAACTAACAAGCAGTTAACAATATATATAACCAGTTCTTTGTCCCCACACTTCCCAATACCTAAATGTAAAAGATAAAGGTGTTCAAATTGGCAAGAGGATTATACACAGCTAGAAAACTCAAAAACGACCGCCAGAAATTCCGCTGGAGTGACAGGAATTATCGCAAGAGAGTCGAGAGGCTGAAGGAAAAAGCCGACCCACTGGAGGGCTCGGCACAGGCTCGCGGCATAGTTCTGGAAAAGGTCGGAATCGAGGCAAAGCAGCCCAACTCGGCTATACGCAAATGTGTTAAAATCCAGCTTATCAAAAACGGTAGGCAAGTTACCGCTTTCGCAGTCGGCGACGGCGCAATTAATTTTATTGACGAGCACGACGAGGTTCTCATCGAGGGAATCGGGGGCAGGATGGGCCGTTCTTACGGCGACATCCCCGGCGTCAGGTTCAAGGTCATTCAGGTGAATAACGTCTCGCTGGACGAGATGGTGCGCGGCAGAAAGGAGAAACCAGTAAGGTGATTTTATGGCAGACGACAAGCCTGTTGAGGAAGTAAAAGAAGAAAATGTTGAAGAGGCAATCGAAGAACCTGTCGAAGAGTCGAAGGTCGAAGAAGCACCAGAACCTATAGAAGAACAACCAGTCGAAGAACCGAAAGAAGAGCCCAAGCCGGAACCAGAACCCGAGCCGATAGAAGATGAGCCCGCCGAAAAACCGAAGGAAAAGGAACCGGCAGAGGAGCCCAAGACCGAAGAGCCAGCACCGGAGAAAAAGCCGCCCAAGGAAGAAACTCCAGATGCCGAGCAACCGGCCGCCGAGGAGGCTCCGGAGAAGAAAGAAACAAAACCGAAGGGCCCGAAGAAGGCAGTCGGTCTTCCGCCGGATAAGATATTGCTTTTCGGAAAGTACAACATGGCGGAAGTGGTGGTGAAAGACCCCGGCCTGGAGCGTTATCTCAATTTAGAGCCAATAATCGTTGCTCACACAGGAGCGAGACATGCAAACCGCTCATTCGGAAAGAGCAAGATGCACATCATCGAGAGACTGGTCAACAACATGATGAGGACCGAGAATTACACGGGTAAGAAAACGAAAGCCTATAATGTTGTCAAAGACGCCTTCGAAATCATCGAGAAGAGGGCGAAGAAGCATCCTGTCCAGGTCCTCGTGGAAGCACTTGAGAACTCTGCGCCGCGAGAGGAAATCACTCGTCTGAGATACGGTGGAATATCGGTTCCAAAAGCCGTGGACACCAGCTCTTCGAGAAGGCTCGACATCGCATTCAGGAATATCACGCACGGGGCTGTTTCGTCATCCTACAAAAGTGCCAAAAGCATCAAGACCTGTCTGGCAAACGAGATAATACTGGCATCGAAGAGCGACATGAACAGTTTCGCAGTTTCTAAGAAAGAAGAAATGGAAAGAATCGCAGCTTCTGCACGATAGATATAATGAGGAATTTTTATGGGACGAAAAGAAGACAACATCAAAAAAGCGCAGGCCCTGATGAATAAACATAAAGCGATACGCAACATAGGAATCGCGGCCCACATCGACCACGGAAAGACAACGCTGAGCGACAATCTCATCGCAGGCGCGGGTATGATGTCCGAGGAGCTGGCAGGCAAACAACTCCTGTTGGATTACGACGAGCAAGAGCAGGCCCGGGGAATTACAATCAACGCCGCGAACGCATCAATGGTTCACGAATATAAGGGCGGCGAGTATCTCATCAACCTGATTGACACGCCAGGTCACGTGGACTTCGGTGGCGACGTTACGAGAGCCATGAGAGCTGTCGACGGCTCTATTGTTCTCGTGTGCGCTGTTGAAGGAATAATGCCCCAGACCGAAACCGTCATTCGCCAGTCCCTGAAAGAGAGGGTTCGTCCCCTACTTTTCATCAACAAGGTGGACCGTCTTATCAATGAATTGGAAGTGACCCCCGAGCAGATGCAGGAGCGCTTCATCAAAATCATCAATGGCGTCAATGAACTGATAAGTAGCATGGTTCCACCAGAGTTCAAAAAAGACTGGGGAATCAAAGTTGAGGACGGCAGCGTGGCCTTCGGCTCTGCATATCATAACTGGGCGATTTCCGTTCCATTCATGGCGGATAGCCAGATGGGCTTCAAGGACGCTTACGAATACTGCAAAAACGACGACCAGAAAACCCTGGCCAAGAAAGCGCCGATTCACAAGATTCTGCTCGATATGGTAATCGAGCACTTGCCCAACCCAATCGTCGCCCAGAAGATTCGAATCCCGAACATCTGGCACGGTGATTTGGACTCGAAATTAGGCAAGAGCATGATAGGCTGCAGCGAGAAAGGCCCAGTCGCCCTGATGATTACGAAAATCATCATAGACACGCATGCAGGCGAGGTCGCAATCGGCAGGCTTTTCAGCGGCTCGATTCAACGAGGCCAGGAGCTTCACGTCATCGGCATGCCCGGAAAGAACAGGGTCCAGCAGGTAGCACTCTGTGTCGGTTCGGACAGAATACCTGTGGAGCAGATCGGCGCGGGCAACATAGTGGCAGTCAACGGCCTGAAAGATGCGATTGCGGGTTCGACAGTCTCCGACGACGCGGAAATGGAGGCCTTCGAGAAAATAACCCACTACTCGGAGCCAGTGGTTACGGTAGCCATCGAGGCAAAGCACATGAAAGACCTTCCGAAACTTGTCGAAGTCCTGAGGTCAGTGGCAAAGGCCGACCCGTCGATTCACGTAGAAATTAACCAGGAAACCGGCGAGCACCTGATGTCCGGCATGGGAGAGCTTCACCTCGAAATCACCGAATACAGGATTGTCAACGAGTACGGGGTCGAGATACAGGCATCTCAGCCGATTGTCGTTTACAGGGAATCCATCGAAAGGCCAGCAGGTCCGTTTGAGGGCAAATCCCCGAACAAGCACAACCGCTTTTACATAGAAGTCCAGCCGCTGGAGGAAGAAATCGTCAACAGCATTCTGCAGGGGACTATTCAATCCGAGGGAAAGATCAAGGACTCCAAAGCGCTGGCCAAGCAGCTTCAAGACTTTGGAATGTCGAAAGAGGAGGCCAAGAAAGTCGTCATATTCTCCGGTCCGAACATGTTTGTGGACACCACAAAAGGTATCCAGTACCTTCATGAGACCATGGAATTGTGTAAAGAGGCATTTCTGGAGGTGATGGTCAAGGGACCACTGGCCAACGAGAAGGTCATGGGCGTGAAGGTCAGACTCGTCGACGCCAAACTCCACGAGGACAGCATTCACAGAGGGCCGGCGCAGGTTATTCCGGCCGTGCGCCAGGCCATCTACGGTGCCATGTGCCAGGCCCAGAGAGTTCTTCTCGAACCGAAGCAGAAGGTGTTCATTAACGTGCCGCAGGATGTGATGGGGAGCGCCACCCGTGAAATGCAGCAGAGACGCAGCATTATCGAGGACATGGAGCAGGACGGCGACATGACGATGATAAAAGCGAAGGCGCCAGTGGCAGAGATGTTCGGATTCTCGAACGACATCAGAAGTGCGACAGGCGGTCGTGCACTTTGGTCGACGGAGAACAGCGGTTTCGAGAGGATACCGAGGGAATTGCAGGCCGAAGTAGTCGGACAAATCAGAACGCGAAAAGGACTCAAGCCAGAGCCTTATGACGAGCACTATTACGCAGCTTAGTTAAAATACAAAGAAATATATATGAATTAGATATAGGGAAGGAAACCAAACCCGTATGGAGGAAATAAAATGGCAGACAAACCACATATGAACATTGTCTTCATAGGACACGTCGATCATGGAAAGTCTACACTGGTAGGCAGATTGCTCTTGGACACAGACACGATCGAGCAGCACGTTATCGACAAGTATAGGAAAGAGGCAGAGGGGAAAGGGAAGGCTAGCTTCGAGTTCGCTTGGGTCATGGACGGCCTGAAGGAAGAGCGCGAAAGGGGTCTGACAATCGATGT
>DAOVGM010000023.1 GCA_030672365.1 Methanomassiliicoccales archaeon
CTCGTGGGAAACGCCATAGTCTATGTCATCGAGCCGATGGTCAATGACACCGAAAACGAGGGGGTGATTATAGAGATCGGCGTGGAGATGGACCTGCCGGATGGCTGGATCGGAATGCGCATCTATTGGGCCAACTACACCATAGACGTCAAGACCAACTCCTCTGTGTTGGGAGTGACCTTTGACAAGGACACGATGGCGATTACATTGAGTGTTAGCGGTCCCAACGGAACTATCGGTGCTTGCGAGGTTGTCGTTCCTAAGTCGTTGATGTCTTCTATGTCGAACTTGGAGGTTCATCTGGACGGGAGTTCGTTAAATTTCGTTTTGACTCAGAACGAGACACATTTCATCGTTCATATCGAGTATGCTCACAGTACGCACAAGCTCACAACCTATTTGGAGGGGGGGCCCATTGTGGGAGGGGAAGAGAAGGCGATGTTTCCGTATTGGGTCATAGTGGTGATAATGGTCAGTGTGATAGCGGTTGCACTACTTATTAGGAGAAAGGGAGCGATTTCCGAAGGTGGAGAGGACAAAGAGAAAAGACCCGAGGAGGCGGAAAAATCCCAAGAAGGAAAAGAATAGCCTCCAAAGACCGAAGAAACGACATCAGAGCCGCCCCCACAGTCACCAGAGGAGTGAACGAAATAGAATAGGTGATAAATCAGGCCTGAGTTATTTTCTTCTTTAAATCGGATTTTATGACAAATCAGAGGAATAGCTCACGAAGGTGCTCTGGCATATTACTAAACAGATCTAAATCCCCATCCCAATCGCGTAATTCATCTTTGTAATTTGTTTCGATATTAGTAATCGCATCCTGCATTCTGACATGGAGTCTTTCGGTACCCTTTCCTTCAAGCACGACAGCCAGAAAAATATACTTTCCATGCTCTATATGAATCTCAAGCTCACCATATTGAAGCCGCTTGAGTGTTTCTGTTTTATCGCTCTCTGTGCGGAAAGAATCTTTGATGAAAATCTGTACTGCAGAGAGCATTCCACTAAGGATTGTTTTGTCAATCACACCTTTGTCCTTCCCAACATGAGATATCAAAAGACCCGATTCGTAAATCATAAATACCTGACGAACATCGTAAAGTCTTTCTGGTTCCATAATCTTTCTTCTTTTGGTGAAATAGACAACAGTGGAAAACCCTATAGCCAGGTAGAAATATGCCATCACGAACATGCTTCCTGGTATGTTTTCGAGCGTTGAAATGTCGTATGCGGTGATGACCGCATTTATCAGGTCTCCTACTGTGAACAGCAATATGCCCACAGTCAGATAAGCCCAGTAAAAGGCCAGCTTGCCCTTGCGGTAAACATGAAGGAGTAAGAACAACACCAACAGCAGGACCATGTCGAGGTAAGGGTATGCGATGGCAATGAACTTCAAATACATGGAAGGAAGCACTAGTGAGTTACCGACGGCATTTCCTATCGGTATCAGAAGGGCGAGGGAAATACTGAACATAAAAAGTGTGATAAGTATGAGTAGCCTGACATTTGCATATTCAGCATAAGAAAAAAGTGTTTTCCAGCATGTGTATATGAGGGGCATGTAGCAGACGAGCCCAAGGATAAGCGAGAGGTAGAATAATGAGAGCACGAGACCTGTGTAAGACATTATTACCCAGAGAATTTCTGCTAAGAGTAGTAAGCCAGCAAAGATAAAAAAAGAGTTTGCAATAGACCTGAAAGCCTCATCTTTATTATTTTTGCGTGCGATTATAACGAGTGCACAAATTGCACTCAATCCAACTATTGTAAGACCATTGATGTACATTCCTGCTTCATGCGTTGGAAGTAAAATATGTCCGAAGGAAATCAGTATTATAATGGGGGTTAGCATGAAAATCAAACGTGAAAACTGCTTTGTCTTGAACTCCATAGTATCGCATATATTTTCAATCCTAATAAATGTTCTGCGTTCGTAATTTTTAATCCGAATTCGCCTTTCCGTGATTGTTTCTGATTACACTCATCGGTGCATTGCCTGCCTTGCCTTTTTCACAATTTCTCAAGCGCATAATAAAGCTTGATTTCCTCTATTTCCTCGAATATCTTTGGCACGACCTTTACTCTCATTCCTATTTTTATGACTTCTGGCTCTGTGTTTTCAAACCACGAGATAAGTCTTCCGCCGCTGTCGAGGTCGATGAGCCCCAACGTGTACGGCGCGATGTCTTCGAAGCCTGCCGGGGGAGAGTTTACAGTTGTAAATGTCACGAGTGTGCCGGTGGGTTTCGCATCGATGTATTCGAAGTCTCCGCTGAGGCATTTTATGCAGTCAGCCCTTGGCGGGAATGTCTCCTCGCCGCAGCTCTTGCACTTACTGCCAACCAGCTTCCCCTTATGCAGTTCATCTGCGAATTCCGAGACTTTCGTATACGGCGTGTAATTGACTTTTCCAAAATACTTGAACGGCATATTTTTACCTCCTTTATGACCTCTTGTAAATGTGCACAAAGCAGTACTGGCCGATTCCACCGACATTGTGCGTCATCCCGATGTCAGCGCCATCCACCTGTCTTTCTCCGCATTCTTCCCTCAACTGCTTCACGATCTCGACTGTTTGAGATGCGCCGGTCGCTCCGACAGGGTGGCCTTTTGCCTTCAATCCGCCATCGACATTTACCGGGTGTTTGCCTCCGATATATGCCTGCCCATCTTCCTCGAACTTGCCGCCTCCGCCCTTCTCCACAAAGCCGATATCCTCCAATGCGATAATTTCTGCGATGGTAAAGCAATCATGGACATCCGTGACCTTGATATCATCCGGCCCGACTCCCGCCATCGCGTACGCTTGCTTGGCGGCAGCCACAGCGCTGGGTATTGAGGTCATGTCCGGTCTGCGCAGAACTGATATCGGGGCGCTGGCACAGCCCAAGCCTTCAAGCCATACGGGGGTATCGTTATATTTCTTGGCCAGCTCATCGCTCGTGACAATTAACGCACACGCACCGTCCGCATTGGCGCAGCAATCGTATACTCTAAGCGGATAAGCCACATAATCGGATGCAAGCGCCTTCTCCAGTGTGATCTCCTTCTGGAAAAGAGCGTAGGGGTTCTTCGCGGCATAGTGATGACTTTTAACCGCGGTCTTGGCCAGCTGCTCGCTCGTGGTCCCGTAGGTTTCCATGTGCTTGTTGGCGTACATCGCATAGTACGCCGGGAACGTGATTCCAAAAATCGATTCCCACTGGACGTCACCCACCCGCCCCATCAATCCCTGTATCTCCGCGGTGGTGAGCTCGGTCATCTTCTGCACTCCCAGAACAAGAACCGTATCATGCAGGCCCGACTTTATTGCCATGTATGCGCTTCTCAAAGCAGCTGAGGATGACGCGCAGGCGGCCTCGGTGAGCCAGGTCGGTTTGTCATTCAGGCCGAGGTACTCTGTGATCATGCCCGGTAGCGAACGTTGTTTATGATACTCGGGTGACGAGCCCACGATAACGGCATCGATGTCATTCCTGTCCAGGTTGTTCACGTCATCCAAAACTTCCCTGTAAGCCTCGAATGCCAGCTCCTGGACGGTAGCGTCGCTCCTCCTCCCGAACTTGCCATGTCCTACACCTACAACACCAACCCTCACATCATCACCTCAAATATACTGGCCGCCATCGACTTTGATGACTTCCCCGGTTATGTGTCTTGATTTCTCAGAGCATAAGAATACTACGACATTTGCGACGTCATCCGATTCAGCCAGTCGACCCAGAACTGTTTCGTCGGTAGCCGTGTCCAGGAATTGCTGGGGTATCTTTTGAGCCATCTCTGTCATGACCATACCAGGACAAATGCAATTGACATTTACATTGAACTTGCCGAGCTCCTTGGCCAAAGACTTGGTCAGAGCGATTTCCCCGCCTTTGGATGCAGAATAATTTGTCTGGCCGAACTTTCCTCTGAGGCCGTTGATCGATGAAATGTTCACGATCTTACCATACCTTCGGTCCTTGAAATGGCCTGCTGCCAGTTTGTTGTAGATAAAACAACCTTTGAGGTTTGTGGCGATCACAGTATCGAACTGCTCCTCCGACATCTTCCATATGACACCGTCCCAGTTTATCCCGGCATTGTTTACCAGGATATCCAGATGCCCGAACGTCTCCAACACCTTTTCGAACATCTTCTGGGCATCTTCGTAACTGCTGACATCTGCCTTTACCGCCAGGGCATCTCTCCCCATCTTTTTGATCTCCTCGACGATCTCTTTTGCCTCCTTGTCGCTTTTCCTGTAATTGATAGCGACATTGCAGCCCTCCCTGGCTAACATTAAAGCTACAGCCCGTCCGATTCCTCGGGTCCCGCCAGTGACTATCGCACACTTTCCTTTGAGTTCCATTGGTTTCACCTTTAATCGTTGGTGTATACAACCCCCCATATATTTAGTTTTTATTTTTACAGTTGATGGTCGAGAACGCCCAAGCTCTTTAGGCTTGGGATGGATCGACCAGTATCTTGGTAAAGAAGGGAATCCGCCGTATGCTCATCGATAAGTAGTCACATAAACACGAAGCCAAGATACTGGCTTCGGGAATTTGAGCATATGGCTGTTTAAATGTGAACTTCCAGGCCAGGTTCACAACGCCAAGTCGTTTCGCAAAACACGTAGTGGTTTGCGTTAAGACGAGCTGTGGCTCGTCTGTTTATGGCCTGGTAGTTTACAGAGAACAAAGGAAAAAGTTATAATACAGTTTCATTATATCGGTTTTGTAGCTACATTGTAGTTGGGAGGCCTTTGATGGAAGACACACCTTCTAAATTTGAGGTTTACGGTCAGGAGATGATCGAGAAGCACGTGAAAAAGTCTGGCAACAGCGGCAGGATATACCTTCCACCTGATTGGATAGGCAAGAAGGTCAAGATAATAAGGGTGGAGTGAGGGATTTATGACACAAATTTCAGTACGTTCGATGGTGGAGAAAGACATAGACCAGGCAGCCGAAATTCACAGGAAGGTCTTGCGGAAAGGATTGACCCAGGACACATCCTACAATATCGAAGAATTGTTCAAGGCCTCAATTGCCAGCAATCCAAAAACCTGCCTCGTCGGGGAGCTGGACGGTGAGGTCGTGGGATTCATAATCGGCAGGGTCAAGGAGTGGAGTTTCGGTGTGGAACGCAGCGGCTGGATAGAATTGATAGAGGTCGACCCAGCTCACATGGGGGAGGGAATCGGCAAGACCCTTGCAAAGGACTTGATCGCCTATTTCAAATCAGAGGGCATAGGCGAGATATACACCTCCGTGGGGTGGGACATCGGTGACATCATCGCCTTCTTCAAATCGATCGGTTTCGACAAGAGCAGTTTCATCAATCTTAAATTTGAGTCTGATTGACTTATGAGCATTAGTAAAGAGAGGGATAGAAATGATTGAACAATTCAAGGAATGGGAAAAGAACAGGCACGAATACGCCAAGGATTGGCAGGAGCGCACCGGAGGTAAAGTGATGGGTTACTTCTGCACATATGTGCCGGAGGAGATACTCTATGCAGCAGGGATATTGCCGGTGAGGATACTGGGCAGCCATGAGCCCCAGGACGTTACCGAGCCTCACATCTTTGCTATGTTCTGTCCGTTCTGCCGCGATTGCCTGGCCCAGGGGCTGAAAGGCAGGTACGACTATCTCGACGGAATAATGATCGCACAGTCCTGTCTGCACATAAGACAGACGTTCTGGAGCTGGGAGAAGCATGTTGGTGTGGAATACAGCAAGTTCTTCATAATGCCCCACAAGATCCAGAGCAAGGATGCCCCGGAGTTCCTGAGAGGCGAGATGGAAGACCTCAAGAAAGAGATCGAGGAATTGACAGGCAAGGAAATAACGGAGGAAGCGCTCGACAACGCCATTGCAGTCTACAACAAGAACAGGGAACTGATGAGGAAGTTGTACGACCTTCGCAAGGAGCCCAACCCGCCGATATCCGGTGAGGAGGCCATGGAGATCACCATGGCCCAGCAGATGGTGGACAAGGCAGAGCACAACAAGGCACTGGAAGAACTGCTGGCCAAACTCCCGTCAAGGACAGACACCCTATCCGGAACAAGGCTGATGATTGTAGGTTCTGAGGACGACGACCTCCAGTTCCTCAACATGGTGGAAAACTGCGGTGGCTTGTTCGTGATAGACGATCACTGCACAGGAAGCCGTTATTTCTGGAACCAGGTGATACCCGAAGAGGACCGATTGATGGCTATTTCTAAGAGATACATAGACAGGCCGCCCTGCCCGTCCAAGGACTGGGAAGAGCGCAAACGCATACCGCACGTGCTGACCCTCGCGAAGGAATGGGATGTTGCGGGTGCGATAATCATGCAGCAGAAGTTCTGCGACCCGCACGAGCTGGACTTTGTGGCCATAAAGAAGGCCCTCGAGGAGAACGGTGTGCCCACCCTGTTCCTCGAGTTCGATGTGACAGTACCAATCGGCCAGTTCAAGATAAGGGTGGAGGCATTCTTGGAAATGATCGGAGATGAGGATTTGTTCTGAGGAGGTGTATGATATGGTAGAAGCAGAAGTGAAATACCCGACAGAATCATTAAAGTGCTGGAACAAGGCAAAAGATATCAGAATGAAGTATTACCAAGATTACGCAGAGGCCCATGACAAAGGCGGGCTCAGGTGGGCTGGCGGGGCCTGGACCTTCGATGCGATCCCAGCAGGCCTTGGGGATGATGTATATCCGATAACCAGTGAGCCATACGGCGCATCAATCGCGTTCGACAAGGAACTCTCATTGGAATGCATGGAGGCAACCGAAGTAAAGGGCTACCCCAGAGACTTGTGTTCCTACATGCGCAACTACTGGGGCTCGATACTTACGGACAAGTTCGCATTCGGATACAAGGACGGAGAATTCATGCCCAGATTTGCAGGTGCCGAACCCCTGCCGTTCCCGAAACCCGATTTCCTCTGGCAGGACCACATATGCTGCTCGCATGCCAAGTGGTACCAGGTTGTGTCAGAACTCGAAGGTGGGATACCAACATACACAGTGGACAACGCTGTAGGGCCAGCTCACGAGATCAATGATAGAAAAATTAAGTTCGTTGTTGAGCAGCTAAAGGAAGGCATCACATTTCTGGAGAAGACCACTGGCCGAGACTTTGATGATGAACTTATGTACAAGGCCATAAGGAATCACTTTGTTTCAACATCGAAGTGGGCCGAGATCTGCGAGCTGAACAAAGCCATTCCAGCACCACTGGATGAAAAATCCATCTACTCGCTCTATGTGTTCGGCACTCTTCAAAAGGCAGGGCAACAGGTGGCTGATTTTTATGAAAAAGACCTTCTTCCGGAAGTACAGGACAGGGTCAGAAGAGGCATCGCCGCAGTCCCGACCGAGCGTTTCAGGGTGATGTCGGACACACAACCGCCGTGGAGTTTCCTCAAGGTGTTCAGATATCTCGAGAAGTTCGGTTGCGTTTCCGTCGGTTCTCTATACACCTTCGGGCTCATCGGCCAATGGGAAATAAAAGAGGACGGCACCTGGGGTCCGATGCCTATTCCGGACGTGGAGTTCTCCGGCAGAGACCAGGCTCTCTACGAGTATGTGAAATACGAATTGAACAAGCCGGAATGGCAGCATTTCTATTCCTGTCATATCAAGAGCGACATGATGGTCAGGATAGCCAGGGAGTGGAAGCTCGATGGCGCGATGCTCCATTACAACAGAGGTTGCGAGGGCTTGAGCATCGGAATTGCGGAAAACAGACTGGCACTTCTCGATGCAGGCTTTCCGGTAATGGCATTCGAAGGAAATAATGCGGATGAGAGGGAATTCGACGAGGCCAGGACAAAGGCCAAGATAGACGCGTTCATGGAAACACTTGGAGCAAAATAATGGAGGAATGAAGATGATCACAATGGGAATAGACATGGGAGCGAAGACCATAAAAGTCGTGATACTGAAAGACAACGAAATCATTGGAAAATCCATCGTGGTGGCAGGCTTTGAGGTGGAAAAAATGGCCAACGAGGCGATCGACAAGGCCCTGAGCGAAGCCGGCATTACGAGGGACGACATATCCAAAACAGTCTCGACTGGTGCTGGTGAGAAACAGGCCCCCTTCTACGACGAGACTAAATCCGTGGTGGGCTGTGATTCGCTCGGAGCGGCATTTCTTCATCCGCCTGTCAGATGCGTCATAGATGTCGGCGCGGAAGAGGGCAGGGGAATGAGATGTGACGAGACCGGTAAGATACTGGACTTTGAGGTCAATGAGAAATGCGCGGCCGGTGCAGGAGCTTTCACAGAGGCAATGTCCCGAGCATTGGAAGTGCCACTTGAAGAGCTGGGCGCCCTGTCTTTGAAGGCGACGGAGGACGTCCCGATGAACGCTCAGTGCACTGTATTTGCGGAATCTGAGGTCGTGACGATGGTACACAACAACGTTCCGAAGGAAAACATGGCAAAAGCAGTTCACGACGCAATGGCCAGCAGGATAACTTCGATGGTCAGGAAGATAGGCTTCAAGAAAGATGTGGTCCTCATAGGCGGTGTGGCAAAGAACGTCGGTTTTGTGAGCTCTCTCAATGCTGACCTTGAACTTGAAGTCGTTGTACCAGAAGAGCCGGAGTTCGTCGGAGCCCTGGGCGCGGCATTGGCCGCGGCCGGCTGGAAAGGAGGTGCATGACATGACGGAAAAACAAGAGTTATGGAGATGGACAGAATCGAGATGGACCAATCCAGATATAGATTGGAAGGGAAAATTGATCACCTCGGGTGTGGACGTGGGCTCGGTAAGTTCGCAGGCGGTCATATTGGCAGATGGCGAGCTCTATGCCTATTCCAACATGAGAACCGGTTCGAACAGCCCGGATTCGGCAATGAATGCAATAAACTGGGCAATGGAAGACACAGGTCTTACGCTGGACGATATAGCTTATACTGTCGGCACGGGATACGGGCGGGTCAATGTGCCCTTCAGCCAACGCGCCATCACCGAGATCGCGTGCCATGCCAGAGGGGGCAACCACATGTACGGCCCAACTGTAAGGACAATCCTGGACATGGGCGGTCAGGACTGCAAGGCCATACACTGCGATGAAAAGGGCAAGGTGACTAACTTCCTCATGAACGACAAATGCGCAGCTGGCACTGGTCGGGGCATGGAGGTTTTTGCAGACCTCCTTGGCGTGTCGATCAATGATATAGGGGAACTTTCTCTTGATATAGACGAGGAGCCTCCACCGGTAAGCAGCACGTGTGTGGTCTATGCAAAGACAGAAGCCACCGGCCTTCTCAGGGAAGGTTGGCCGACGAACAAGGTACTGGCTGCTTACTGCTCGGCGATGGCCCACAGGATAATGACCCTCCTGGAGAGAATTGGCGTCGAGAAGGACTTTGCAATAACCGGCGGGATAGCCAAGAACAAGGGCGTTATTACCAGGCTGCAGAAAGAGGTAGGGACAACGATATTGGAGACTGAATACGATACTCAAATCGCCGGCGCCCTGGGTGCGGCCCTGTTTGCAAAAGCACTGAAAGAGAAGGGGAAGTAGGGAGATGAAAACATGATAGCAAACTACGGATACAAGGACGGCTCCGGGGAATACTTCATAACGATCGACACCGACAAGTGCAACGGTTGCAGAGACTGTGTGACTGCCTGTCCATATGGGGTGCTTGGCGTGGGGCCGGATGAGAACGACCCGCTGTCCGATGATGAAGTGGCTTTTGTCACCGAGGCGGAGAGAAAGAAGATAAAGTACACTTGCGCTCCCTGCAAACCGACGACCGACAGGCCCCAGCTCCCCTGTGTGGCAGCCTGCAAGCCAGGTGCAATATCACATTCCTGGTAAACTTCAGATCACTCTTAATTTCCCGATTATCGAGAGGGATAGCATGAGCATCACATTGAGAATCAACGGTGAAGTCATCAAGGCCGAAGAGGGTATGACGATACTGGAGGCAGCCCAGGCCAGCGAAATTTACATTCCGAGGCTGTGCTATCATCCGAGTCTCGGAAGCTCCCACGGTCTTGAGCCCGTCGAGGCGGTGTACAGGGAGGACGGCGAGTTTCACAATGACGGTTCCGGGCCGGAGGACGGTTTTTCAGGCTGTCGTTTATGTCTCGTTGAGATAGACGGACGCGGCGGGCTTTTCACGTCCTGCGATACTGTCGTCAAAGAAGGCATGGTGGTCAACACAGAGACCGAGGCGGTAAAGGAGGAGCGGAGGGACAACCTCGCAGAGATACTGAGAGACCATCCCCACGCCTGTCTTCTTTGCGCCCAGCAGGAGGGCTGTTCAAGAACGCAATGCTCTACAAACGTGCCGGAGGACGAGCGCTGCTGTCCCCTGCTGGGGCACTGCGAGCTACAGAAAATATCACAGTATGTTGGTGTCAGGGAGGACCTTACAAAATACGTGTTCAAAGACCTTCCAAAACACGAGGACGAGGCGCTTTTCAACCGCGATTACAACCTGTGCGTCTCCTGCTTGAGATGTATCCGAGCATGCCGTGATTTGAGAGGGATAGAAACTCTGGGCTTCGTCTACCGGAACGGCAAGGCCATCGTTGGCCCCACCAAGAGTACGGATTTAGCCGGTTCGGACTGCCGGTTTTGCGGTGCCTGCGCCGAGGTGTGCCCCACAGGAGCGATAACAGACAAGGATTTGCCCAGAGGAGAGAGGGAGGATGTACTGGTCCCGTGCATTGCGAATTGTCCGGCAGGCATAGACATACCGAGATATATCTGGCACGTCAGTGAGGGCAGGTATTCAGAGGCTACGGCGGTGATAAAAGAGAAGATACCGTTCCCCAGGATCCTGGGATGGGTGTGCTTCCATCCATGTGAGGACGCTTGCCGCAGAGGAGAACTCAACAAACCAATGGCCATATGCGCCCTGAAACGGTTTGCCGCAGAGCATGTCAACGACACATGGAAGCCGGATGTAAATGAACCTACCGGAAAAACAGTGGCGGTGATAGGAAGCGGCCCTGCAGGACTATCTGCGGCATACTATCTGGCCTTATCGGGGCACGGCGTGACTGTTTTCGAGGAAGGGGACAAAATAGGCGGCATGTTGAGATACGCCATTCCTGATTACCGCTTGCCCCCGGACGTACTCGACGAGGAGCTGAAAGTTCTGGACGAGCTCAATGTGGAATTAAGAACAAACACCAGGATCGGAGAAGGCATTACGATACCCGACCTGAGGCAAGACTTCCAGGCGGTGTTTATCGGCACTGGTGCCACCCAAAGCAAGAAGATACCGGTAGACGGCTCCGAACTGGACGGTGTCGAATGGGGCCTTGATTTCCTGAGGCATGTGAAAAAGAAGGAAGTGACTTCAATTACTGGACGAGTGACTGTCATCGGCGGTGGTAATGTCGCCATAGATGTCGCGAGAACTGCTGTGCGATTGGGTGCCAGCGAGGTCCAGCTTGCCTGTCTGGAGAGTGATGAAGAGATGCCGGCTCACGATTGGGAGATAGAGGAGGCCGGTGAAGAAGGGGTAATTATGAACCCCTCCTGGGGCCCGAAGAGAATCCTCGGCGATGACAAAGTAACGGGAATCGAGCTGGTCAAATGTACCTCAGTGTTCGACAGCCGGGGCAACTTCGCTCCCGAATTTGACGATACTACGACCACGACCAAAGAAACAGAGAATGTGATTCTGGCAATAGGTCAAAGCTCGGACCTTTCCTTCGTTACCGACATAGACACAAAAAAAGGTACGATACCCACAAATGAGGAGATGCAGACCAACACTGCCGGCGTCTTTGCCGGCGGCGAAGTTGCGAGGGGACCATCATCTGTCGTGGAGGCAGTGGCGGACGGAATGTCCGCAGCTTCGGCGATAGATAAGTATCTGGGCGGCACCGGAGAAATCCATGAATCATTCATGGAACAGGATGAGCCGAGTCCGAGAATCGGCAAGGCAGAGGGCTTTGCCGAAATGAGCCGGGCAGAGGTTCCGAAAAGACCGGCCGGGGAACGGAAAAAATCCTTTGATGCTGTAGAACTCGGCTATGATGACAGCCAGGCCAGGCAGGAGGCGGGACGCTGTTTGAGATGCGACCTGCGCCTCATGATACTGCCTGTGACCCTTCCGCCGGACAAGTGGCTGGAGCTCAACGAGGAAAATGTAGCAGAGGTCCCCGAAATCGAAGGGGTGTTCCAGCTGTTGGATGAGGACAAAAACTTAATAGTCATCAAGGGCACGATGGACATAAAATCTGACCTGATGGAAAAATTGGGTTCGCAGACGAAGGCAAGGTATTTCGGGTTCGAGCCGGACCCGATGTATTCGAAGCGCGAAAGCGAGTTGATCCAGCAATACGTCCAACAGTTCGGGAAGATGCCGGAAGGTGACGGTGAGGAGGATGACCTTGATGATTTATTTTGATATTAGAGATTTAGGGAGGAACAGAAATGAAAATTGACAAAGAAAAATTGATGGTTCGCGTCATGAAAGAAGGTGACATCCAGGCGATAATAAACATAGATGCCAAGGTGACGGGGATCAAGAGAGCGGAGTATTATGAAAGAAAGGTAGCATCGATGCTGGACAACAAGGGTAGCATTGCAACTTCACTGGTTGCAGATAACGACGGGCTCGTTATAGGCTTCATAATGGGCAACATTTACACAGGCGAGTTCGGCATTCCCCAGACCACGGCATCACTCGACACCATCGGAATAGACCCGGATTATGCAAATCAGGGCACAGGCGCACTTCTGCTCGAGGAGTTCATCAGACACGTCAAGGTGGCAGGGGTTAAGGACATCCAGACCCTCGTGGACTGGGACAATATCCGGTTGCTGAGGTTCTTCAACAAGAACGGATTCATACCTTCAAGGACTCTTAACCTTGAGAAGAGGATATGATGGCCGAAGTCATTGATATTAAGAAAAACCCTTTGGAGAAGGAGGGTTGGCAACGGCGCTCCATACTCGACGAGCCGCGTTTGAGCGAGGTCGTGGAGATGTACGAGAGCATGGGACTGGATGTTATTGTGGTCGACTTCGAGCCGGAACTGGCGGAAGGGTGCAAGACCTGCCTGGCCTGTCAAACCGGAAAGTTCAAGGTCGTTTATACTAGACCCAAGAACGGTGACGGAGGTTCGGATGACCTCTTCTAAGTTGCTTGTTGAGCGATTGGCCGTAGGCCCGCTTTTCACGAACTGCTACATTGTATGGGATGAAGGCACAGGCCGCGGCGTGATAATCGACCCAGGTGAAGAGGGAGAAAAGATATTGATGAAAGTCAGTGACATCGGAGTAAAGATAGATAACATCCTTGCCACACATTGCCATTTCGACCACATAGCTGCAGTTGCTCAACTCAAGAGGGAGATCGATGCAAACTTCTTGGCTCACAAGAAGGATTTGTTCTTTGTCGAGGACGGCCAAGCCTCGGCCCGAAGATGGGGTTTTGATATCGAGCAACCCCCGAATCCGGATAGATTTATCGAGGATGGGGAAAAGATAGCAGTTGGAAATCTTGCTTTGGATGTATTGCATACGCCAGGACATTCGCCGGGCGGCGTGAGCTTCCTGCACGAGGGCATGGTCTTTGCAGGAGATTGCCTGTTCCAACGCTCGATCGGAAGGACAGACTTTCGCAAAGGTTCTTTTGAAATATTAGAAAACACCATCAAGACTCGACTTTACACCCTGCCAGACGATACGATAGTTTATACAGGCCACGGCCCAGTCACCACAGTGGGCGAGGAGAAGATGCAGAACCCGTTCGTTAAACAGTCAGGGGGCGTAACTTGATGAAGCTGGCAATAGAACTGACCAAGCCTTTCTCGGATGCTGTCGGCAAACGCGAGCTGGAAGTAGATTTCGATGGCAGAAGTGTCGAAGAATTACTTCAGCATATGACAGAAAAATACCCGAAACTGAGGAAAGAAATATACGGCGAAACAGGCGAGGTCACAGAGTATGTGATCGTATTTGTGAACGACAAGCCGATATCCGCCCTGGATGGAACGGATACTGGACTGAAGAATGGGGATAAGCTCTTATTCTTTTTTCCCATCAGTGGTGGATGAGTAAAAAGTGATAAAATGTTGAACAGAAAGCTCGGTATCATTGATCTATCCAAAAGAAAGGTTAAAATTACGCAAACTCCAGACAATCTGAAAAAAGCCTTTTTAGGGGGACGGGGACTTAACATCCATTATCTTTATGATATGGTGAAGTCAGACATCGACCCGCTCGGACCTGAAAATGTCTTAATTTTCGGGACCGGCTTTTTGACAGGTACCTTGGTTCCGAATTCCAGCCGCTTCAACGTTTCAGCCAAATCACCGGAGACAGGCATACTCGGAGATGCGAACTGCGGCGGCTACTTCGCAGCAGAACTGCGGTATGCCGGCTTTGACAGACTCATTATCCTTGGCAAAGCGAAGGAACCGAGCTATCTGCATGTGACAGATGGCACGATCGAGATCAAAGGCGCGAAGGAATATTGGGGGTTAGACACCACAGATGTACAACTGGCCTTCAAGAAAGACCTCGGTCAAGTGGAGGCCGCGGTGTGCGGTGTGGCAGGCGAGAACCTCGTCAGGTTCGCATGCGTCAGGACTGGGGTGAAAAACGCTGCCGGCCGCTGCGGTCTCGGCGCGGTAATGGGCTCGAAAAATTTGAAGGCGGTTGTGACCAAGGGAACACAAGGTATCGAGATAGCTCATCCGGAGAAGATGTTCGAGGTTGTCGAGGAGCTCAAGGATTATTTGATGAGCTCTAAGATCACTCCGATACTCGGCAGTGTCGGAACTCCGCTTCTCTACGAGGTCAGCAATGCATTCGGCGCAATAAGAACGAAGAACAGCCAGCTTAACGCCTGGTCAGATACATTGAACGCGGATGTCGTGGAGACCTTCGTGGACAAGATGATAGGATGCTCGTCCTGCTTCGTCCATTGCCGCCACAGGAACAAGCTCGGCGGCGAGGGCCCGGAGTATACTGCCCTCGGTCTTCTGGGTGCGAACCTCGGAATTGAGGACACGGCACATGTCATCGAGCTCAACAACATATGCAATGAGCTCGGTCTGGACATATCCTCCTCTGGTACGATTCTCGCGTGGGTGTTTGAGCTGTACGAGCGTGGGATTATCGATAAGAAGATGGCCGGCGAGAAACTCCGCTTCGGCGATTTCGAGTTGGCAAAGAGCCTCCTCTATAAAATATCGCGAAGAGAGGGTTTCGGAGACATACTGGCGGAGAGCACGAGGAACGTCGAGCGATTTGGTGAAAAATCAAAGGATTACCTCATCGCGGTCAAGGGCTTGCCGCAGAGCGACCCGCACGATGTCAGATACATGAAAGCGTTCGCGTTGGGAATAGCCACCGCCTCGAGAGGCGCAGATCACCTCCGAAGTAGGCCGACGCTCGAAATATTCTTCAACCTTCCAAAAGAGGTCAGGGAGCGGATTTACGGCAAGGGCGTGACAAATGACCCGACATCCTATATCGCAAAGGAGAAGCCCGTATATTTCTCTGACAACATCTTCGCTGCCATCGACTGTCTGGGCATATGCAAGTTCATTTGTCATGGTTTCAACAGCCCGCATTACGTGGACTATGCCTGGATGAAGAAGCTCATTCATTGCACATCCGGCTGGCAGTTCAAAGAGAAGGAGATCGAAGCTGTCGGGAAGAGGGTTATCGACATCGAGAGAATGTTTAACACCAGAGAAGGAATCACGCGAAAGGACGACACACTGCCAAAACGATACTTCGACGACCCGATGCCCTTGAAGATAGCAAAAGGACATCATATCGACAGGAAAGAATTCGACAAACTCCTCACAAGATACTATAAAATTAGGGGTTGGGACAAAGACGGCCAGGTCAAAAAGGAGCGCGTCAGGGAGCTGGAGGCACTGCAATGAAGTATCTGTACGTTTACCCTGAGAAATGTACCGGATGCAGGGAGTGCTCTCTCGCCTGTTCGCTCACCAAATTCGGTGAGTGCAATCCGAAGAAGGCGGCCATTACCGTTATCAGGGACGAGTTCAACAAATACGAGTTTCCCATTGTGTGCTATCAATGTGAGGACCCGGTATGCTTGAAATACTGCCATCAAAACGCTTACAGCATAGAGGACGGGGTTGTCATCAGGGACGAGGACAAGTGCATTGGTTGCAGGTTGTGCGCCGTACTCTGCCCGTATAATGCGATAACAGCCATCGACGGCGAGATAATCAAGTGCGACCTGTGCGGCGGGGACCCGATGTGCGTTAAATTCTGTACTACCGGCGCAATTGAATACCTGGACGAGACCGAGGAGCTGGAAAAACGGCGGAAGGAAATGGCGGAAAAGTTCCTGGAGATATCCGGAAAATAAGACTTACCGACTATTTTTTCGCCGTATGCCAGCCCCAGACTTGATACAAAGTTGAAAATCCGTTATCTCGTATGTGGTCAAGAAGCGCATCCAGCAATTTTAATCGCTCTTCATATGGGGTCTTTGGATAAAGACCGGCGGACTGTGCCGGAATGCTGTAAAAATCTTTTACCTCGTCTCTAGTCATTTCTATGGATGAATCGCCTCCACGAATATCCCCGAATCCAACCTCACCAAGGGTCTCTGGCAGCGTCCGGAGGTCCACGATTTTCCGTCCGTAAGGTGCAAACTCCAGCCCGTCTTCGTTGGCTGACATAAATAGGTTTCCGCCGTCAATCTCACCGAACATCCCGATAAGATAGTTCATTCCCACAATTCCGCCGGAATCCAATACTTCAAAAGCGGCGTGAAGGGTCCGGTCGAGGTCAGGTATCAGGAAGATACTGGCGTTGTATAATATAACATCAACTTTGAAATTTATATGCTCTTCAAGTTTTTCCGCATCACACAAGACGAATTCAGTGTTGGGCACATCACTTGATTTATCCTCCGCCACGCCCAACATCATCTCTGAAAAATCTATACCAATGACTTTTCCTTCCTTTCCGACAAGCTTTGCCAAAGCCAAGGTGGAGGCTCCGGTACCGCACCCTATATCGCACACACACATCCCTTTTCGGATGCCGCAGACTGTTGCCAGCTCATAGGTGAGATTGTCGAAAAAACCGTATTTTTTTTCGAAGAGTTCATATGATTCCACAGATTTGTCAAAGTTGGAGCAGATGATTTGTTTTATGAATTCAGGGTCTTTAGTAGTCATTAATTATTCTCCAACTGCTCAAAACGCTTTGGTCTATAGTTCCTCCAGTGCCTTCCTGCACTTCTCGGCCCTGTGCTTCGAGCCCATTTCCTCAAACATCGAGAGGGCCTTTTCAAGGTGCTCCTTGGCCTTGGCGGTTTCTCCTTTAGTTTTGAAGAGGAGGCCATACTCATAGAAAAGGCGTGCCAGTTCTTCTTTATTATCAAACTCTTTGATAATTGATTTGGCTTTCTCGAACTCTTCAATAGATTTGTCCCAATCTTTCTTTTCCCGATAGACCATCCCAAGTACACGATGGCTAATGCCCTCTTCCGTATTCGCCCCGATTTCAACTGATGTCTCAATAGCTTTTTCTGCGTTTTCGAGTGCTCTCTCAACCTCTCCTAAATCCAGATATGTTGTCGCTAGGCCACGGTAGTTATGAACAGAGAGTTTTTTCTCTCCGATTTCCAAACAAATTACTAGGCTCTGCTGGTAGTACTTCAAGGATTTATCTGGGTGGTCTTTACCTATATACACCTCGCCGATGTTACTATAGGTGCTAGCCATGAGTTGTTTATCGCCCATTTTTTTGCATATATCCCGGCTCTCCTCGTACATCTCTAACGCGCCATCGTAGTCCCCTCTAGCATAAGCAATGGTCCCCATGTTGCCATAGGTTTTAGCCATGCTGCGCTTGTCACCTAGATCCATGAATATCCGTAGGCTCTTCTCATATAGCTCCAGCGTGCGATCGTAATCTCCTCTGATTTCGGCAATTATTCCCATGTTGCCATAGGTCTTAGCCAAGCCTTGCTTGTCACCCAGACCCTTGTAAATCTGGAGACTTTTCTCCCAAAGCTCTAGCGTGCCATCGTAATCTCCTCTGTCACTGGCAATTATTCCCATGTTGCCATAGGTCTTGGCCATGCTGCGCCTGTCCCCCAGTTCTTCGTATATGCGCAGACTCTTCTCGTACAGCTCTAACGCGCCATCATAATCGCCTCTGGTTCTAGCAATTACTCCCATGCTGTTGTAGGTTTTGGCCATGCCTTGCCCGTCCTCTAGCTCCTCTTTTATCCGCAGGCTCCTCTCATACAACTCCATGGCGCTATCGTAGTCTCCTCGAAGCTCCTTCAATTTCCCATCTTGGAGTAGTACCTTCGCTTCCAAGGTCTTGTCCCCACAATCCATAGCATATCCTCTGGCCTGTCCGCTCTCCTCAATAGCTATGTCAACCTCGCCAACGAACTCGTGAATCTTCGAGAGCCCGAGTAAGGCATCTATCTTCACGCACAAATCCTCTGCGACCTCTAGCGCTCTCTCATATGCCTTTATCGCCTCGTCGGCACCGTAATCTGTCCAGGCGTGGGCACCCACATCTATCAGATACTTCGCTGCCTTTTCGTTAATGCCAGCCTTGTAATAGTGATGTGCTAGCCCGCTCACCACTTCAACTAGATTTTCTTTGTTCAGTTCCGCTATCGTGTCAGCAACTATCCTATGATATTCCCTTCTCAGCTCCTCAGAGATGCCGTTGTACAGAACCTCCCTTATCTTACCATGGTCGAACCTATATTTGTCTTTGAGGTAGTGGATAAGTTTATGGGATTTCTCGATATCGCTCAGGTTCTTGAGGAGCGTGAGCCTTCGCATCTCTGTTGTCTTTTCTAGGACATCAAGTGAGAACTCCTCGCCCACCACGCTCGCGCACTCAAGTATCTCCCTCTGCTCTTTCCTTAATCTGTCTAAGCGTCTCTTAACAACATCATAGACCTTCGTCGGTACATCCAATTTATCAATGTCTGTGACCAATCTCCAGATGCCGTCCTCCCTTCGTGCTATAGCTCCATCCTCGACAAGTAGTTTTAATATCTCTAGTAGGAAGAAAGGAGTGCCTTCTGTCTCCCTGTAAACCTTGTCCAAGAACCCTTTCTCAAAAGATACTTTCCCAAGGGTGGACTCCATGACCTTCTCAGTATCGACCTGGCCTAAGCGTTCCAGAATCATTTTCTCTAACAAGTCCTCCCTGTTCATGTTCTGCATGGCGGTTTCAAGCTGGTGAATCTTTCCATCCTGGGATTCCATTATGTCCTCTGGTCTATATGTTCCGAGTATCAATGTCTTGTTTTCCTTTGTATTCCGTGCAAGGTAATGAAGCAATGCCAAAGAGCTGGAATCTGCCCACTGCAAGTCATCTAGGAACAGAAGGTTTGGTTTATCGCTAGATAGCCTTTGGAGCCCAAGAAGCACACTGTCGAATAGATTTTCTTGGTGAATCTTAGGGTCATCAATGAGGAACCTACCATCGTATTTACCGCTTGTCACTAACTTTGACACTATGTTCTCAACACCCTCAACTTCGTCCAGGTCTCCATCCCAGTCAGTCAGAAGATTGCCATACTCTTCTTGAACCTCTATCAGTTTTTCCTTCATGTCGTTGACCAGAAACTCATTCAAGCTACCCTTGGTTACAGTGATCAGGTGCAAACCCTCGCATTCTTCGACCAATATTTTATACTCCTTATATCCCAGTATGTTCAGGCCACCAGTTCGATCGATCTGGTCGATCATCTGCATTGAATCTTGGACAAAAGTGCCTACGGCCTTCAGCATCGAGGCGAATATCTGCGGGTCAAGCTCTAATTCTTCTCTCTCCGACCTTGTAATTAGTAAACCAGCATCGTTCATCAGGTAGGTGGAGACAACTAGCGGTGGCGGGTCCCCCGATATCAGATGGAGTAGGCCAGCTTCCCTGAGAGCTGATTTAATTGGCATCAGCGGTTCCAGACTTTCAGCCAGGCACCAGCCTTGAATTATCTGAACGCCCTTTGATTCTGCAATCTCAATAAGTTCGGATACCAGGCGGGTTTTGCCTATACCTGCCTCTCCCGAAATGAAGATGGTGGAGCCTTTACTGGAAATGGCATTGTCTAGAGATTGTTTAAGTTTAGATAATTCCACATCCCTTCCAACAAGGTCTGGGGTTTTGATGGCTAGCTCTTCCATTAACAAAAGCAATGCGATTGAGATAGAAAAGGTTTTGGAGCGAAGAATAAAACCCCACTCCACTCGATTTATCTATCTGTTTGAGGAGAGACAGTATCAGGCGCGATTACTAGGTTATCATCCAACAGCCTGTCTTCGAATTCACTCACATCTTCGCCCCTTTTCATCAGTGTATAAATGATGCCGGTATTTCGAATGCTACCGATAAACTGGAGTCCCAATATTTTGTTGTCTTTCAAAAGGAGCTTTTTGTGGTAGTGTGGGGTGGGACGCGATATTGTCTTGCACTTGCCGATGACTTGTGAAGTGGAGCCTACAGCCACTACCGGCGTTTCGAAAATATCCAGCACATTCACCACCTCCGCACCCGCATATGTCGCGGGCGCCCCGGCCATGTTCAGGCCTGCAATTCTGCCCTGCTCTATTGCGTTCGGCCAGATGGCAAAGGAGCCCTGTTGCCCCATGATTTGCTCACGGACTTCCACAATGTCGCCGGCGGCGTAGATGTCTTTCTTGTTCGTCTGCATTGTCGAATCAACTATTATCCCCTTGTTGATTTCAATGCCAGCGTCTTGTACGATGCCGGTGTTCGGCACAACACCTATCGCAATCACGACCATGTCACATCTTAGTTTCTTCTTTCCGAGAGATACGCTTTCCACGGTTTTATTGCCGTTAATACTCTTTACGGCATCGTTCAGCACGAGTTTTATGCCGTGTCCTTTGAGGATATTTGCAACCTTTCGGGACATGTCTGGGTCCAGCATTCTTGACAGGATATCAGGAAGTAACTCCACGATGGTAACCTCAATTCCTCTTTTCCTCAACATCACTGCTGTTTCGATGCCCATGAATCCCCCGCCCACGACCACGACCTTGTTGACACCCAGTTCCACATGCGCCAATATGTCGAGAGCAGAATCCAGCGTGCCCATAACGTGCACACCCTTTAATTCCAACCCAGCTATTTCTTTCGGAATGAGGGGGCTCGCACCGGCTGCGATGAGTAACTTGTCAAATTTGATGTTATCCCCTTTCGCAAGCTTGATTTCCTTTTTGCGCGGTAATATCCGGATGGCCTCAGTGTTCTTCATGAACTTTGCATTAAGGCGATGATAGAACTTCTTGTCGAAACGAAGTATCGTCTGTTCGTCTGCTTCGCCGGAGAGCATGTTGGGAAGAGAGCATGGCGAGTATGCTGGGTATTTCTCACGCGAGATTATGGTGATGTCGGATGTTTCGTCAATCTTCCGTATGGCCTGAAGTGCACTCACCCCGGCACCACCGTTCCCGATTATTACGTAATGCAATGGGATTCCACCTATTTTTTATACTCTGGCAGCTCGACCCCCCTAATCAGGGAGACGATAGTTGAATTGTATGGTGTTGGTATTCCATGAATCTTGCCGTACTCTACTATCTTGCCGTTGAGAAATCCAATCTCTGTTTGGCTCCCCCGTTCCACATCCACATGCATGGAGGTCTTGTGATGTCCTGCGTTGTCCAGATAATCCATGCAATGTTCCAGAAATCCAGAGTCATAATGAATGCCAACCGCCTTGGCAACCCCAATTCCCTCACGCAATAAAGCCTCTACAAGTTCCCTGGTCTCTCCAAATTCCATCATCTGTTTCATTGTTCTTCGTGTGAGAGCACAGACAGGACTCAGGGCAGCGTTGAGTATGACCTTCTCCCATTCGTATTTCTTGATTTCCGGGGTGAAAGCAGTCTCCAGGCCCGCTTTAGTGATGACCTCTGCCAGGTCTTTGGCCTTTTCTTCTGCCATTGGATCAATCATGCCGATGTAATTCGGAGCATTGAAGAATGACATACCGATCTTTCCATTGTCCATGAGGTTTCCGGCATAGTTGACGACAATCCTCAGTACATTCTCCTTTCCAAAGACGCCCGCAATGACCTCCTCGGTGTCCATGCCGTTCTGGAGGCTGATAAAGGTTGTGTCAGGTTTCACAACCTTGGCAATCTCCGGTATGACCCTCTCCAAAAGGGATGCTTTGACAGAAACGAATATCGTGTTCACATCTTTATTCTGCAATTCGTCGATGGAATAGCAGATGTTCTCCTGAGGAAATCTCACGTTCAACTCTCTAAAGCCAGTTAGTGTGAGACCACTCCTTTTTATCTCATCCAAGTGATCTTCAAGTATATCCACAAGGACAACTTCGTGCCCTGCGTTCGCAAGGTGGGATGCCATGATACCACCCACAGGTCCTACACCAACAACTCCAAATTTATGATCATCCACCATATTCAATCCACCTCTAACTGTTCTATGAATGCTTCGAAATTCGTCTTTGTTTGTTCGTCAGAAAGACATCTCAGGTCGTTCAAATCTCCGTTAATGACGAGAGCGGGTATGCCAGTCTCTTCTTCAAGCCGTTGTGGCATGCCGTAGCGATTGTTGGAGTTGTTCGGACAGGTTTTTGCATCGTGATATATGACACCGTCAATTTTGAAGAAATCAATCATCTCTTTCAAATATTTCTCCTTTGCCTCATCCGAGCGGACGATGAACAATTCGGTATATGCTTTTGCCATGCTTTTGAACGGGTCAGAAGCATCAAAATCGGAGAATATCCAGCTGTTGCAATACGTGGATGCGACAATGCACGCCTTCCTGCCCGCAAAGAATTCGGAATGGTCCCGCAATCTGCCCCAGACAGGCATGCCTTCCCAAAAAAATCTGAACTGTTCGCCATCTACCGCGCCTTCCTGTTCTCGAATTTTTTCTTCCAATTCTGAGAGTAATAATTTATAGTAATCCACCGCCTGCTGCGTCCCCCTCAATACCACTGCCGGTCCCATGTGAATTGTACTGTCAAAGAAAGTAAGCGGGGAAGGTGCAGCTACCGCCGTGTCCAACACATTCTTCCAGAGGTCAGAGCACTCCCGCGACATAGACAACACTCTTTTTAACTCGTTCATGTCAAACTTGTTGCCGGATATTTTCTCCAAAGGCTCGATCATCTCTTCCATCTGGTGCGCTATGGATTGAACATAGGTGTCTGTAACGTCATTGATCCCTCTGTGTGTGTGAATCCCGACCATCGGAGCGTCGAACTCCGATGCAAACCACCCGAACCAGTCCTGTACATCCCTGCACTGGTTGGTGTTGAAAACCAATACATCCGGTTTGGGCACATTCTTTATTTCAGGATAAGCCCTGGACAATGGCGTGACCTTCTTCAAATACGCACCGATGTCTGCCGTGAGGTATGAACAAATGTCAGGTGAATACCCTATAGCATTGGCATAAGGTATCAAGTCCGTGGCCATCCTCGTGACACCCAGCATGGCAGAATGATTTTCAGGAAAATAAACTGAAAAACCCATGCTCCTCAAAATTTCGGCAGGCCCCACACTAGAACACCACGCGACCTTTTTTTCACTGCTTTTTGCGGCATGGTCCAGCTGATAATAATACTCAGCCATGATCTGCTTCATTTCTTTAGTTGATTTGATTTCCTTTCGAGCCGACTTTATCTCCCCAGCCATCTTATCTCCTTCAATTATTTGAGTACAGTGGAATAAATCATAAGTTGCATCTTATTGTTCATATCCACAAATATAGCAACCAGGAATTATCATGGAACCTATTAATCATTTTGGTGTTTTGATATTATTGTCAAAGGTCAAGAACACTCAGGTCTTTAGGCCTGAGATGAATTGACCTGAATATCATTAAAAGGAGGAGACCGCCGTATGCGCATCAATACCTATTGAAGGAACTCGAAGTCATCAACTTCGAGAAATCGCGCATATGGCCGCTTAAAAGTGAACTTCCAGGCCAGGATAGAAACGCCAGGTTGTTAAGACGAGCTGTGGCTCGTCTGTTTATGGCCAGGTAGTTTACGCCACCCATACTAATGATTAAATATTGACAGGCACTTTACCTCAGATAGTGGGCCATACCCAGTTATAATCCCTCTAAAGGTGAAGTTATGAAAAGTGAGGAATATTTCGCAGGCATCGATGTCGGGACATCGTACGTGAAAACCGCGATCATAGACGATAAAAACGATATCATAGGCTCCTTCATAGAACGTACTGGTGCAGATATAAAGTCATCAATTAATGTCGCCTTTGAAGGGGCCATTGCTGAGGCCGGAATACCCAGATCAATGATAAGGAATGTTACTGCAACAGGATTTGGAAAGAGCCAGGCACCTGTTGCCGACACGGTAAAAACAGAGATAAGCTGCCATGCCAAAGGTGCTTTTCATCATTTTCCAGGAAAAATCACGATCATCGATATCGGAGGCCAGGACACAAAAATCATAAAAGTCGACGAACATGGGAAAAGATTGGGTTTCAAGATGAACAGAAAGTGTGCCGCAGGGACAGGAGCGTTCCTGGAAGAGATCGCAGCCAGACTTAATTTATCAATGGACGAGATGAACACTCTTGCAGTCAAGTCTGACAAAGAAGCCGCTTTGGGGAGTTTCTGTACAGTTTTTGCAATCACAGAGGTGATCACACGCGTTAAAGCGGGAGAGAAAGTGGAAAACATGGTCAGGGGCGCATTTGAATCGGTTGCCAGAAGGGTTATCGAGATGGATGTGCTGGATGGCCAAGTGGTTATGACTGGCGGCGTGGTGGCACACAACGACATAATTGCCGACATTCTGGGTGCACTTATTGAAAACAAGATCTCGATTCCACCACAACCCCAACTGACTGGCGCTTTCGGAGCCGCGCTGTTTGCGAGAGAAGGTCAAGAACCAGAAAAATAGCGGTTTTTTTATATTTGGTCTTGCATTACAGGGGACAACGGAGGACAGCCGCATAAGGGATTGTTTGCATGACTTGGTTAAACATTGGGGAAAAGGTCAGGGTCAATGCTGCCAAGTATCCTGATAAACTCGCCTTGAAAGATGCACGAGGTCAACTGACTTTCAAAGAGTATGACGAAAGGACCAACATGCTGGCCAACGGCTTCCTCAAGCAAGGTCTGGAAAAAGGCGACAAAATAGCGGTTTTGTCCAATAATTCATTGGAATTCATGGAGATTTATGTCGCTGCAGCCAAAGCCGGTATCATAGTCGTTCCGCTGAACTTTCGATTGCATCCCGACGACCTGACATATATCATAAAAAATTCAGATTCGAAAATGCTACTCGTAGAGTCCCGTTTTCGGGAACCAACCAGAGAAATCTGGGAAAAAGCCGAGGACGCGGAGCTCGACAATGTCAGGCGGGTTCTGATAGCGGACGAACCAATAGACGGTTGGGAATATTATGAGGATATAATAAGAACTGGGGAAAACATATATCCCTCTGTAAAAACAGAACCGGAGGACACCTGGGTCATCTTATACACATCTGGTACGACTGGCAGGCCCAAAGGAGCCATCCGCTCTCATCGCTCCTATGTGGCATTTTTCCTGGTCAATCAGGCAGAGTTTTCCTTTAATCCGCAAGATTACGGTATGATATTGATGCCGTTGTCGCATGTCAACTCGACGTTCTATTCCTTCGTCTTCACTTACCTCGGTGCACCGGTCTATATTCACCGCGAGTATAATTTCAATCCGGAAGAAGCACTGCAAATTATCAACCGTGAGAAGATAACCTTCACCTCGATGATTCCTACACATTTTAATCTCATTTTGACGCTTCCGGAAGAGGTCAAGAAGAAATACGACCTCAATTCTATACGGGCCCTTCTCACATCATCCGCTCCGGCCACCAGACAAATGAAATTAGATGTAATAGAGTTATTTAAAGAGGCCCAACTCTACGAGGGGTATGGCTCAACCGAGGCCGGCCTCGTCACCATTCTCAGACCAGAGGACCAAATGAGTAAATTGGGGTCAATAGGCAAAGAATGCATCGGAACCGATTGCATCAAGCTCTTGGATGAGGCCGGCGATCCCGTACCCGTTGGTGAAGTAGGCGAGCTCTACTCGCGGGGTCCCCAGATGTTCGACAGATACTACAAATTACCTGAAAAGACCAAAGAAGCGTTCATCGGGCAATATTTCAGCGCGGGGGACATGGCCAAAAAGGACGAGGACGGCTTTTACTATCTCGTCGACAGGAAGGCCAATATGATAATTACCGGGGGTGAGCACGTCTTCCCCTCCGAAGTTGAAAAGGTTGTTAAAAGACACCCCATGGTCAGGGACTGTGCAATTGTCGGTTTGCAGGATGCCAAGTGGGGCGAGGCCGTTACAGCGGTCTGTGTACTTTGTGATGGAGGAACACCATCAGACGAATTGATTGAAGACATCAGGCAGTTTTGCGAAGACAAGGTGGCCAGATTTAAAAAACCGAAACGTGTTTTGTTCATAAGTTCCGAGGAAATGCCGAAAACCGCGTCCGGAAAGATTGTCCATCGCCTTTTGCGAGAGAGATTCGACCAGAAGGAATAATAACTGTTCTAAATCAATCCGGTGCCGTCACCGCCAAGCCACGTTCGAACGCCTTCGAGTTCAGGTCAACGGTCTTGGGCGGTACCTCTGAGAGTATGTACTTCTTAAACTCATCAGTTTCGATCGGCAATTTTCCAGTTCCGGCAAGGGCGCCTAACATGACAGCATTTGCCATGACGTGGGAGCCAACTTCAATTGCAATTTTGGTGGCATTCAACACAGTCAGGTGGTCGTTGACTTCCTCTATAGCCCCTATGACATCGTCCAAGTCTGGATATTTCACGTCACTGATGTTTACGCTCACTGGGATAAACATAGCTTTGTTGGTGATGATCACGGTTTCCGGATGGGCCTTTTGGATAGCCCTGAACGCTTCAATCGGCTCGAAGGAAAGTATCAAGTCTGCCTGACCGTCCCCTATCATAGGGCTGTAAGTGTCTCCGATACACACGTGGCATGTCACGACGCCGCCTCTCTGTGCCATGCCGTGGACCTCGCTCATTATCACGTTCTGGCCGGTGTTCATTATGGCTTCGCCAATGACCTTTGAGGCGAATACCACACCTTGACCGCCAACTCCGACAACGAGGATACGCAGGACATCATTCTTCATGACGATTCCTCCACAGGTTCTATTGCGTTGAAGGGGCATACCTGGACACAGTAACCGCATCCAAGACATATGGCCTCATGTATGTCGATTTTTCCATCCTTATTTTCGAATATTGCGGGGCAGCCAAGTGTGTCTATGCATATTCTGCACTCTTTGCAGGTTTCCCTGTTAACTTTATATTGAGTTAAGGTCCCCGTTCTCCTCTTTTCCCTGACCTCCAAAAGGATGCAAGGCCGCCTGGCAATGATCACCGCAATTCCATCGTGTGCTAGTGCATCCTCATATGCTTTTGTGGTCACAGCCAGGTCGTTCGGGTCAACTATCCTGACGAAATCCGGGCCGCAGCCAAACACGATGTCTTCAATAGATACCTCAATTGTCGGCTCACCTGAACCGGACCGCCCCGTACCTGGATTGGGCTGGTGCCCCGTCATTGCGGTGGTCCTGTTGTCCAGTATCGTGTAAACGAACTTATGCTTGTTATATACGGCATTGACGAGGCCATGGATACCTGAGTGGAAAAAGGTCGAATCCCCCAAGAAGGCAAGTACTGGCTGGTCAGTTGCCTTAGAGAATCCGCCGGCGGCGCCAACGCTCGAACCCATGCAAAGTAGGAAATCTGCGGTCTGAAGGGGCGGTTGGATGCCCAAGGTATAACAACCGATGTCTGTCGAAAATATCGCCTCTTTGAACTTGTCGCCGAGAGCCTTCTTCACGGCGTAATATGTATGTCTGTGAGGACAACCGGGGCAAAGACTCGGCGGCCTGTCAGGCAGAGGTATGTGTTTCGGTTCGAGCTTTCTGTCGGGAGCATCAGTGCCGAGGACTTTGGACATGCCCTGTTTGATCGTGTCTGGTGTGTATTCATATAACTTCGAAAAATGCCCGGTATCTTTACCACAAATCTCGGTATCCAAACCTTGACGTTGCACAATTGACCTCAACTGCTCCTCCAGATACGGCTCGAGCTCTTCCACCACCACGACTTTCTTCACCCCTTGCATGAATTTCAAGCACATTTCCGATGGAATAGGACGGGTCATTCCAAGTTTCAGGACCTTGCCCTTTATATCCTGTTCTCTCATGAAATCGATTACGTAATTGAACCCGGCCCCAGAGGTGATGATGCCTATCTCGTCGCCTCCCAGCTCAAACACCTTGTTGAAACTGCTCTTCTCAGAAATTTCCGCAGCTTTTTTCATCTGTTGAAGTAAGATAGCATGGCGTTTTCTTGCATGGACTGGTATGGTTATGAAGCGGCCCGGGTCCTTTTCGAAAAATCCTTTATCTTGCGGTTCACCCAGCTCTCCAAGTATTACTGGCCCTCTCATATGATTGATCCTCGTCGTTGTCCTTAAAATAATCGGGAGTTCGAGCTCTTCAGATAAGTCAAAAGCGATTCTGGTCATTTCCTTCGCCTCTTCCGGCGACGAGGGTTCGAGCATCGGGATGTTTGCAAGCATGGCATAATAACGGTTGTCCTGCTCGTTCTGGCTCGAGTGGCAGGACGGGTCGTCGGCGGTTATTATCACCAAACCGCCGCGAACTCCGGTGTAAGCGATGGTCATGTAGGCATCGGCGGCGACATTCAGCCCGACATGTTTCATGAAAGTCATGGACCTCAACCCACACGCAGATGCAGCAGCCACAACCTCTATCGCGACTTTCTCGTTGGTCGAATACTCAAAATAAAGGCCGAAGTCCTTTCCAACGCGTTCGAAAGTGTTTCCGATCTCAGATGAAGGGGTTCCCGGATATGCAGCAGCAACGTCGAGGCCAGCTTCCAGGCTGCCCCGCACTATGGCCTCGTTTCCGAGGAGGAAAAGTTTCTTGCCGACCTCGTTCGTCAAAATCTCATGCATCTTGCCACCTCACTCGTTCCCCGCGGTGAACTCCTCCAGCCGCAACAGCTGTTTCCATTCCTTCGTCACGCGGGTCTGGATGTCGTCGAGGGCGTCCTCCGGCAGGTGTCTGAACCTGCCCTGCATTTTGAGATACGGTAGGATGGGTTCCAGCTCCTTCGGCTTTCTGGAAATCTTGTAGACGCCGTTCTCGACCTCGTATAGGGGGAAGGCACCGCAGGCAGTAGCCATTTTGGCTATTTCGATGGTTTTGTCAGGAGCCAGTCTCCAGCCTGTCGGGCACGGGGCGAAGATGTGAATGAATTTAGGCCCCTTGATTCCCTTCGCCTTTTTCAGTTTCTTTATCATGTCCTCTGGATATCCCACGCTCATCGTCGCGGTGTACGGTATCTTGTGGGCCACCATGATGTCAACCATGTTCTTCTTCGGCATCCGCTTCCAGTCCTGTGTAGTGCCGACCGGAGTGGTGGTGGTCCATGCGCCGATGGGTGTCGCGGAACTGCGCTGGATGCCGGTGTTCATGTACGCTTCGTTGTCGTACATGATGTACATGACGTCGGTGCCTCTCTCAACAGCCCCGGAAAGAGCCTGAATGCCGATGTCGGCGGTACCTCCGTCTCCTGCCCATCCGACAACGGTTATGTCGTCGATTCCCTTGGCAGTCAGTGCCGCGCGGATTCCGGAAATCGACGCGCCGGTGACCTCGAAGGCTGTGTAAAGCATAGGGATGTCGAGGCACATGTAGGGATAAACGCCGGGCATCACCGCCCAGCAGCAAGCTGGCACGCTGATAATCGTCCTTTTGCCGAGCGCCTTCAACGTATATCGCATGGCCAGCGTCGCGCCGCAGCCCAGACATCCAACGTGGCCGGGCATCATCAATTCTTCTTCCGGAATCGTAAGCTTGACCATCATCCACCCCTCCCGTCCTTCACGTCGACCCATTCTATCTCCATGTCGACGCCGCCCGACCTAATGGCCAGCATGTTCTCGTAAAGGCGTTCCAGAACCTCGGGAGTGAGGTCCCTGCCCCCCAATCCGGCAATGAAATTTTTAACGATCGGCTTGTCAGCCACCGGCATCAGAGCCCCGTAAATCTCGGCAGCCATCGGGCCACCGTGTCCGAAACAATAACTGCGGTCCACAATGCCGATGCAGTTGACATTCTTCGCGAGCCAGCGCACCTCATCGACAGGGAACGGCCTGAAGTACCGCAGACGGGCAAGTCCTACTTTCTTGCCCGCGCTCCGCATTCTGTCAACGACCTCTTTCGCGGTGCTGGCCACGCTGCCGCTGATGACCAAGACTGCTTCTGCATCCTCGCATTCGTAAAACTCCATCAGGCCGCCGTAAGAACGACCAAATCGGCTCTCGAAGTCCTTCTGGACGTCCCGCAATTTGTCCCGCGTTTTATCCATCGCCTCCGCGATCTTGTACCTGAACTCCATGTACCATTCCGGCATGACCAGCGAGCCGAAACCGTGCGGGTCGTCGACGTCGAGCTTCATTTCGGGGTCGTAGGCCGGCAGGAAATCGTCAACCGCGCTCTGGTCGGGCATATCTACTGGCTCGACGGTGTGGGACAGGATGAATGCATCCTCGATGATCATCGAAGGGAGCATGATGTCCCGCGACTCGCCGACCTTGTAGGCCATTAAAATTGAATCCAACACCTCCTGGTTGCTTTCGCAATAGATTTGCATCCAGCCAGTGTCTCTTTGGGCCATGGTGTCGTGCTGGTCCGCCCAGACACTCCACGGCGGTCCGTTGGCGCGGTTGATGTTCGACATGACGACGGGCGTTCTCGCACCCGACGCCCATATCAGCATCTCGTGCATGAGAAGCAGCCCGTGAGATGAACTGGCCGTGTAAGTTCGCGCCCCGGTAAGCGATGCGGAGATGCAGGCCGCCATCGCGCTGTGCTCGCTTTCCACCTTGACGAACTGAGTCTCGAACTCGCCGTTCGCCACCAGGCTGGCTATCTTCTCGATGATAGAGGTTTGGGGGGTGATTGGATAGGCCGCGATGACCTCCGCCCTCGCCAGTTTCGAGCCGTATGCCGAGGCCGAGTTTCCGGAAATAACCATCTTTACCATCTTCACTCCTCCTCCATAACCATCTGGATAGCATCCTTCGGGCACTCGTTCGCGCAGATTCCGCAGCCCTTGCAATGCTCCATCCTGAAAGTCGGATAATCGTCATCGCCGATGTCGATAGCCGGCTCCGGGCAGAACTTCCAGCAAATCGCACACTTGATGCATTTTTCTTTCTCGAGGACCGGCTTGAATGTCTTCCAGAAACCGGTCTGGTTCTCTTCCGACGAGACAAAAGTGATGGGCATAAGGGGCAGGTCCTGGTGCTTCTTGTAATCGCGCTTAAATTTGCTCATAGGAAAACCTCCATAATTTTGGAGGTTTTGAGTTGAATGGTGAGCGATAGCGAACCCATTCAAACCACCCCTTCATATGCATCTCTGGCTGCCTGTGCATTCTCTTCCTGCTTGACCGGAACATTCTTTTTCACGCTCTCGATGAGCGAGTCGAGCGAGACTATGCCGGACATCTTGACGAAGCCCCCCAGAATCGCGCTGTTCACGATGGGTGCGGCCTTGCTTCCCAGGCGGTTGTTGATGGCAATGCCAGTTGCGTCGACCGCGTAGATGGTGATGTCTGGCTCGAACCCGAGCTCGCCCGGTGGCTTAGTTGTATTAACCAGAACCTTGCCGCCATCTTTCAGACCGGCGACCACGTTTACGGCCTTTATCAGCGATTGGTCCATGACAATCACAAAATCGGGCTCGTAGATGCTCGACTTGATTCTTATCTTCTTGTCATCAATCTTGGTGTAAGCCGTGACCGGCGCTCCCCTTCGTTCCACTCCGAAGTAGGGAAATGCGGAGACGTCCTTTCCTTCAAGAAAGGCCGCCTCAGCCAGTATGGTGGAGGCGACAACCGAACCTTGGCCTCCCCTGCCATGAAATCTGATTTCTATCGTGACCTCACCCGCATGTGAATAGAATCATCGTTTTTTATACTTGCGTGGATGTTTGAGTTTTTGCAAACGTGGCTTGCATAAAAACCCAAACATGGTTTACCTCTGGTAAACCTCATGCATCGTCACATCCAGCATGCAGAAAATATTAAAAAGCCTGCTCCCTAACGCCCAGCAATGGGCATTCATCACATTCATTTCAGGACGTTCGTTCACGCCACCGAGTCCCCGGAGAAAGTCAGGTCAGCGCTCGCCCACGTTGTCGGCGACGTCGAAATCGCGGAAAATAAAACATCTGGCCATTTCGGAAATCCGCTCATAATCCTCGAGACAAAGCTCAAAAAAAACAGGGACATCAAAGCCCTGATGCTCCGATTGAAAGAAGAAGGAATTGTCGATTACCTTCTGCAAAACCTCGGGGACCGGCTGGACGACGAGTGCAACTTCCACTTCCGGCTGAGCAAGCAGAAGGCCCTCGAGGAGATACTGGCCATTGCGGAGGACAAGGACGTGATTGCGTGCACGGCTAAGGTTGCTGCGTACCCCGCGAACAGGGAGAACGCGCTTGCGGTTATCGAGGAGTATCTGACTGGTTTGTAAGGTAGCCAGATTTTATTCTTTTGTCCCGCCCCAATCAGTCATCGTTCCCCCCACCCTTGCGCCACTCCGCTGGCCTGCCCCAACCCCCACAGGCCTGCTCGTGGCGCTGGTCTGGTATTGGTTTGAAAGGTCTAACCATTAAGTTTTAATACATCCCATTGGTTTTACAATTTGGGAAATGATGGCAAGACAAAAGAAGGAAGTGTCAGGCATTTGCGACGTATCTGGCTGCAAGAATGAGTCCGACCGCTCGCTTTCGCGAAAGAAGGTCGATTCAGCACTGGAGGGCTCAAGCTTGAAAGGTGATGGCCGCAGGGTCAAGATATGCAAGGACCACTACAAGAAATACAAGAAGAAGACCAAGAAGGACAGAAAACTGGAATCCTTAGGGTGGTGAGCAATCTGACTATGCGGAAGGTAAAGAGCGGGGTTTATGGCCTGAACACTCTCATGGACGGTGGCATAAACGAGAACACGATAACCACGGTAATCGGTTCATCGGGGGCCGGTAAGACCACCTTCGCAACCTACTTTTTGAAGCGCGGCCTCGAACTCGGTGAAGATGCTATATTCATCACGCTGGACGAGACACCGCAGCAGATTATCAAGGAAGTCATCGAGATGGGCTGGGAGGATGTTGAAGATTATATCGATGAGGGGGCGTTGGTGTTCGTGGATGCCGGCGGTCGCCAGTTCTCGGATTTTATTAAAACGGAATTGGCCGGATTTGTCAACGAATGGAAAGGTTACAACGCCCGAATAGTGGTCGACCCGCTTACGCCGGTGCTATGGTCTGTGGAAAACAAGTACGAGCAGCGCGACCTGGTATCGTTCCTTCTCAGAGAACTTAGGAAGATAGGCACCGTAATATGTACCCTTGAGGAGCACGGGGTAATGGGAGACCTGTCGGGAGCCGAATTGATAATACCCATGTATCTGGCCGACAATGTAGTTCACCTCAGGTACCGAAGTCACGACAGTCCCGAGAAGAGAGACTTAAAAATAATCAAATGCAGAAGTAGCAGGCACAGCCATTTCTGGCACCCTTACAACATCGTGAGGGGAAGCGGCCTCATCGTCCAGAGGGCGAAGCTGGCCACCGACCACTCGAAGAGAGTTGTGGACATGACGAATAAGCTGGACAAGATGCTGGCCGACCTGCCGAAGGAGAAAGCCGCCAAACTTACTCCGAAAATCAAGCAAAGCCTTCACAGGACCGTCGAGACCATCTCCGCCGAGGACATCGGCTCGATGGACCCCGAATATATCCTATTACAATTATTGTTAGAATACGAGCTCATAGAGGAGTAGGCCATCAGGACTACTCCAAAAATCAAGAGCAGGTGGATGCCTTGCCGAAAATAGGAAGTGCACTTAAAAAAGCAGTCGAAATCAGATCTGAGACAGATGATGACTCCAAAACAAAAAGACGACCTGCCAGCGTTCTCATGAATCACAACCGCAGGGCGGTTTTTCAGGCACTGTGTTTCAGGCCGTGCCTAACCGTTTCCGCGATGACCTCCGCCCTATCATTATCAAGGGCGACGATTCTATGGCACCTGAAAACCCTGATGAAGGCCGACTACGTCGACGGAATATCGGTCTATCGTAAAGACAGATATTTACCTGCTGGCTTGATTACAAGCGAAGACGACATGATTGTCTTCGCCCTCTTGAACGACGAGAAGTGCGGTGAGCTGTATCGGGCTGTAGTGGACAACCCTGGCAAGGACGCGAAAACGCTGGCCCGCATCACCGATAATCGTTCAATAAAATCATCTTTAAGGAGTCTCGAGGACACGAAATTGATAACCGCCGTCCGCGACGGGCGACACCTCCGTTACTTTCCGACAGACAAGGTAGAACAGCTGGCTCAATCTGAGCGCAGGAAAACCCTCGCGTTCCAAAACAACCTCCTGAAACGGCTGAAGGAAGAATATTTACATCCCACTCTCAGAGGTATAAAAGGCAGGGGATTGTTAATCAATCTCGAGGCAATCGATGAGGACTCTTTCGTGTCAAATGCACGAAATGTTATTTCGGGAAGCGAACCGACCCGAAATAAGGCCAGCATCGAAATTCCTTATGACATCGTCGATGTCTCGCTGTCGTCCTAAATTTACTGTCGTCCCATAAACACCCTGTCCTTCAGGGCAGGGATAATGTAAGACGACAGCCAGAGGTGAGGCCGCCGTATGCTCATCGATAATCATGCATCGAAACTCAAAGCCAATAACTTCTGGTTTTGAGTAATCGAGCATATGGCTGCTTGAATGTAAACTTTCAGGCCAGGATAACAACGCACGATCATTTATGGCCTAGTAGTTTACATTTTTTTGTAACATAATATACTCAATCAGAGACTACATTGCTCAATTTCTTGTATAGAATATTGATATACTAACTTGTAGATAACTATACATAATAAAAAAGGGGCATGTGTAAAACGGAGTACCATGACGCCTACAAAGAAACGTTTTACCGAGGATTTCATCTCCAAGTGGAGTAAAGCATCCAGTCCGGAGGAGGTTAACCGGACAGAAGAACTTTTGAAGCGGCAGGAGGCTCTTTTAAGAAAGGACCCGGACAATGCCAGGCTCTGGATGGCCTGCGGTGAAACCCTCCAGATACTCGGAAAGCACAGCGAGGCCCTGATAGCCTTCTTGAAGGCCAGGGAGTTGGAGCCGACCCTGCCCGGTCTGAAATTGTCTATTTCAAATGCCCAAGCGCGCGCCGGAAAGCCTGTCGAGGCGGTATCTGGCTATCTTTTGAGTTTACAGGAAGTTTGTGAGTCCATAGACAGCCCCCACCTTCATAAACTCAAGGTCAGGGAAAGCGTCGACGACATACTGAAACAGATGTCCCGCGAGCTGTCTTCCGATCCCGAGCGTCAGAGAAAGGCACAGGCAGTCAACATCCTGACGGGAGTGCCGGGAATCGGCCACCTGAAGGCCAAGGTGCTTTTCGATGCCGGTTTCAGGTCAATCAAGGATTTGAACGAGGCCAGTGTCGACGAGCTGGCCGAGGTCGAGGGCATAGGGCTCAAGACAGCCCAGAAGATTAAAATCGTGGTGACATTCCAGGAGAAGGCTGAGGGCAGACTGGAAGACATGCCGGGCGTCATAGGCCTGGACACCGACGAGAAAGAGGAAATGGAATGCCCCTTGTGTAAGACGATTTTGAGCGCGAGCTCCGCTGTCTGTTACGAGTGCGGCATGAAGTTCAAAGAGGCCGGCGATACAGAGGACGAGGACGACCTTCATGGACTGCTGGCCGAGTTCGACAGCATTTTGGCAGCAAAACCAGACGCCATCGCCACCTGGAATCAGAAAGGCGGCGTACTGACCAAGCTGGAAAGATATGAAGAAGCCATCAACGCATTCAACGAAGTTACTGTTATCGACCCCAATTATCCAGGCGTCTGGAACATGAAGGCCGAGGTATTCACGAAGATGGGGGAACATCAGAAGGCCGCTTCTTGCTTCAAGCGGGCAATGGAGTTGGGCGTCGCCACGGCGGTATCGGAGGCGGCGGGTGAAGAGGTCGAGGAACTTCTTCATGAACTGGACACATTCGAGGACGATTCGGAAATAGACAAAGAAGTCTGGTTGTCCGAGCAGAGGGCGCTCCAGAAAGAGCTTCTGGACCTGGCAGAGGTCGACACGGACGATATCGACCTAGAACTGCCGTCACTGGACAAAGAAGAGGCGGAACTGCTCGACATCATCATGAAGGACGAGAAAACAGCGGCCGAGTCAGTTGAGGTTGAGATACCCGACATTGACGAAGAGGACATCAAGAAAATCGAGGAGATCACGAGGGCGCTGGATGAGGAGCGCGTCCCGCTGGCGCGCGTTGAGGAGGAGGTTACCCCAGAGGAGGTTGCGGCCATCGAAGCGGTCACGAAACCACTGGTGGGCAAGGCCCCGGAGCCAAAAGACCGGGGCATGACCAACGGGCTCGGGCGAGGCATGACTAACGGCCTCGCTAGAAAGGGGATGATCAACGGCACCGGGCGCACGAACGGCCTGACGAATGGCGTGGGCAGAACCAATGGTATGACTAACGACCTCACTAACGGTCTGGGCAGGACAAATGGCTTGACCAATGGTGTTGGGCGTACAAATGGTCTCACCAACGGCCTGACGAATGGCCTGGGCAGGACAAATGGCTTGACCAACGGTGTTGGGCGTACAAATGGTCTCACCAACGGCCTGACTAACGGCCTTACAAACGGAGTAACGAACGGTTTGACCAACGGCCTCAGGGCGCTCAAGTCCGGGATGACCAACGGGCTGACGAACGGAACCGGCCTGACAAATGGTCTCGGCGGCAGACGATTCAGCAGGGAAGCCAGACGCAACAAATGGAAGTTGTACGTGATACCCTTGGTAACCATGCTTATGCTGCTGGTTCCGATGGTTTCGACGACTGCCCCGCAACAAGAGCAGTTTCCGATCAACATAGACGGCGATTTCGCTGACTGGTCCAACGTGCAGTCGATTTCGTCGAACCCAGTGACGGGCACTTTCAACGCCAACGTTGACGTAACGAGCTGCGCGATGGAGAATAATCTGGAGAGATACCTCTCGTTCTGTGTCGATGTTGTGGGTATAATGTTCGCTGGCGAGCCGGTAACTCAAGAAGGTTATGTCGACGTCGTGCACATCCTCATAGACACCGACAACAACGACATGACTGGCTATTCTGTTCGCGGCATCGGGGCGAACTACATGCTGAGCATAAGCGGATGGAACGGAGGAATCGTTTCTTCCTCGATTTCGGCGTATTCCGACATGACAAACCAGGACAACTTCAACGGCTTTATATCGATGACGAACATCCGCGCGGAAATCAACGGCCAGCATCTCGAAACCCAGGTGGCGTGGTCTGCCATGGACATTCTGGAGCCGACCGGCGTGACGGCAGTTGTTCACACCCAATCATGGAACGGGCACCACGACTTCTCTGACAGTTTCGTGACCAACGCCCTGACTATAGCCAGCGCAACTCAAACCAGCCGGGCATCCGAGACGATGTCCGGGGCAAACCAACCGCTTCTTGATATCGGCATTACCGCGGTAAACGCGGACGTAGATATGGCGAACATTAGAGTTTCGTTGGTGGGCACATTCCAGCAAACCGACGTCGACGCCCTGCGCCTGATTGATTCCGCAGGGGCGGCGGTCTCTCAAATCACCAATCCATCGCAAAACACAACATTGAGCATGGTAGGCACCTCAATTCCGAGAGGCCAGACATCCACATTCACTCTTCAAGCTGACATTTCCTCAAACGCGATTTTGGGCAGAACCATCGGAGCAAGGATCGAAAAGGCAGGCGACATCTCGCTCTTGAACGGCAGCGCGAGTCTGGTTACCATCGAAACCGCCAACGACCTCGGTTACATCAGCGTCGTTCCCGGCAGCCCGATCGTCGACGGGGGATTTTCAGACTGGACATCAGAAAGCAGTGTCGACGGAGCAGGCGAATCAGGATTGAGCCAGAGCGCCGACATAAGCAGGTACGGCGCCCAGAACGATGGCTCGAGTTTATTCTTCTATCTCAGTACGGCGGACGACATAATGGCCGGTTATTCTGTACCCTCCAGATCATCCCGTGCACCATCAGGTCAGACAACAACTACCACCACAGCTGCGGACAGTGACGGCGACGGCCTCTTGGATGACGAAGAGCCGGAAGAGTTCAGGTTTGACTTCGACAACGACGGCATTCCTGATACGGAGGATAACGACAAGGACAACGACGGAATACTGGACTACGGCTCGGGGGGAAACGACACCGAGCTCTACAACCCGGTCACGAAAGCCACGAGGTTCATAGGGACTTACAGGCGTCCCGCAATTACTGGCTATGACACAGCCCGTATTTTCATAAACTCGGATAACAACACCGCAACCGGGTATTCAGGAAACGGAATAGGCGCGGATTATATGCTCGAATTCCTCGGCAAGGGTGGGGTGGTAAAAGAGGCCACATCTTACGTATTCTCGGGTGCTTACCAGGGATCTTGGAACTGGTCGGAATCCGGAGTGCTGGCCTATCAGAAGGATACGATGCAATTGGAGGCTTCGCTGAACGTAGCGACAACATCTGACATCGAAGTGTGGTTCGAGACAACTGCTTGGAATGGGGATGAGGACACATCAGATGATGTTGTACATGCGGTACTAGTAACATTTGCCGTCAGGTCTGGCGGTGGGGGTGAAGGTGTGTTGGGACCGACCTTCCCGGTCATGGTCTATGGGGTGGTGAAAAACAGCACAGGCCCCGCACCGGACGGAACATGGGTCACCATAGTTGTCAAAGACAGTGGTGGCACGCCACAGGCCTGGTACAACACCACGACTTCCACGATTGACGGCACCCAAGGCAGGTTTGTCAGAACAGGAATATATGTTCAGGCGGGCTGGACAATAGAGCTCAATGTGTCATATACTTGGTCTGGCTCGACATACACTGGCACCAACGGCACGACTGTGGTTTCTAATAAGTACCTCTATAATATGGATGTCAATACCACATCTGCAGTTATTCCAGAGTTCAGATTCATCATTTTACCAATACTGGCATTTATTCCGTTAATTTCAATGAGTAGACGAAGGAGAAATAAGAAAAGAGCGGGCGGTGGTCGAAAATGATATATACTACTCGTAACAATATAAATGAGGAGGAAAGAGGATGAAGCAAGATAGAGTAATGTGGGCATCTAAAATCATATGCACAGTCGTTGTTCTGATGATGGTAACAGCAACGATTTTACCGCTTACCGTGGGAGACACGCTCTACGAGATTACATCTGGCGAGGGCGATTCTGGAGCAGGCACAACTGCGCAGTTCGGCTGGAACGTATCAAAGGCCGGAGACGTAGACGGCGATGGCACACCAGATATCATCGTTGGAGCACCTAATGCAGATTATGGTGGTAACACAGATTGCGGTGCGGCCTTCATTTTCTTCGGCTATGAAGGTATTGAAGATAGCGACCTCAATGCCAGCAGCGCAAACGTTTCTATTTATGGGGCCAACGCCGGCGACCACTTCGGTTGGGACGTGAGCGATGCGGGGGATGTCAATGGTAATTATGCCGACATCATAATTGGCGCACCCGATGCTCTGACCTACGGTACGGACAGGAATGGGAGTGCTTATATTTTCTATGGTAAAGGCCTGGACTGGGAGGCAGTGACCGACGATGGGGTCTGGGCTTTGTCTTCGACTGCGGCTAACGTCACCATCGATGGCGAGGCAGACGGCGACAGGTTCGGGGCGAGCGTGAGCTGTGCTGGCAATTATGATAATTTAGTTAATGATGATGTGATAGTGGGGGCGCCGAATGCTGATTCAGGAAAAGGCAGAGCCTACATATTCTATGATGGCTCCATGTCCACAAGTATCAGTGCAGCAAATGCAGATATAATCATGAATGGAAAACATGAAAATGGCAAATTCGGCACATCTGTTTCATCTGCTGGTGACACAGATGGAGTTGGCGGCACAGAGGTTGTTGTTGGTGAGCCAGGTAGTGAAAGGGCGTATGTATATTATCCCCCCTCAGACCAGACTGCGAATGCTGATGACCCGGCTAGCGGAACCGTGACGCCAAGCACGAATGGATATGTAAAGACACAAGCAAGCGATGATGATTATGAGATTTTGGAGGAGGAAGCAGGAGGCGGATCTTCCGTAATCTGGGATGATGATTTTGAGACCGATAAAGGATGGACTGGTTATGGAGGTGGTGGAGAATGGGAGCGAGCGGCTCCGAGTGGTCTTGGGGGTGAGCACGGGAATTCAGATCCAAGTGCAGACCATACAAGTGGTTCAGGGACGCTCTGTCTCGGGAATGACATCACAGGTGGAGGTACGTATCTAGGCGACTATGAGAATACCGGAGGAACCACCTACTGGATTACTTCGCCTTCGATAGATTTTACAGGGAAGACTAATGTTCACATGCGCTTCTGGCGCTACCTCAACGTCGAGAACAGCGCCTATGACAATGCATACATTGAAACTCAGAACGGTGTAACAGGATGGACCCGCCTTTGGGACAACACAGACTTCCTCGTCACCGATAATGTCTGGATTCAGGTAATATATGATGTGTCAACGATGGCTGATAACCAGAACGCTTTCCAGGTGCGTTTCGGTATCGATGGGGACAGTACCTGGTTCTTTTCGGGCTGGAACATAGACGATTTCGAACTACTAACTGGAACCTTGGCTACGTATGATTATTCCTCTGGTTACAACACGGACAAGTGGTCTTATGATAAGTCAAACGAGGCTGTCCGACCACCTGGCTCTGGTCCTGCCGTTGCCGGGGAAGCAGCATTCACAAGTGCCAACATTGCTGGAACCGATAATATCCGATACTCAACCACTATCACTGCAGGAACCTATAGCTTTCAACGCTTCGAGATCAACATTGCCGAGAATCCTGCAAACATTGATGGACTCTACCTGGAGTATGAGGGCGGTGCTTCAGGAACAGCTACTGGGACCAACGGCTACATGTGGAACTTCACTTCTGGAGCATGGGAGGTCTGGGCAAACACCCCAATGTATGTTGGTGGTGATACCGCGTCAGACGTTTCTTATTTGAATGGATTCTCAAACTATATCAGCGGTGGGAAGCTTTACTTTCTGGCCGAGTGTGGTGCATCTGATGTAGGGATAACACATCGTACCGATCATGTCCAGGTTCAAATATTCACCGAGAGTGCAATTTCAACTAGCAAACTAGAGCACAAATGGACAATTCCTGTAACCACAGGCGGCACATTCTACCTAGAAGCGAATCGAACAGACAAAGGCGAGGGCGACACATTAGATTTCTATTACTCGCTCACAGGCACTGGCACAGTGGGAGACACTGGTGCTGGATGGGTCTCGATGATGGGCCAGATCACGATTCCAACAACTGGTGACCCAGACAGCTACCAAACCTATTCAGACTCAACCCTGGACACCCACACAGGCCCTTTGTATATTGGAGTTGTTGACGCAGACAGAACAGGTGACAACACTTTGAAAGATGTGCTATGTGTTGATCATATGTTTGTTCGAGGGATATCTTTCAAAGAACTTATTGGAGAAAGAGTAACCCAGAGCACAGATTATACGGCGACAGCAGATACTGCTGTAACTGGCACAGTTACAAACACCTACGCCAAAACCCAGGCAACAGATGATGATTATGAATCAATACAGGAAGTATCTGTTGCAGCCACATATGATTATGATTATACAACAGACGAAGTGTTTACCCAGTCTGAGTCTCACACAAACGACCACACAGCCACGCAAGCGCTTGGGGGGAACACCGAGGATATTGTTGAGCTGAGTATGCCTGGTGGTGGAAACGAATATCTATACGTTGACGGTTGGGGCAGCGAAAGAACAGCCTGGACAGAAGCTGGCAATGCGCCTTACCTGAATGCACAAGATGAGCCTACACATATCATTAGCACGACAAGTGATGGTGCACAGAGCGGAGATTACACATTCCAGAATAGTGCTATTACAGGGACCTTTTCGAGTTCGCAGGTCGAATTCTATGCTAACAATGATGATGGTGCGGCTAATGATGAATTCCTCGTATACATTCACGATGGCACTTCGTGGAATTACATTGGCACGGTTCAACCAACAGGTACTATATATGCATGGTTTGCACTAGATACTTCAGGCATATTAGATACTGAAACCAAAATTGATGCCGCTAAACTATATGTAGAGTTCAACAGGGTTGGACAAACAGATGATGTTCGAATCGATTGCGCTCGCATTTATTGGGAGACCACAGGCGTAGCTCATGAGTCACTCGAGCACAAATGGCAGTTCACTAACACGCCATTGTCAGCCTCGCAATATGAATTCCATGCCTTTGTGGGCTGGGACGGGGCTGGGGCTGGGGACGACACCTTCGAGTATTACTACTCAGAGGCAAACCCCCCAACCACCAGTGTCGGTGACCCCTCAGAATGGACATTGATGTTCACTGACAGCACTGAAGCAGTAAACGAGCAGACCTTCGACCTTGACAATGATGGATACACTGGCGGAACCTTCTATGTAGGGGTTATTGACACTGCCAGTTCAGGTGATGGTAAGGACACTTTGATTGTCGATTATTTGTATGTGGAAACATTGATTACACCTGCAACATCAGAGTTAGAACATAAATGGACCTTTGCCGGTGTCAGTGCTGGAACTGACACGACCTTCTACCTTGAAGCTTACCGCACCAATCTGGATAGTGAAGATTTCGAGTTCTATTACTCTACCACTGGTGCGGGAAGTGTCAGCACCTGGACACCGATGCCTAGTCTTGATCTTACAAAGACCACTGATGACGATGTCTACCAAGAATTTTCTGATGGGACATTGGACGCGTTCACTGGCACTCTCTATGTTGGGGTGATAGATGCGACAAGTGGAGATTCTAACCTGGATACGGTTTACATAGACCACATGTACTTCAGAGCATCAGGGGCGATGCTTGATTCTGATTTTGGTTTCTCTGTTGGCTATGTTGATAATTTGAACGATGATGGTAGTAATACACCAGATGTGTTGATTGGTGCACCCTCAGCTAACAACGGTTACGCATATGGCTGGTTCGACGGCGATTTTGAAACTATGGCATCCAGAACAGACACGAGCCAAGCAGATTTTACTGTTTCGGGAAGTAGCCTGGCATCGAGTAATCCAAATAATAACATTTTTGCAACATCTGGTGGGGACTTGAATTTGAGTGCTAATATAATCTTTGAAGATGATTTTGAGGATGATACTGTAGGAGGCAACCCTGACGATCCTCCCTGGACAACAACTGAAGATGCGGATGCGGTGGTTTCGATTGTTAATACGATTTATTATCCTCCATCAGATCCAAGTGGCCAGTGTGTTGAGCTTGCAGATTCTGGTACGGGACCTGTTGGTGATTATTGTAGAATCACAGCATCATTTACTGCAATTGCTGAAGGGTGTGTAGAATATTATCTTCGAGTAAGCAATACCGAGGAAACCGATATATTTGTAAAGACAGGTGCTACAAACGTAATGATTATGTTTTTTTCAGGTAATAACATATACTGGCATGACGGGAGTAACCATGACATAGGCGATTATGTCATTGATACATGGTATCACGTAAGACTGATATTCGATTGTGACACAAATAAATATGATATATATATCGACGATATGGTAACGCCAGCAAAAACTGGTGCTGATTTTGATACAGGTGCAACCGATGTCAATACAATTGAATTTGTATCGCCTACCGGCACTACCGTAACAGCCTATATAGATAAGATAAAGGTCTATGATTTTGATACCCCTGGCAACTACACCTCATCAACCACCACGGCCCCCTATTATTTAACTGCCGTTAAACCATATTGGAATCTCACAACACCCACGGGTACCACAGCCTGGATAAACATCTCAAGGGATGGTGGTATAACTTGGAATCAATCTGCCATCTCCAATGGCTGTTGGTACACCTTCCCAAGTGAGGCCATAGGCAAGGAACTGTGTTATAAGATTGAGATGTCAACCACCCATGTTGGCTTCACCCCTGTTTTGGAGGATATCACACTGTATTACGAATACTGCAATCCTCCGGATGTAACATTCACCGGCTCATCCTCCGGCGACAAATTCGGCTTTTCGGTAGCTTCAGCTGGCGATATCGACGGCGACAGCATAGGTGACATAATCGTTGGAGCGCCGTATGATGATGACGGTGGAGCAGATGCCGGCGGTATATTCGTTTATTGTGGCGGCGCGTATCTTTCAGGAACTGTCTCGGCAGCGAACGCTAACTTCACCTACTTCGGTGAGAACGCTGGCGATATGTTAGGTTGGTCTGTGAGCACAGCCGGGGATATCAACGAGCACGGATACGATGATGTGATTGCTGGTGCGCCATACTATGACTCCTCCAAGGGGATGGCGTATGCGTTGTCGATAGCTCTGCCCATGAAAATCACATCTTTTACAATAGCTGAGAACAGTTCTGATGCACTGGACGTGGACCTGAGCTGGAGTTCTGTCAAGGGCGCTACAAAATACAAAATATTCAGATCCGACAGACCTTGGAAGTTCAACTGGGCCTCCCCTATTGCCACAATCGATGCTCCGGCGACATCATGGACAGATACAACTGCCGCGAGGAACACCACTAATTCGCAAAACATGACCGCCTATTACTATGCGATAAGGGCCGAGAATCCAATAGGTGAGTTGGGCTCATTCAAAATGTTCGCCATATACCGCATGGACCTTGTGAAAGGATGGAACCTTGTATCGTGGTTCTCGAATGCTACTCAGGACATAGAATCAGAAGCCTTCAAGAACTTGGAGGATGACGACGGCACGAATCCCGACACTTACGAATACGACAAGGTCGAACGCTGGAATCCGACCACCCAGCAGTGGGAATCATACACTACAGATGGTGATCTCGGTCCGTTCTCAGATATGGCTCCGGGCTATGCGTATGCTGTGCAGTGCAACCACACAGGCGGCGATGGCGTAATCACATGGACGTACACGGAGGACTTCGGCTCTCCGACGTTCAGCTCTGCAGACGATTCGGCATTGGGTGCTCCGACAAACTTCCAGCTTGCACGAAATGCCGGCAACCCCGACCATGTGGACTTGAGCTGGACCGCGGTTGGCGGAGCCGCCCGTTACAACATTTACCGCTCCACAACGAAATGGGGCTTTGACTTCAACTCTCCAATATATTTCACGGCAAACGGAGCAGAAGTTACCTGGACTGACACGACATCGACACAGGAGAACGGTGCATACAACCACTCGGTTTACTACTACATTGTCCGGGCTGTTGATGCAAGCGGCGATATAGAGAAGAACACCAATGCTGTCGGCATGCACAGGATGGACTTTATGACTGGTATCAACTATATCAGCTGGGGCGTGATGAAAATCGAAGACATAGACGCGGCAGCGTTGGCCAGTCTAACCTGGGGCGGCGATTATTTTGCAGTATCTCGCTGGAACGAGACAGCACAGGAATTCAATAATACTGACTGGGCCACAGTAAATGACTTCACCGACTTTGAGCCGGGATACGGGTACGCAGTGTATGCGATACAGGCATGCACCTGGACCTACGTTGAGTACACGACATGATGGTGTCGATAGAATGGCTGTGAAAGACAGAAAGCCAATCATTCTTCTTTCTATTTTCCTGATTGCACTCAGCATGAGCCACATAACTCCATCGACAGTTGCCGCGCCGTTCGCGATCACGGTGAGCGGGAATGTGTTCGATGACACAGGGATGCCAGCACCAATCGGGACGCAAGTGAACATCACCATCTACGACGGCCCAATCCTGAACAGTGTATACGCAGCCACGGTACTGGATGTATACGGTTTCTACTACAACGATACCGTTTTCGCAGACTACGGATACAACATTTCGGTCAATGCAACATTTGATAGTTTTTTCGATGAAAACAATGCCACAGTGGTTTTCGGCAAAGCCTCGTATAAAATACATATTGGCACTGTGATATACAGTGTTGGAATCAATCAGCCAGCCGACAAAAATGGCAACCCTGGTGCAACGCTTTTTTACACATTCAATATAACCAATACAGGTAATGTGAAGGATAGATATACATTGGAGGTTAGCTCGTCGTCAGGATGGTCTGTAGCCATTCCCCGGGGGAACACAACGGATGTCATTATGCCAGGGGGTTCCGAGGATGTTGTGGTCGAAGTTACCATTCCACCAAACGCCCCCGCATTTACCACAGACACTTTGACTTTCAGGGTCATATCTGTCCTTGAACCTACGACCGAGGGCACAGTTAATGTCGTGACCACCGTAAACCAAGTAGTAGATGTGGAAGTCATACCTCCATCAGCATCATCTGGCTTGCCTGGTGAAACACTACTATTGACATTTCAGGTGAAGAATACCGGCAACGGGAATGATTCATTTTTTCTATCAGCATCCAGTACCAATCCAACCTGGACATGTTCCCTGATTGGTGATTCAAACACACCAGTAATCAATAACGATGCGACATTGAGTGTAAATG
>DAOVGM010000083.1 GCA_030672365.1 Methanomassiliicoccales archaeon
CGTCCTTTACGACATAGCCAGACATTTTTCGAGAAGCAACGAGTTCGGGAAGACCTTCGATTATTGCATGAAGGCCGGCGAGAAGGCGGAGCACTCCTTCTCGCCCGAGCTGGCCACCGAATTCTATACCGCGGCATTGGCGGTTCTCCCGCGACTGCGTTCTGACCAGGGCATGCTCGGACAGCACATCGCGATTCTGGATAGCCTGGGGGACAACCAACGGGTCATAGGCAGGTACGACGAGGCCAAAGAGAATTTCCGGAAGATCATCGAAATGGCAGAGGATAAAGCCACAAAGGCCAGGGCCTACCGCAAGCTGAGCTACGTATACCAGAAGCTCGGCAACTACCCTGAATCGCTTGAGAACGCAGTTGCCGGCGAGGAATTGTCGAGCGATGAAGACGCAGAATACTGGCGCCTCCTGAACCAGAGGGCTTTCACGTTGTTGCGGAAAGGGGATTACGATTCCGGCATAGAGCTCTGCGAGAGGGCCAGGTTCGGTCTGGAAAGGCACGAGGACACCTTGAAGGATGTCGGGAGCTGCTACAACACCATGGGCGCGTGCTATCGGTTCAAGGGAGATTACGACAAAGCCCTCGAGCATTACGAATCAAGCCTCGAAATATGCGGCAAAACAGGAAACCTCTACGCGCTGGCCTCATCCCTGAACAACGTCGGCATCATATATCACGACAGGGGCAATCTCGACAAGGCCTTGGAGTATTACGACCGCTGTCTGGAAATCGACGAGAAGATAGGCAATAAATACGGGATTGCCGCGGACTACAACAACATGGCCCTGATTTTCCAGGACCAGGGAGAGCTGGACAAGGCATTGGATTACCAGGAGAAGGGGCTGAAGATCAGGCAGATGATAGGTGACGAGGACGGTGTCGCGACATCCTACATCAACATCGGCGATTTGCACAGGGACAAAGGCGAGTTTCAAACATCATCCGAATGGTTCGAAAAGAGTATTGAGCTCTATCGCGAGGTAGGCTCCAAGGACGGCGTCGTGGACGCCCTCCACGGACTCGCCGAAACCTTCATTGTCGACAATCGGCTCGACAAGGTCCCGGCTTTGTTGAAAGAGGCGGAAGAGACAGCCATCGAAATAGGCATGAAGGAGCAGCAGGCGATGAGCATGAGACTGACCGGCATGTACCTCACTTCGAAGACTGATTGGGATGGTGCGGAGCAGAAATTCCGCCAGTCCATGAAAGGGTTCGAGAGCCTGGAAGCCGAGACCGAGATCGCTCACACGTATTCTCACTGGGGCCAGATGCTGCTTTTAAAGGGCGATGTCGAGGAAGGCAGGGAGTTAATTCAAAAATCCTGCCAGCTCTTCGAAAACCTGGACATGCACTTTTGGGCTGAAAAATCGATGGAATCCCTGGAGAATTTTGAACGATAACTCATATTGTTAATTATTTTTTGATATTTTTAACATTTTTATTACGCATAGACCAAAATATATTTAACCCATCCTGACCATGTAACAATATAGGTGGGCTGCCGGGATGGATGAGTTCGAGAGCAAATTAAAAGAATATTACGAGGCCGAAGGCAGCCAGGCTCAGTTGTTGATGAGGGTGGGCATCATTCAGGACCAGATCGAAATGGGTGGCAAGCTGGGCATAGATTTTTCAGAGGAGGAGAGCCTGCTCTGGGGTGCGATTTTGATGATCGAGGGCGGCGACGAGAAGGAAGCAAAAGAACTCGTGGACCGATGCGCGGAAAAGGTCAACAAGGTGATGATTCGGTATGAACTTCTGGTCAACACGATAGCCAGCGTGAAGAAGCAGATGAAAATCGCATTCGAGAGAGGCGGAGACATCGAGGAGGTCAAGAAATTTCTGATACTGGCCGAGAAACATTTCGAAGAAGGAAACTACAAGGATGGCGTCAACATCGCCATAAAATGTGCCGAGATGGTGAAGGCCGAGATCGGCAAGTATGACTCGTGGCGGACCGAGCTAGACACCTGGAAGGAATAATCCTTTTCACCCACCCCATCCAATGAGTTATCCCCCCACCCTGCTCCTCCGCTGGTCATTGCCCTTCCCCCCAATGACCTGCTCGGAGCAAGTATATGTTTATCTTAAAAATCCTATAGATGCTCCTGATTCTGGCCAGTCGTGGGGGTGATTGTGCCCGCGACCTTGCTCTTCTCGCCGCACAGCCACTTGGCCAGCATTTCCGAAATCTCCGAGATGTCGCCGGCCGATTCGACAACAACGTACGGCGTCGTGCACTGGCTCATCGGCTCCCACTCCTTTTTCAGCATCTTGTAGACTGCGGGATTCGCCTGCGACTCGTTCTGCGCCCCCATCATCGCCCTGTCTATGGCAACGGAAACATCGATTGAAAGGAAAGCGATGAGAGTCCCGCTTTCCGAGGTCTGGCCTGCGCCGGTTGCCCACTCTCGATACTGATTTGTGAGGTTCGTGGCGTCCGCGATGACAGGATGCCCCATCTCCAGCCCTTTTTTGCACAATTCGTGGCCGAGGGCGAACGTGTGCTGGTGCTCTTCCAGTTCGTAGATGGGGTGGTCGCGCCCCATGTGTCTGGCCACAATAGGGCGGATTCTGTCGCTTTTGACGAGAACGATGTCCTTCGACGCCGCTTCCAGAATGTGGTTCGCGAGGTACGACTTCCCGGAAAACGGCAGGCCCGACATCACCAAAATGCGGGGAATGTCAAATCCCTTTTTCTGATACAGATTCTCCTGGCCAGTGATCTCGGCGAACGCGTTCTCGACAACTGTGTGCACTTTTTCCCCTCCTCACAGGGTTATCAGATTGCGGGGCATTAAATTTTGCACAAAATTCTTTATGATTGACCACATCTCCCTTTTTGAGGCACATGATTATAACCCTTTGCGGCTCCACGAGATTCAAGTCTCAATTCATGGAAGCCCAGAAAGAGCTGACGCTGGCAGGCCACATCGTGATTTCCGTGGG
>DAOVGM010000035.1 GCA_030672365.1 Methanomassiliicoccales archaeon
ATCAAATCATCGCGATAGGATGTCGAGAGCGTCTCTATCGGAATTCCCATGAATACAGACTTGAAGCTGGGGTTATACCTGACTCCCGTATAATCCCATCCCCCTATACCATCATGGACTTCCATACATAGGTATACATCAATCGCGGGAATGATGTCAATTGCATCACACTGGCTTGGTGAAGTGCCGGTCCATGAGCATGCCCACCAATCGAAGGTGCCTTGCCCCATCCCGTCATACACGGCATCTCCGCTGAGAGGTTGTACATAGTTCTCATTGTTGAACCATGCGTTTAAGTCATCAATTCCGAGGTAATCATATGCGAAATCACCCGAATTGTAATCGTACTGGACCCCAGAAGTGAACTCGGCCGACACACCAGTGTTCGCCATGAAGAAACTCCCCCCTGTGTCAAGGAAATCGCCGACTTCTTGCTCATCCGTGAAATCCCAGCAACTGCCTGTTGGAGCCCACATATTGTAGGAGCAGACCCAGACAACGATATCGTATCCGGCCATGTCGCCGGAGTTGGGTTTACTATTCGGAGGCTGGGGATATACTTCCCATTCAGTTACAACCGGTGAATTGGATGCATTTTGAATGGAATATTTGATTAATTCTGTTTGGCCGTCAGAGTATCCATTGGCATCGACCAACAGAACAGTAGGGGCAACGGGGGTGCCAGCAACTTCTTCACTGTAGCAATCAACACCATAGAAAGCCTGGTCATTTTGGGCACCGGCCAATGCATACCACGTCTCATTCTCAGGCCAGAACGCATAGGCATTGGGCCCCGGAGTACCATCATATCCGACAACTATGGCCATGGTACCAGCTTCGTTCCAGGCTATATCGTATGGATCAAAATTCGGACTAAGTCCTGTATCTCCTACAGTTTCCACAAAAGAACTTGCGCTAACCGTGTTGTCTGGCATAGTAAAACTCAGGCTCATGCAAATCATGGCGGTTATCACAAATATAGAGCTGATCTTCTTTCGAATTATCATTAACGCTCCCCTCCTAATTATGTGGTAGACATATAATTTAACATATAAAAAGGATTCTTTTTAATTTAATTTAGGATTGAAAGCCATAATTATCATTGATTTTTGTCTCAACAAATCCTACATGTACGTTACATGCACTCCCGCGGCATATAAGGCGAGAGCGCGCTCGAGGACTTGATGACAAGCGTGAAAAAGTTGGCGACAACTTCCCTCATACTGCTGCTGTGCCTGATTCCGACCAATACTGGCTCTGCCGAAGAGATCGCGGAGCCCGACCGGATAATCATAAACGAATTCCTGTACGACCCCTACGGAACCGAGGTAGCGGGCGAGTTCGTCGAGCTCCACAACTGCGGGAACACATCTATCGACATGTCCGGCTGGACGATATCCGACCAGGACGGCTCGGTTGACCTGACGTTCCCGAATATGACTCTGAAATCAGGCGAGTTTGCATTGATTTATTCGGGTACTGGCAATTATTCGTTTTCCAACAACATTCATACCTTTTTCATGAACAAGAAATCTTCTACATTCTCCAACACAGGCGACGACATCGTACTTCTGGATGCCGAGGAAAACACAATCGATTTCATCAGTTACGGCAACGGAAGCTCCGTGGACGAGGCACCGGCGGATTTTCCAGAGCCAGTTAATATCAATTTTACCGATGAGGGCAGGTCGTACAACCGCCTGAACGGAACCTGGCGCGAGCTGTTGCCGACACCGGGGCACCTGCCGTTTCCGATTTCCGGCCTTCTGATTACCGAGATTTGCCCGAACGCGAAGAACGACGGGGAATTCATTAGCATACTGAACCCGACGAACCAGACAATCTATCTCAGTTTTTGCACACTAACCGACGGCGAGGGATGGGTGACCTTCCCCTGCGGCATGATGATACAGCCAGATGAGAAAATCACGGTATCAAGGAACGCCAGCGCCCACGAGCTCAAGACCCACGAGAAGCCGACTTATGATTATGAAGATTTAATTGTGCCCAAAACAACTCCGAGGCTGAGCAACAACGGCGACGAGGTAATGCTCGTCGACACGATGGGAAACCTTGTCGATATTGTGGTTTACGGAGATGCTGGCTACGATGGTGAGGGATGGAACGGCACGCCCCTCAGGAAGCCCTACGCCTCCGAGGTCATCAGGCGGAAGGGCAGTCAAGACACGAACACCTCCGATGACTGGCTGGAGTTGAAGAGGACGACGCTCGGGCAGACTGAGTTTCCGGTCGTGACATACACCGGCAACTACGAAATGAGGGCCTTTGTCTCGCCTGACTGCTCGATGCAGGTCCTCGTCGAACAGATATCGAACGCTACAAAATCCATAGCCATAAACCTCTACGAGTTCACCAACTGGCCGTTGGCACAGAACCTGACAAAGGCGATGGAGCGCGGCGTGCAGGTCATCATGCTCATCGAAGGTTCTCCAGTCATGGGAATGGATGATGACGAGAAAATCCTGCTTTCACATCTGGCGAACGCGGGAGCGGAAATCCACCTGCACAATCCCCCGGAATACGAGGGCCAGTCGAGGTACAGGTACAACCACGCGAAGTACGCGATAATCGACAACCGCACAGTGACGGTCATGACCGAGAACTGGCGGTACAACGGCGTTCCACTCACAGGCCAGTCGGGAAACCGCGGCTGGGGATTTTCCGTTGAGGACAGGGAAATTGCCGACCACTATTCCGAAGTATTCACCGAGGACTGGAACATCAAATGGGACGATACCGGCATGTTCGAGCCTCTGATTATTTCAGGCCCCGTGCCCTTTAATTTTACGCTCTCCGACAAAATAATAGAGCCGGCATTCGAACCGCTGGCTCACAACGATGTCGCAAGAATCACGCCCGTGATATCACCGGACAACAGCCTGACCGACTTCGACCCGATTCTAAGCCTGCTGGCTGGCGCCGAAGAGAGCATTCTTCTCGAGCAGTTCTACATCGACACCTACTGGGGCAGGAAGAACAGCTCTGTAGAGGCTAACCCGAACGTTTACCTGGAGCGCGTTATAGGGGCAGCCAGACGCGGAGTCTTGGTCCGCGTGCTTCTCGACTCTTCTGATTATAACGTGCGCGACGACGACCCGAGGGACAACGATGACACAGTTGCTTACCTCAATTCGATAGCCGAATCGGAAGGTCTGGCCATGGAAGCGAAACTAGTCCGCCCGACTGCCCATAACTTCTACAAGATACATGCGAAAGGAATGGTCGTCGATTCTTCAAAAACACTGGTATCCAGCATCAACTGGAACGAGAACTCGATAACCAGAAACCGCGAGGTCGGCATCATTGTCGAGAGCGAGGAGGTGGCCGGCTACTTCACAGAAGTCTTCGAATATGACTGGCAGGATGATTTTACAGCTCCGACAGCGATAATCGAGGCCGGCGGTGTCTTCGCCGCAGGTCAGAACATCACATTCAGCGCGTTCAACTCGACTGACAAGTTCGGCATAGCCAGCTACTCATGGGATGTCAACGGCGACAACGTCTCGGATTCCGGTGCTCAAAATTTCACCTGCAGATACGATGTCGCCGGTGAATATACGGTTACACTCGAGGTCGTCGATGTATGGGGAAACACCAATGTCACGACCCTGACTTTCGAGATACTGGCTGTTCTTGAGGCTGTTCATGAATACGGGGAGGACTATATGTATCAATTCATGTCATCGGAGGACGAGCCGGATGCGGAAGAGAACGAGCCGGTCGTGATAACATCTGGAGACATCGCCGTGATTCCGGCGATGGTACTGCCGCTGATCGTCCTGGGAATTATCTGGCTGCGCAGAAAACCGGAAGACGAAGAGTGAAATCCAAGCGATAGCAATTTATCTGACTTGTTCATCCCTGTATCAATGAGAATAGCAGTACTCCTAAAAGACAGGTGCCAGCCAAAACGGTGCAACCTCCAGTGCATCAAGTTTTGCCCACGTGTTCGAACGGGCGACGAGACCATAGTCATGGGCTCGAAGGGCAAGCCAGTGATATCGGAAGAGCTGTGCGTGGGCTGCGGAATTTGCATCAATAAATGCCCCTTCGACGCCATCAGAATCATCGGACTTCCCGAAGAGCTGGAAGGCGAGTGCGTCCAGCAGTACGGAGTCAACGGTTTTCAACTGTACCGGTTGCCTGTGCCGCGAGAAGGCGCCGTTATCGGCATTCTGGGCCCGAACGGAATCGGCAAGACAACCGCCATCCGAATCCTCGCCGGTGAGGAACTTCCCAACATGGGAAAGATACTCGACAAGCCGACCTGGGACACTGTGCTGGAGCACTATTCCGGAACCGAGATATTCAACCATCTCGAGAAGGTAGCCAGCGGTGAAATTCAGACTGCCATGAAACCGCAGTACGTCGACATGCTGCCGAAGGTCCACGAGGGCAACGTGACCGAACTTCTGGAAAAGGTGGATGACAGCGAGCGTCTGGCCGATATCTCCCAGGAACTGTTCATCGACACCTGCCTCGACCGCAATCTCGCCGAACTATCAGGCGGCGAATTGCAGAGGGTGGCGATCGCAGCCACTGTTCTGAAGGATGCGGACATTTACTTCTTCGACGAGCCATCATCCTATCTGGACATCTACCAGAGGCTCAACGTCGCGAAGGTAATCCGCACCCTTGCTCAAACGAAGCAGGTCATGGTGATCGAGCACGACCTGGCAGTGCTGGACTTCCTCGCGGACAACGTCTACCTCATGTACGGCGAGGAGGGCGCCTTCGGGGTCGTCGCTCACCCCAGAAGCGTCAGGAGCGCCATCAACACCTATCTCCAGGGTTTCCTGAAGGAGGAGAACATCCGCGTCAGGGTCAAGGCCATCAAGTTCGAGACCAAAGCACCGAGAGACGACTGGAAAGCCGAAGCGCTCGTAAGTTTCGGCACCCTCAAAAAGAAATTCGAGAGCTTCGAGTTGGAGACCGAGCCGGGCACAATCAAGGCTGGCGAAGTGGTCGGAATCGTCGGCTCGAACGCCACCGGAAAGACCACGTTCGTCAAGATGCTGGCCAACGAGATCCGGCCCGATGACGGTGAGATAGACACAGAGGTGAAGGTGAGTTACAAGCCACAGTACATCGAGCCTGATTTCGGGGGAACGGTACGCGAGTTGTTCATGCTGGAACTGGAGAAGTTGGCCGAGTCCGGATTTTTCAGAAATGAAATAGCAGGACCTCTCAGCATAGAGCCGGTCATGGACCGGTTACTCGAATCCCTGTCAGGCGGAGAGCTGCAGCGGGTTGCCATCGCGCTGGCCTTGGGCCGCGGCGCAGATATCTACCTTATCGACGAGCCGTCGGCGTACCTCGACTCGAACCAGAGAATGGAGGCAGCCAGGACCATCCGCAGGGCGATGGAGAAGAGCGGAAAGTCGGGAATGATAGTCGACCACGACGTGTATTTCATCGACATGGTGTCTGACTCACTCATGGTATTCGACGGTGAGCCATCGGTTACTGGTCACGGCGCCGGCCCCTACAACATGCGGGACGGCATGAACCAATTTTTGAAGGATGTGGGAATCACCTTCAGGCGGGACACCGAGACGAACAGGCCGCGAATCAATAAAACGGACTCGAGGCTGGACAGGGAGCAGAAGTCCAGCGGAGAATATTACTATCAGGGATAAATCTGGCTAATAGGGGAGGGCGATTGGTTTTCCCACCCCATTAACTTCGTGCTCCCCCCACCCTTCCGCGTCTGCGCTGGGTGCACCCATCCCCCTGCACCCTGCTCGACGCGGACTGTAATACCTCTTAGTGGCGCTGGCGGTCTTTATGATACATTTTTATATAATTGGGGGTGATTGGCTTGTCAGATGAAGTTGAAAGAGCCAGGCGGATTTTTTATCAGGGGCTTCGGCATGGGCATGGCAGACATCGTGCCAGGCGTTTCAGGAGGCACCATCGCCCTCATCACCGGCATCTACGACCGGCTGGTGGGCTCGCTGAGCAAGGTCAGCCACAAGGTCAAGGACATCGACTACAAGTTCTTCGCACCCCTGGGCCTGGGGATCGCGCTGGCCGTCATCCTGATGTCGAATGTTATCAGCTACGCTCTGGACAACCATTCGGCCCCGACCTACGCCTTCTTCTTCACCCTGATCCTGGCATCGGGCATACTGCTCTACGGCGAGATGAAGCGAATCACATTCGGGCACCTGCTGGCCA
>DAOVGM010000011.1 GCA_030672365.1 Methanomassiliicoccales archaeon
CATAAAAACCCCCCGCCCCCCCCCGGCCGTTCTGGGGGGTTTGGTTTGGCCCGCCGCCGGCCCGGGGTGGGGGGGACAAGAAATGGATGGGGCGGGACACCGAAGAGAAAAAATGTAATAGACGAAGTGCTTTTCCTCAATGGTGAACATGACCCACAAATCCAAAAGCCAGATAATGAAAACCTACGATTCGATAGCCGAGCATTTCGACAAGACCAGATACAAGCCCTGGCCTGAAACCGTCAAGTTCTCCGAGACCTTGGAACCGGGCTCGCTAATCCTCGACGTCGGCTGCGGGAACGGCCGCAACTCGAGATATCTGGCTGAGAAGGGATTTGAGGTTGTGGGCATCGACATTTCACCGGCACAGGTGGAGATCGCTAAAAGGCGGGCCGCTGCGGAGCTGCCCGGCAAGCCGGTCCGGTTCCTTGTCGGTGACGCCACGAAGCTCCCGCTGGAGGATAACGGGTTCGACGCGGCAATCTTCATCGCCACTTTGCACCATCTGACAAGTCCGGAGGAGAGGGTGCTGGCCATGCGGGAGTTGCACCGCTGTGTTCGGGTTGGCGGGCGGTGTCTGGTGAGCGCGTGGGCGAGAGAGCAGGAGAAGTTCGCTAATGCCCTGGAATCTGCGAAAAGCCAGATGGGGGAATCGTGGGAGCCGGGGGACATGCTGCTGCCCTGGAACCGGCCTGATGGAGCCGTGTTTCAGCGGTATTATCACCTGTTTTCGAAGGACGAGTTCTCCGACCTGCTGGCTGATACGGATTTCGAGGTGCTGGATGCCTATGAATCCCGCGATAACCACTATGCTGTTTTACGAAAATGATGGCAGATGGACGGTTATGAAATTTATATTCATCAATCTTATATATAAGAAGTACTTTCAGACCATCAAATCTACCTAACTGAAGGACGGTGAAACACGATGTTCCTTGAAGGAGCCACACAGTTTGAAGTGATTGCATTATGGATTACACTTTTCATAGCCATACTCGGATTGATTTACGCGTATTTTCTGAAGAAGTACGTCGCCAAACAACCAGATGGCACCCCCGAAATGCAGGAAGTCTCCAAGGCCATCCAGGAGGGTGCGGAAACCTATCTTAGAAGGCAATTGAGATCGGTCGTGCTCGTGATTTTTGTGCTCGCGGCCGCACTGATGCTGACTGCGCTGGCCGGGCAACCGACCGACTGGATTGCCGACGGTCACACACAGGTCGAATGGTATTTGATATCTGCCGGGCGAATGCTGGCCTTCCTGATGGGTGCCGCATTTTCGGCAAGTGTAGGTTATTTCGGCATGAGGATGGCCGTCAGGGCCAACGTCAAGGTCGCCCAGGCATCCAGAACGAGCCTGAGAAAGGCCGTAACAATCGGCTACAGGACCGGTACGGTCGTCGGCATGCTGACCGATGGTCTGGGTCTGCTCGGCGGTGTCATGATCTTCATGATTTACGACGTTCACGCACCCGAAGTTCTTCTCGGTTTTGGTTTCGGAGGTACGCTCATCGCCCTCTTCATGAGGGTCGGCGGCGGTATCTTCACAAAGGCCGCGGACGTGGGTGCAGACCTCGTTGGCAAGATTGAAAAAGGCATCCCCGAGGACGACCCGAGAAACGCGGCTGTCATCGCCGATAACGTCGGTGACAACGTGGGCGACTGCGCAGGCATGGCCGCGGACATTTTCGAATCTTATGAGGTCACGATGGTTTCTGCCATGATACTGGGTCTGGCTGCTTTTGAGGGGTACCCTGCATTCCAATATGTGGCTGTCGTGTTCCCGCTTCTGGTGAGGGCTATAGGCGTGGTGAGTTCGATAGTCGGAACCTACTTCGTTCGCTCGAAGACCGAAAAGGAGCACATCATGAAATCCATTCACCGCGGTTACACCGTTTCGGCTGTCATGTCGATTATCGGTTTCATCCTGATTGCGCTATTCTGGGTCGAGGGTGCTTTGGTTGCCCATCCGGTGGCGAATTTAGGCATTAGATTTGCCGCAGCCACTGGCGCAGGAATCGTGCTGGCTATGGTCATTAATTACATGACGGATTATTATGTCTCGGACAAGAAGAGACCGGTCCGGGAAATCGCCGGGGCCACGAAGACAGGCTCCGCGACGACGATTCTCAGTGGTCTCGGCTGGGGCATGGAAAGCAGTGTCTGGGCATTGTTCACGATCGTCGGTGCGATGGTCGCCTCCGCTATCATCTTCCCGACAGACCAGATATTCCTCGTGGCATATGGTGTATCACTCTGCGGTATCGGTATGCTCACATTGACTGGCAACACTATCTCGATGGACACCTTCGGGCCGGTGGCCGACAACGCGAACGGCATCGGCGAGATGACCAACATGCCTCCCGAAGCCAGACAGAGAATGGCAGACATGGACGCTGTGGGAAACACAACGAAAGCCATCACCAAGGGAATCGCAATCGGCTCGGCTGTCATCGCGGCCGTGAGCCTGTTCATGGACTACATCGTCAGGGCAGGTCTGGCCGGCAGTGACATGAACGAGGTCTTCATCAGCACTCCGATTTACTTCTCGGCGCTGCTTATCGGCGGCGCGATCCCGTTCCTGTTCAGCGCAATGTGCATCAGGGCGGTCGAGAGAGCCGCCGGTTTAATCGTTCTCGAGGTCAGAAGACAGTTCGCCACAATCGAGGGTCTTTGGGAAGGGACCGCCAAGCCGGATTACAAGAAGCCGATCGAGATTTGCACCCGCGCGGCACAGAAGGAGCTCATCGGCCTCGGATTGCTGGGTGTCTTGACACCGGTGATCATAGGTCTGGTATTCGACGAGATAGCGCTGGGCGCATTCCTGGGCGGCACGATATTGTCCGCACAACTCATGGCAGTGTTCATGGCGAACGCCGGTGGTGCCTGGGACAATGCCAAGAAATACATTGAGGATGGACATCACGGTGGAAAGGGCTCGCCCGCACACAAGGCGAGTATCGTCGGCGATACGGTCGGTGACCCCCTGAAGGACACTGCCGGCCCGGCTCTCAACCCGCTCGTTAAAGTCATAAACTTGGTTGCAGTTCTGATCGTTCCGATCGTGGTCAACTACAATCTCGGAGCCGTAACCGACTGGCCGACGAGAATCTTCGTCATGATAGGCATCGGCCTGATGATATTCGGAGTCGCGATGGCTGTACGAATGAGCAAGAAGCCAGCCACCAAGCAGAAGAAGAAAGGCAGAAAGAAGAAAAAGCCCAAGCCAGAAGCACCGGCAGAAGTAGCAGGAGAGATTCCTGCACCACCCGAGGAAACAAATCCATAAATAGCAGGTGCTGTATCGGGGCAATATATCATAGGTTAGTGATGAGTATGTATATCAAGGTAAGGCGCAAGGATGTCGTGCGGATCCCGCCGGAGCGTTTGGGAGAGGACCTCAACGAGCTGGCTGAAGAGCTTACGCAGAACACGTTCGAGGGAAGAATCGTCGGCGACAGGACCCTTATAGTGCTGACAGCCAACATCAAGCCGGAGGGCGAGGGAAGAATCGTCCACGGCGACGGCGCGGTCTATCAGGACGTAGCCTACGATGCCATCACGTTCAGGCTGGACAACCAGGAAGTCATCGAGGGCTCTGTCTGCGAGGTTCTCAAGTTCGGAGCTTTCATCAGATTCGGACCTCTGGACGGCCTTCTGCACATCAGCCAGGTCATGGACGACCACATAGACGTGGACGCAGACAACCAGCGTCTCATCGGCAAGGAGTCGAAGCGTGACATAAAGGTGGGCGTGGATACCAGAGCCAGAATAGTCACCGTAAGCGTCAACGAGAGAAGCCCGAGAGAGAGCAAAATCGGCCTTACGATGCGCCAGCCCGGTCTCGGACGCCTTGAGTGGATTGAGGAAGATTTCAGCAGGACGGAGGAGTGATTGAATGAGTGAGCGACAGCGAACACATTCAAAAGCCCGGAGTGAAACGACGGGATTAATAATGAGCGAACAACGTGAGCACATTCAACAGCTCGAAACGATAGTTGAGAGATGCAGAATGAGTGAACATCGCCTACACATTCATAAGCTCCGACCGAAAGGAGGAGATTAAAATGGCCCAGACTTACAGAGCTTGCAAGAAGTGCATGTTGCTGACCGAGGAAAACAAGTGTGCTGTATGCAATGAAGATACTTCCAAAGAGTGGCAGGGCTACATTGTCATAATCGACCACACGAGATCCGAGATAGCCAGGCGAATGGGGATTGCCAGCAATGGAAAGTTCGCGCTCAGGGTCCGGTAAAGGCTGGAAACTTCCCGAACACATGCGGGACGAGCTTAAAATCGTCGTCGGCCAGATAGTTTCCGAAGAGGACATCGCGAATGAGCTCGAAGACTCTTCTTTCATCGTCACCGTGGGTGACGTTGTGACATTGACACTTCTCGATTTGGGAATAGTGCCGGACATCTCGATTGTTGATTACCAGACCCAGCGAATACCGATGGATGAGGTGAAAGACCGGCTGGCTGAATTTGACCAGCCCGAAGTTCATGTTTTGAATCCGGCTACAGAAATAACGTGGGAACTATGGCTGGCCATCGAGGACGGCTACAAGAATCCTCGGAAATTACGAATCGTTGTCGACGGTGAGGAAGACTTGGCAGCCATACCCTGCATTGTGCAGGCCCCAGAGGGGGCAACAGTAATATACGGCATCCCTTTTAAGGGGCTGATGCTCCTCCGTGTCGACGATAAAATCCGTGCGTTGGCCCTCGAGGCTCTGAAGAAAATGGAGAAACAAGATGGAACTTGAAATCTTGGACAAAAGAGAGAACCCCTTGTTCGAAAGGATGGAGGTCGACTTCGCATTGAGTCACCCCAACCAGCCAACACCAAAAAGGGAGGCTGTGCGGGACATGCTCTCGAAGGAGCTGAAAGTGCAAAAAGAGAGGGTAGTTGTAGACCACATGGAGTCTGAATTCGGGAGAAACAACACAGTCGGCTACGCGAAGGTCTACAAGAAGAAAGAGCACGCTGTCCAGATTGAGAGAGATTACATTTTGAAGAGAAACAGGCTTATAGAGGGTGCTAAAGAGGAGAAACCGAAGAAGGAAGCTCCAAAAGAGGCTCCTGCGAAGGAAGAGCCCACAGACGAGCCGGCCGAAGAGGCGCCGGCCGAGAAAAAGGACGAAGAGCCCGAAGCGGAGCCGGAACCAAAATCCAGCGACGCTCCGAAGGAGAAGGACCAAAAAGCTTCGGAGAAGAAGGAGTGAAATAATGCCGAAGCGAGACCTTTACGAGATACAGGGGGACAAGCTCGTTCGGAAGCGGCGGAATTGCCCGAAGTGCGGCGAAGGCGTGTTTCTCGGAGAGCACAAGGACAGGCACACCTGCGGTAAGTGCGGATACACAGAATTTTTGAAGAAGGCCAGCGCCC
>DAOVGM010000034.1 GCA_030672365.1 Methanomassiliicoccales archaeon
TATGGTCCTCGTGTTCGCCGGACTTCGGCATCAAGGGGGTGTTGGACAGGTTCGGCCAGATAGAGCCGAAGATTCTGTTCACTGCAAACGGCTATTACTATAAAGACCGGCAATTTGACTCGCTGGAGCGCATTTCCGGAATCATCAAGGATTTGCCATCTGTGGAGAAGATAGTGGTCGTGCCGTATACTGAGGAAATGGACATAAGCCAGCTTCCGAACGCCGTCTTATTCGACAATTTTTTGTCGGGTGAGGGGGGCTTGAAAATTGATTTCGAGCAGCTGCCATTCGACCACCCGCTTTACATCATGTATTCATCCGGAACGACCGGCGTGCCGAAATGCATCGTGCACGGGGCAGGCGGGACCCTTATCCAGCATCTGAAAGAGCTGATGCTGCACACAGACTTGAAACGCGAGGATAACATCTTCTATTTCACAACCTGCGGGTGGATGATGTGGAACTGGCTCGTGACTTCGCTGGCTGTCGGCGCGACCCTGCTTTTGTTCGATGGAAACCCGTTCTATCCGGACCCGAAGGCCTTGTTCGATTTCGCGAAAGAGGAAGACATGACGGTCTTCGGCACCAGCGCGAAGTACCTGGAGTCTGTGGAGGGGGCGGGCGTCAAACTCGTACCCGACGACATCCCGACTGTCCGAACGATGTGCTCCACCGGCTCGCCGCTGTCAATCGAAATCTTCAATTTTGTTTATCGGGAACTAAAGGGCGACCTGTGCCTTTCCTCGATATCCGGAGGCACGGACATCGTCTCGTGCTTTGCCCTCGGAAACCCGATAGGGCCGGTTATCGAGGGCGAGCTGCAATGCCGCGGCCTGGGAATGAACGTCCAGGCCTTTGACGATGAGGGAAATGAGGTCGTCGGGGAAAAGGGCGAGCTTGTCTGCACGAACCCCATCCCATGCGCGCCGATCTACTTCTGGAACGACCCCGGCGATGCGAAGTACATGGACGCATACTTCAACCGCTTCCCGAACGTCTGGCATCACGGCGACTACATCCTGATAACGCAGGACGGCGGGGTCATAATCTATGGCAGGTCGGACGCGACACTCAACCCGGGCGGCGTGAGAATCGGCACAGCCGAGATTTACCGCGTCGTCGAGAACATGGATGAAATCGAGGACAGCATAGTCATCGGCCAGGACTGGGAGAACGACATGAGGGTTATTCTCTTCGTGAAACTAAAACCAGGCATCACCCTCGATGAAGAACTGGAAAAGAAAATCCGCACCCTTATCAGAATGAACACCACCCCAAGACACGTCCCGGCGAAGATACTGGCTGTCACCGACATCCCGTATACCATCAACGGCAAGAAGGTGGAATTGGCAGTGCGCAAGGTCATCCACGGTCAAGAAGTCAAAAACAAGGATGCGCTGGCGAATGCGGAGTGTCTGGAGCTCTACGAGAATCTGGCTGAATTGCGGGAATAAAATCACACTACTGACGGTATGTCTCGCATCGCTCCGAGCAGGGCATAGGGGGACGGGTATGCAATGTTGTGTCAAATGCACAACATTTTACTTTTGGATGCGAAGTGAACAGAAGTAACGCCAGCGCAGGAGCGGGGTGGGGGGTGAAAAGACTGGATGGGGTGGGAAACGACCCACCCACCGATTGGGCGGGCCCACCCACGGAATGAGTGGGATTGCCCACGGAATGTATAAATATCGCAATGGTGTATGAATTATCATGGCAGCGCGGGGTTATCGACCTGATATTCGAACTCATAAAGGTATCCAAGAAGCAAAGGTCAAGGATGCTCTTAGGGAACATAAGTATCAGCAGCAAAATAAATCTGAGAGTCGAGAATATGGCATATTTATTCTATTTTGTATAATTGTGACGGCAGTCGTATTATTTGTCTTGTTTGGATTATAAACCAGCCAGACTGCTCCGAGCAGGTGAGCCGGGGAAAGGGTGTAATTTTGCGTCAAATGCGCAAAATTTTACTTCTGGATGCGAAGCGAACAGAAGTAACGCCAGCGGAGGAGCGATGGGTGGGGGGATTTCCTACCAAATGGGGTGGGTATAACAACGATAAGGAGTATCTAGCCATTTATTCCAACGTCACCCGCACAATCTCGAAACCCTTCGGGCACTTCAGTTTTCGCCCGGTCTTTACAATCTTGAATTTCGTGCCCGACTTGACGCCCAGCGGGAAGCAGAGGATGTGGTTCTCACAACCGAGGTTGTTGCATTTGAGAAGGTCGAACGTGATTGTCGAGCCGTCGATGGCCAGTTTCTTTAAAAGGACGGCGTTGGTGGTGGTCTTTTCCACCTCCACGACCTTCACCCCGTTCTCGTGAATCTCGCAGTCGTGGTTGACGTCTCTCACGCCCACAACCTTGTACCGCTGGCCCTTTTCCAGATGAAAGCAGATGTTCTTCACCTTGCAGTCCTTGCATTCCGAGAGAGAACCTAAATAAACAAATTCCTGGCCCTTTTTCGCCAGCTTGTCCCCGACAACAGTAAGCATCGCCATGAAAAACCTCAGATTACTAGTGTTGTTTTAGCCAGCGCTCTGGCTGCCTCCTCGGTCATGCCCTTGAAACCGAGAATCGTGTACCTCTCCGGCTTGATCTCGTGGGCTTTGACCAAGGCTTGAACGATGTGCTCGTCAGATATCCCGACCTGCT
>DAOVGM010000036.1 GCA_030672365.1 Methanomassiliicoccales archaeon
CCCACGAGGTCAGCCAGTACTTTTCGGCCGACACTGCCCTCCTCACGAATATGGTACATGGCCATCAGTACATGGAATGGCCCGAAAAGGGGAGGTGCTCCCCTTTTCGGAATCCGGACGTCGAACAATTCCGTCATATCAGAACGTTGCCAGCTTGCCCTTGACCACCAGGTCTGTGATGTCGCTGATGTTCTCGAGCCAGTTGTCCACTACGCCCTCGACTTCCGATTTCACGTCCTTCATATTCACGCCCTCGGCCAGTATCAGCTGGACACCGGCGGTCTGCGGCTGGTCAATCGGCCTTCCGATTTGAGAAAGCAGGCGTACGTTCACCTCTTTAATGTCGCCCTTTCCGACCCCCGCGATGTCGTGCGCCATCTTGTTGGCCAGCAGGTTGTAGATCTTGCCTACGTGAGTTACCGGGTTCTTACCGGACGTGGCTTCCATGCTCATCGGCCTGTGCGGTGTTATCAGTCCGTTAGCTCTATTTCCGCGGCCGACAGAGCCGTCGTCGCCGTTCTCCATCGACAGGCCAGTTACCGTGAGATAGAAAATATTCTGCTTGTAGTCATCCGCAGTGTTAACGTCCACCGATATCTTGCGCTCGGTGAAGCGGCTGGCCTGGTCGTGCACCTTCTCGCCCAGCTCCTTGACAACACTTATGTAGTGGTCCTTGTCGGGAATCTCCTTGCCGACCATCGCGGCGGCCACTGTCAGGTTAATCTTATCGCCGATCCTGGCTCCCATTACTTTCACGTCCTCGCCGACCTCCGGCATTGACTTTTTCAGGCGGCCGTTGATATACTGCTCCGCATCCAGAACGATGGTCTCCGTCTCGCTGAAAGGCGCGTGGCCCACACCGAATGACGTGTCATTGGCGTAGAGTTTCTTGGTTTCATAAACGCCCCTGAGGTCAACGGACCCTTTGCCGATCCTGCAGTCCAGCATGACGTCTGTATCGATGTCCAGATGGGAGCAATGCTTCTTCAGGTAGTTTCTCGCGGCCTTGATGGCAACGGAGCGGTACGGCAATCTTTCTTTATCGACTTCGGTTGTCGCCCTGCCGACTAAAAGTATATAAGCTGGCTCGAGCACAATGCCATTTCCGAATTCGGGTGCGGACTGTCCACCGACTATCTGCGTCTCGTCTGTGTTGTGGTGGAGAATTCTCCCGTATCTCTTGATGTACATTTTACAGAGAGCGCGGGAAACAGACTCGGCCAGACCGTCCGCGATGCTGTCCGGGTGTCCGATACCCTTTCGCTCTACGATCTCGGTCTTCTGGTCCTCGATATATGTCTGCACCAATGGCTCTACAAAGATGTTCCTCTTCATTCTATGACCTCCGGTAATGTGATTGGCACACGGGAAGAGGTGAAAAAAATATAAACCTTTTGTAGCATGTTGCACTACAAAATACTGTTTTCATTATTGGCCTGCCCAAGCCATTCGGGTAGCCCCCCACCCTTCCGCGTCTCCGCTGGCCTTATTTCGGTTCGCTTCGCGTCCCGAAATAATATTTTGTGCAATTGACACAAAATAGAATCCCGCCCCCCATTGGCCTGCTCGACGCGGTTAGAGCCAGCCAGTTAGGACGCTGGCTCAGAATCGGGAAATTATTTCGGTTGCGATGTCAACATCATTCAGAATGAAGAGGTGTACGCCAGGAGCCCCGACATCCCTCAAGCGCTGGCACAGGTCCACCGTGAAGTTCACGCAGGTTTCTTTTGCTTCGCCTGCCGGACAACTGGCCAGTCGGTTTTTCAGTTCATTCGGGACGTTCGCTCCGAAGATGTCCTCAGCTGCCTGAACGTGGCTCGGGGTCGTCACCGGCCGCACACCCGGAATTACAGGGATTTTTATGCCTCTCTCGCGAAGCTGGCCGACGTAATTCGAGTATATGTCGGCATCGAAGACCATCTGCGTGATTATGAAGTCAGCCCCTGCCCTCACCTTTTCCCCGATGATGAAAAACTCTTTCTCCATGTCTTCGGCTTCGGGATAGCCAGCAACCCCGATGCAGACGTCGGTTTTGATGCCCTTTCTGGGCTCTGTCTCACCGTACAGCGGCAGGTATTTCCCCTCGTTCATATCTGATATCTGGCTCACCAGTTCCGAGGCGTAACGGTTCTGCGTTGCCGAATCGAGCTCCCTCTCCGTCTCGCCCGGAATCGGGTCGCCGAGCACAGCCAGTATGTTCTTGATTCCAAAATACAGGTTGTCGATAAGCTGGTTTTCCACTTCCCTCTTGTCTAAGTCACGACAGCGGAAATGAACCAAGGCGTTCATCTCGTAGCGCTCGGAAATCATGTAGCCGATGGGGACGGTTCCGCCGCGCTGGCTGCCCATCGCGCCCTTGGTGATGCTGATGAAGTCAGGAGCGAGCTCTTTTAGTTTTGCCAGTTTGTCGAGAATGATCTGCGGTGGCTTGCCGTTTCTGGGGGGAAAAACCTCGGCACTGGTCGTGAATTTCTTGCGGGCCAGTATGTCGGTTATCTTTTCGGGGGAGAACATTGGTCGGCTAAAGGCCGTGATGAATAAATAATGTTTGTTGTTCACCCGCCTTCCTCCGTTGGTGTCCCCCAACCATGCTGACACGCCAATATAACCCACCCTTTGCTGCGATTCGATCTCTCCCTCCTTCCCCCGTTTGAGAGCCCCCGCCATACTGCTTATTTCGAATCGCTTTGCATCTCAGAAATTTAATCAAATACATAGCTTATAATTGATATGATACGTATTTGCTTTTATAGTTGTGTACTTCTGTTGAAAAAATGCACAACTACAAAATGATGTGCATTTGACACAACATTGCACATCGCTGATACCCACCCTATTGTCATTAATCTCCATCCTTCGAAGGTCAGCAAATTCTTTGCATCGCACACTTAATTTTTTATACTTCAGCCGCATCCTGTGTCACAATTCTAAAAAAGATAACATGGTGAGAAAATGTGGCTGATAACGAGTTTGGTCGCGGCAATCGTCGTGACGTTGCTGTGGAAGTTCTGGTCGCAGGCGTCTCTGAAACTGGATATACTGGCTTTGATGCTCTGGGGCCTGACCGTAATGATATTGGTCGATCATATTATGGGCTACGAAGGCGGTGCCTTTCTTGAAGCCGAGACCGACGGTCTGATATCCAGCGGGGCACTTCTTGGCGTGCTGATGCTCGTACCAGTGATCATCATATGGGTGATTTACCTGTTTCTTGCAAAAGGCAAGGGAAATCCGGTAAAGGAGTGATAAAAATGGCATGCTTTCTATTGGCAACAGGTGTGGCTTTGGTAACGACCGTATTCAGGAAGAAATTTCCTGTGAAGTATCATATCAACTGGCTGAACATGCTGCTCTGGGGCGGCATCGGGGGACTGGCACTAGAACACGTAGCTCACGGGGAAATAATCGGGAGCTTTCCCTTCCTCACGGCGGTGAAGGCCGGCAACACCATGGAGATGCTTGCCGAGATGGGGACCATCGGCGGGGCCATGCTGGCGGCCTGCATCGGAATCTGGCTTGTCATGATCTGGTTCGCGAACAACCACATGGCCGATGCCGGCGCGAAGGCAGCGCCCCAGTAAATTGGCGATGCTTTGCAGGTATAACATACACAACGGTCAGTGTCAACCAGACAGCTCTTCTTCCAGTCATCTCTTGACAGCTACCAGCTTGTTCATGGGATGCCTGTGCCTGATGCCGCCTGGGTGTTCGTCCTCCTTGACATAACTTTCCTGGCTGATTATCTTCCAGTCATCGTACATTTCGAAGAGCTCACCTTCCTTGAACATGTCCCCGGCCATGTCCTTCATGTCATCCGGGACCGGAATGCTGTCGGAAAACACCAGAACAAGGTTTATACCGCCTTTGCGTGTGTGTTCTTTTATCTGGTCTATCAATTTTTCCCAGATTTCCCTGGGAAGAAACTGAAAAATCCCGTGGGCTATAATGAGGTCATAGGTGTCCCGGAACTCAAAATCGCACACATCCAGATGCCGGATATCCAGTTTCAGGCCCCTTCTCTCACACTCCTCGGTCAGGGCCCGGATCGCGACGTTGGAAGAGTCAACCGCGGTAACCCCGAACCCCATTTCGCACAGTCGCAGGGCCGTTTTTGCCATGCCGCAGCCCAAGTCCAGCACCGCAGCCCCCTCGGGTAGCAAATGGACAATTTCTCCGACATCCGGGTTCAACGGTGAATCGTAGTACTTTCTCTTTTCCACCGAACGAAAAAAATCATCCCAGATATCTTGTTTTGTTCCCGTGCACATGCTATTTTTCCTCAGGTCCCAAACAATATTAATACTAATAATATATTTCGAGACATTCACAGTAGAGGGTCAAGAACGCTCAGGCTTTGAAGCCTGAGATGAATTGACCTGGCTAATATTAAAAAGGGTGACTGCCGTATGCGCATCAATAATCATCAAAGAAACTCGAAGCCAAAAAAAGCTTCGAGAAATTGCGCATATGGCTTATGGAATGTGAACTTCCAGGCCAGGTTCACAACATCAGATCATCTATGGCCTGGTAGTTTACAGTGCTGGAGATAAAATGAGCGAGATAAAAAGATTCGGTGTGTCCCTCCCTTCCGACCTTCTGGACAAGTTTGATGAGCTTATCGAAAAAAAAGGCTACAAGAACCGCTCGAAGGCGATTGCGGATATCATCAGGGAACAGCTCGTCCGGACATCCTGGGAATCGGGAAAGGAGGACATGGTTGGAATCATAACCATGATATACGACCACCACACCTCGAATGTGGTCACCGAGCTTCTCGAAATCCAGCACAACGTCGAGACAGGCATGTACTCGATGATGCACATACACCTCGACCACCACAACTGCCTGGAGATACTGGCTTTGAAGGGTAGCCCCGTCGAAATAAAAAAATTCGCGGACAAGCTGGGCTCCGTTCGCGGGGTCAAGCACACCGGATTGATAATGGCTGACCACAAGATTTAGTCGTCAATGTTGTGCATTTGACACAATATTACTTATAGCCAATCCTTGATTTCAATGCGATAAGATGTCAGACGTTTATTTCGTCAAGATCGGTGAGGACAGGAACGAGGACAATCTGCCCAAGAAGGTCAGGAAGCTTTTTGACAAGGCCGGCTTTGCATCACTCATCGACGAGAACGACCACACAGCCATCAAGCTGCATTTCGGCGAGCCGGGCAACACGACTTACATCAGGCCAGTGCTCGTCCGGCAGGTCGTCGACAAGGTCATCGAGAGCGGCGGGAAGCCCTTTCTCACGGACGCCAACACCCTGTACGTCGGCGAGCGCTCGAACGCCATCGACCACCTCAACGCCGCGTACAAGCACGGCTTTTTACCGGCTGTCGTGAACGCGCCTGTCATCATCGCGGACGGACTTACTGGCCGCGATTTTGTCGAGGTCGAGATCAATCTTAAAAATCTGAAAACCGTGAAGTACGGCACGGTCGCGCACTATGCTGATGTCTTGGGAGTAATATCTCACTTCAAGGGGCATCTGGCTGCGGGAATCGGCGGCACCCTGAAGAACATCGGCATGGGCCTCGGAAGCCGTGCCGGCAAGCAGATCATGCATTCCGACATCAAGCCCGAGCCAGACCATAAAAAGTGCATCGGATGCGGAAACTGCATCAAGTGGTGCCCGGCCAGCGCCATCACGCTTGTCGAATCCAAAGCCATAATCGACCACGAAAAATGCATCGGATGCGCAGAGTGCGTTATCTCGTGCCCCACGAAGGCGATCTCGGTGCGCTGGGATGCATCCAGTCTCAGCCTGCAGGAGAAGATTGCTGAGTACGTTTACGGAATTCTGAAGGGCAAGAAAGACAAATGCTTCTTCTTCAACTTCGTGATGGACATAACGCCGGACTGCGACTGTGTGCCTTGGAGCGGGGTGCCGATTGTGCCGGATATCGGGGTGCTGGCAAGTACCGACCCGGTGGCTATCGACCAGGCATCGGCGGACCTCGTTAACCAGAAGAGGGCGAATGCGGGCTCGAGGGCGGAAGCCGCGGCCGAACCGGGCCAGGATAAAATCAAGGCAGTGCACGATATCGACTGGGCCCATATTCTCGAATATGGAGAGGAAATAGGGCTGGGCGAGAGAAAGTACGAACTGAAAACCATCTGATTTTCTAACGTTTTTAAACCTCGGCCAGAACCCCGGCCAGCACGTCCGGCTTGTTCGTTATTATGCCGTCCACGCCCATGTCTATGAACTTTCTCATCTTCTTCGGGTTGTTGACTGTCCAGACATAGACCTTCAGACCCTTCGAATGCGCCATCTTCACGAGGTCTGGCTTGCAGAGGCGGTGCTTCGGAGCCACCACCTCGCAGCCCAGCCGCTCGGCAATAGACACAATCTCGATCTTCTTTTCCTCGCAGAGGAACGCGAGCCGCGCGTCAGAATTCGCCTCCCGAACGCGGGCCAGCTCCATGCCATCGAACGACGAAAAGAGCACTCTGGCTGTCAGTCCTTTCTTCACGACCAAATCGACACATAGCGAGCCGGTCCCCCTCGCTTTCAGCTCGATATTGATGCCTATTGTCCCTCCAAATTTATCGAGCACGCCTTCGAGTGTCGGGACCTTTTCTGTTCCCAGGATTCGGAGCTCGTAGATATCCTTTGCGGACATCTGGCTTATCCGCCCGCGGCCGTTAGTCATCCTGTTCACCTTGTTGTCGTGCATGACAATCACGACACCGTCGCTGGTTACCTTCACATCCAGCTCGAACATGTCAGCTCCCTGGTCGACGGCCAGTTGGAAAGATGTCATCGTATTTTCCGGGGCGTATGCCATCGCCCCGCGGTGCCCGATGTTGAGAATCTTTTTCATGGTATCCACACAACCGACCCCTAACTCATCCCCACAGACCTCTGACGACACCGACAGCCACGATTCCGACGATTATGGCCCTGGCGAATCCGGACAAAAAGTTCGTCAATACGAACCAGTTGACCTCGAACACCTCTCTGTCCTTGTTCGAGATCGCGAAAATGTAGAGGGGCACGGTATCCGGCATGATGGGAATCGTGAGGATCAGGAAGACACCTATGTAGCTGAATCTCTGGCAAAACCTGGTCGATAGCTCGGTCAGCTTCTTGAACCAGTTCCATTTGAACCAGCGGGTTATGCTGTCCTCTATTTTCAGGCCGACGTAAAACACGACCCAGCTTCCGATGCCCTTTCCCAGCCCCATGACCAGGGCCAGTATGATGAAGGACGGGAAAATGCCCATGTTGAACAAGCTGAAATCCTGATAGATGAACCCGATGAGACCCAGCTCGACAGGGATCGGCAAAATCACTGCAGCCAAAAAGCAGAACAGGAAAAACACGATAATGTATACGACGGGATCGGCAGCCAGGCCTTCCAGAAATCTCATCAGTCCGTCCAACATTACTTGATCTCCATATCGCTCTTGTTCTTTCCGAGTAGTACCACCCGGCTTTCCGGCTGTTGGGCCAGTATATCGTATCCAACCTCCGCCCCGAGCCGCTTGCTGAACTCAAGCACCTTCTCCTGTTTTGGCATGTTGTCAATAGTCATCCGCTCTCTCGAATAACCGACGAACACATAACCCTTTGGCTCGATGAACATGGGGGAGGCAATCGCATCCAGACCGGCATACTCCTTTTCCCATCCCAGGTTCCAGCCGTCGACAAGGGTGTGTCGTATCACCGTCCGCGTGTCCAGCGACGGCAGGATTTCCAAGGTCCGCATCAACCTCTCCCATCCGTCCGGAATCAGCGGCACGCAAAGCCGCCCATAAATCTCCGGGTTCGGAGCGGCCACAGTCACATAAAGCTGGGTCGGCAGGGGGTCCAGATGCTCCAAGACATCCGGCTGCGAGCCGTTCGACACCACGAATGTCGTCATCCCGCGCTTGTGGCATTCCGCAATGAACTCGCCGAGCCGCGAATACAGGGTGGGCTCTCCGGAGAGCGAAATCGCGACCTGATTCGGGTGGTTCGCCTCGTCCCACATTTCCGCCGAACAGCGGTCATCCCCCTTGTAGCCAGTAATCAGTTTTCGCTGTCCCTCTATGCAGCCGTCAAGAATCTCCACGGGGTCGTCCTCGTCTCCCAAAGCCAACTCCGAGAGGCCCTGGAACCGCCAGCAAAAGAGGCACATCTGCGTGCAATGAAAAACAGCCGGTGTCATCTGTAAACAGCGATGCGACTGAATGCCGTAGAAGTTCTCCTTGTAACAACTTCTGCCCTTCAACAATTTCTGACCAAGCCAGTGACATAGCTTGACGCCGCTGTGCGAACCAACAACCACGTAATGCTGCTTCTCCAGGATTCGCTTCATTTCGTAGTCCATCAGGTGCCCAATATGTTTCCCGATAATAATTCTATCCCAATAATCTGGCTTGTGTGGCCCGCCCCCATCGGTGGGTTAGCCCCCATCCGTTGGGTGGGTTATCCACCACATCCCATCTGGCCGCCCTTTTTTGCCCACCCCACACATTTCATACTCCCCCCACCCTTGCGCCACTCCGCTGGCTCGTACCCATCCCCCTACTCACCTGCTCGTGGCGCTAGCTTTTCCCAAACCCCCAATGGCCTGCTCTACACGATGTTTGACACTTAGCGTGTGGTGTATAACATAGGTCATTACACAGAATATTAATATACAAGAACTTACAATTAACAACTTAAGATTATCGTCTTCGGTAATCCGTCGTGGAGGAGAATTAGTGTTAGATGGCAGAATACGAGTGGGCGTAAGTATATTGATAGTATTTTTCATGCTGACATCACCTGGAATTGTCGGACAGAGTAAGGTCGCGACTGATGTTATTATGCTGGAATATGATGAAACAATAGATATTACAGCATTGCCGGATAATGTAAATTTATTGGTTGATTATGAAAATGGGAGAGCATTGGTTGAAGTATCCGGAAGCTCCGAATCCATTCAAATGGCTTCTGGAATTCGAGTATTGTCAATGCCTGACAGAACATTTGTTAATCCTGGTGTAGCAGGAATATCGTTTGACTGGATGAAAGGTGAGCCGCAAATACCTGCAGAACTGAAAGCACCGTCTAATTCCGACGCGTACATAGTCAAGTTCATCGGTCCGATGCAGCCTGGCTGGGCGCAGGACATTCGTGAACTCGGCGGAAAAGTCGGCATGTACGTTGCCAATTACGGCTTCGTCGTGAGAATGGACACGAGTACGAAAGCAAAGGTCAGCGCACTGCCGACAGTGGAATGGATTGGCGACTACCATCCAGCGTACAAAATCGCACCAGGAATTCTCGATAACGGCGGTAACGTCATGATTTCCATAATCGCCTTCGAAGGCACGGACATCCCTTCCCTGGCCGCACAACTCAGCGGCATGGGTGCGACAATAGGTCAATATGTAGCCAGCGACAGGACAATAAAGTTCACAGCGGACTCGTCCCTGATACCTGCAATTGCTTCGCTTCCGGAAATCGAGCAGATGCATCCTGACGGGCCCAAATACCCAATGGACATCAAAGCTAATCACATACACAAAGCAGTTGATGCTTGGTACCCAGACTGGAGCGGCCTGCTATCCGGGCTTGACGGCAGCGGTGAAATCGTCCATATCCAGGACACCGGATTTGATGAAGGCAACGAGAACAACGGGTGCCCCGATTTCTTTGACGGACTGGATGGCGACAGGATAGATAATTACATTGACCGTACAGGATCTTCGGATCCCGACGGCTCTGAGGGCGGCACGGCCCACGGCACACATGTTGCAGGCGTTGTTGCATCTAACGGCTGGTGCTGGGAGACCTGGATGGGAGAGCCCACGAATGACTATGAATGGCACAAGGCAGAGGCGGCGGGAGTCGCTCCCCGTGCTAATCTCGTACTCGACGGTTGTGCATCTGGAGGGGGAATCGCTTCGAGTTCGGCATATTGGAACGAGGCATATACCAATTTTGGTGCAAGGACGATGTCCAACTCCTATGGTGGTGAGCCAGCGGACTACAGTGCGGCCACTGCCGACACCCAAATGGCCGCTGACGACAGGATGATCATATTTTCGGCAGGCAATTACGGCCCAGATCCCGATTCACTCAGTCCAGGGAGCCAGGCAAAGAACGGCCTATGCGCCGGCAAGTGCGAGAACTACAGACCTAACCAGTACTCTGCGGACAATCCGAACGTAATTCCTGATTTCAGCGGCCGCGGCGGGACGTTCAGCAACGGGAGAATCAAGCCTGACCTTGTTGCGGTCGGCACATCGGTGATAGGTAATTTTGCCAGAGGCGAATGGGATTACAACGTGGCCAATGGAATTCCAAATCCCCAACCGGGTTTTATAATGGAGGTGGACGTATACCCAGAGCCATTCGGCGACGGATTCCCTGACTACAGGTACATGGGAACATCAGGTTCTGCTCCGATGGCTGCGGGCTTGTATCTGTTGTGCCGCGAGTACCTCAGGGAGATTGAGGGCATAGCGAACCCGCCCTCTGAACTCACCAAGGCGATGCTGGTCAACGGCTGCGACAAGATGACTGAAGAACTGTATGTTTATCCAGGTTACGACCAGGGCTGGGGAAGGCCGAACCTGAAGAACTCGCTGTTCCCTGATGCGCCCGCAACTGTACAATATGATACCAATACATTTGCGGCAGTTGGTCCGTGGACACCGGCTTTTACCACAGATATAGTCTCGGGAGACGTGCCTTTGAAGGCCACGCTGGTCTGGAAGGACACGTCCGGGGTGGCTTTGGCAAGGGACCTCGACCTGAGGATTACCGCTCCGGGCGGCGACATATTCTACGGAAACTCGTTCACGAGCACGGCACCGTACTGGTCACAGGCTAATTCCCCTGCGAACAGGCCGAGTGCAGACCACGGGAACTATGATGGAATAAACAATGTCGAGCAGGTGTGGATAGAAAGTCCTGAGGTCGGGACATGGACGGTCGAAGTGGACGCTTTCAATGTTCCATCGAACACTCCATGCGCGATAGTGATGTCCGCAGATGTCGGGCCGCAGGGCACTTATTCAATCGACCTTGCAACAGAATCCCCGACAACCCTGCGTGTTGCTCCGAACGGAAACACAGCCTTCCAGTTCAGGGCCTTCAACCACGGAACCCTCGCAGATTCAATAGTGATGAGCGACGACTCGCCGTTCACTATCAGCTACTCACCGGCGAGCCCGTTCGCTATTGACTCTGGTGATTACACAGATGTCATAGCCACCATTTCCGCGGGCGCCATTTCTCCAGGTGTGTACGATTTTAGATTGACAGGAACCTCCCAGGGAGACCTGTCCAAGATGGATACTCTTTTCCTGAAGGTTGATGTTGTCAACCAAGCCCTGCCTTTTGAATACGAGGTGACAACCGGCACGGCCGATGAGGTCGATCCCTCTGTAGTGACATTCACCGATGCTTTGAGCACGAGCCATATATTCATATCCTACATCAAGACAACCGCAAATGAAAAGAGGGTCTGGGTCACGCACACCACGCTCAACGCTGGCGGCCGACCGGTGGAACCCTGGACAGAATTCGAGCTTCCTGCGCCTGCCGCCATCCCCGACTACGAGAGACCTAGCGACCCCAGGATATACGTGATGGACAGCGGCCTCTACGAAGACAGGGTGTTCGTGGTCTGGACCGGTTGGGAAGTGGGTGCTGGAGACACAGGCTCTTCTTCATACATATCATACGCTGACGGCCCTGCTTACGGTACCTGGTCAACTGTTCGCATTGACATAAACTCCGGAACCAATACCTACAACCTAAAAAGAGTAAACTTCCTCTGCCCACGACCCGGCAGCAACCAGTTGTTATACTGCTTTGAACACATAGATTATCCAAGCATACCAGGTGTTCCCAGTGGTGCTGATGTGCACGGGCTTATATCAAACGATGGCGGGGCAACGTGGATAGATCAGGGTGAGGTCACGCCTGCTGATGGGAACTTCTACTTCTTCCCGAACGGATGTGTGGACCAGAACGGCGTGTGCTGGATATTCTATTATTGGCGAGTCGCCGCTGACAGGGATATGGCTGTGAGATTGTACGATGGTGCCTGGCAAGTAGGGTATACAGACGTAACTGATACCACCGACAACGTTGTGGACCCCGCACCCTGGTCAACAAACGAAGGCGCTTCTGGAAATAGAGTTTATTGTGCATTTTTGAGAGACCAAGGAACGAGCGAATACACACTCTGGACCTCATACATTGACGGAGATTATACGTCTGCCAGTCCACCACCTGACTTTTGGGCGATGAACGGGCCGTTCGGTTCAGATATATCCATTTCACACTACGACCGGGGGCCAGTACTCTCCGGGGAACAAACAGGGGATGGTTTTTCATGGGTAGTATACAAGGAGAACGACAACCTGTACGGGTACGATGTTCCGCAGATGGACACGATATGTTCTGACAGTGGTTTTGCTACCAACACGATCTACGATGTGACCGCGGATTCACATTCAAAAGGCCACCAGATGATGTCTACACTCACCCTGGGCGGAGATAATGTGTATGAAGTGTACCATTCGAGCGACGGGGATTTAACTGACGTGAATTACAACATACAACTCATAGTTTACGTCTACGACTGGCCGAACGACCCGGACCTGGACGGGCCTCTCGTGACCTCTATCATGGCAAACCCGAATCCGGCGGGATTGGGCTACACGTTCAACCTCAGCGCGAACATAGACGACATCAGCACTGGCTTAAGTGGAATTCAGGCTGCGGAGTACTATATTGACCAAACTTTGAACGGAGCGCCCGTAGAACCAACTTGGATTGAACCAGGGGTTAATCCCCTGACCCTTTCCGGCATCTCCCAATCGGAAACAGCCACCGCCAATGGCTTGTCGATACCGTTCGGTGCACAAGTCGGCGATTGGTTCTATGTCTGGGTGAGAGGTCAGGACACCGAAAATAACTGGGGTGATGGTGCATATGTCAAGGTGGTTGTCACCGACGGGCTGCCGCCGCCTACTGTTGCGATAACATATCCGACTGGAAGCGAGCTCATCGAGAGGGGAACGTGCACCATCACATGGACTGCGACAGATTCCCTGGACCCGCCTGAGGATCTTTACATGTACATTGACTACACCACTGATGATGGAGGCTCCTGGAATCTGATAACAGAGGGATTGATTAACCCACCAGCCGGTCCGGGCTCACATTCCTGGGACACAGTGGCAGCAGGAGTGCCGGATGGCGTGAACTATCTCATCAGAGTGACAGCAGTGAACGGCGGCTACATGCTCGTAGGAATTAATGAGACACTGCCGTTCTCCATCGACAACACGGTAGACGACCAGTGGTTCTTCCAGATGGAGATTTCAGGGCCGAACGAGGACTTGGACATGAAGCCCGTCGAAGGGTCTGTCAACACCATTGACAGCACTGGCCTGAACACACCGGGTCAATATCTTGTAGGCATGTGGGAGACGACAAAGACCTTCACAAGTGCGAGCATAGACGGTCTCTGGACGTTCAACGTGTACGGTTACACGACCGACCCGGGAACGCTTGTCGCGTATCTGTACGCGAATGTTACCGACGGGACAGGAGCCACGATCGATGTCACGGTCAACGACGGTGAGAACGTCGGTGCACACACTGGCAGGAATCTGTTCACCTGGCCGGACACACTTGCAGGTGCGATACCGGATGGGCAGAGCATCATAGTGGAGCTGTGGCTGGATGTACAAACGAGCAGCGGAGGCCCGGCTACACGGGATGTTGTTCCGAACGATCCTGAATTCACCGCTACCTACTGGGACGTGGACGACACGCCACCGACTGGTGATAGATTGAACCCACCGGAACTCCCGATAACGGAGTCCGACGTATCTGTCAGCGAGAACACGAGATTCACCACAGATGACCCGAGCACATTCGACGAGATATTTGTCTGGTGTGAGGTCGACTTCAACCTCATGTGGGAGAGCATCACACGATTTAATATGACCTTCGAGGGTCAATCAGTTGATGAGGCATCAGACTTCGACCTATGGGTGCTGAAAAATACCGGCTGGGAAGCAACGGGTGACACGATAAACGTTGCTATGGACACCGACGGTACACTTTACGGCGAGATAACCGTCGACTGCGCCGACTACATCGTGGGCGACAAGTTCACGTGGGGCGTATACCAGACAACTGACTCACGACAGGTACGCATAGACTACCTGCACACGATAATAGACTACGTCAAACCAGATGCTGTATTCACGATGGAGTACGACTATTGGGAGACACAGTCGAACGTAATTCCGACCATTACTGGAGCAGGGGCAAACACATACAACATCCCAATGACCGTTCCCCTTGACGGATCTGGCTGGCAGTTCGTGTCGTTCCCGATAGATGTCAAGGCACACGTCCTTACTATCTTCGACGACGACGGATGGAATAGCGAGGGAGCCAACGCGGTCACCTGGGACATGATATACTGGTACGACCCGACGGACGTCACCGACCCGTGGATGTCCTACAACAAGAACTGGGCTGGAGCCCAGGATATACCTGTCTTCGTAACCAATCACATGGGCTTCTGGTTGCACATAACCAATAACCCAGGCGGTGGAGACAGCAAACTGACAGTCGGAGACTCTGCTGACCCATCGGGCGAAAGCGTCATGCTGCAAATCGGCTGGAACCTCGTCGGATACCCGGCAACCGCACCCGGCACGGCAGCAGACTTGCCTGGTTGGGGAGTCACGGTAACGAAGATTGGCTACTACAATGAGACAGCAGCGTACGACATAACCGAAACAACCAACGGCGCGACCCCGATGATTCCGGGAGAAGCGTACTGGGTCTACTCGACCATCGTGCAGCCGTGGAACCTCTGATAGGTACGAAGTGAGAAAATAGGGAGCCTCGCGCTCCCTCCCTTTTACTAAATTTCCAGACTGGATAGATGGCCGTTTAAAACTCTAAGAGACTCTTCTGCGTGGTCTCTTCTTCTTTTTCTGGCACGACATCTTCCTTCTTTTCTGTCGGCTTGGCTTTATCCTTGGTCTCTTCCTTGGTTTGCTCTGGCTTCTCAACGGCCTTTGCGGTGCCGCCGGCAGTTCTCTTTTTTAAATCGTCGAAGACGTGCTTGACGTGATGCGAGTCCACCTTCTCGTTCAGCAGAAATGCCACTTCCTCGGGGGTCAAAACCATCGAGCCAGTCATTTTAAGGCAGAACTCCCGGTCGCTGGTGTAGAGTATCCGGAAGAATGGCAGCTGCTCCTGCAATGCCGTTGAGCGAGAAGTGTGTGTCAGCCGTGCCAGTTTGGTTGCGAAGGAATCCCGCGAGCCGCGAATTCCCTTCGACCTCGACATGTGGGACAGCCAGACAGGAAATCTGTAATTGATAAAGCCGCGGTAATCACGGCTTTTCGACAAGGCCACCCCGCAGGACATCATGTCCGTCGCGTAGGCCCACATCCGGTAGTTCTGGCGCCGGTAAACACGCCCGAGAAAAATGTCCGATTTCGAGAGAGCGTCGAAGGCCGCCGCCCTGTCCTGTGCCAGCGAGTACGAAATCGGAATGTTTTCGTCGATCCAGAGTATCGTGAACTTCGGGTCCTCGTCGAGCTCGATGAGCGCCTGCCGCGCCTTCTGGCACTTCATCGTCCGGAAAATTATGGCCAGACTTTGGAAGATGGTCTTCTTGTCGTCACGATTGCCGAGGGCGATGACATCCTTCTCGACAACGTGCGTGCGTCCGTGGGCCAGCGACTGTAAATCGTTGATGGCTGCACGGACATCGCCGCCCACCCGCTTCGAAATCGCTCTCAGTGCCTCCGGGTCCACATCCAGCCCTTCCAACTGCGCTATCTTGCGAAGCAGTTTTGCGATTGAAGCCGGCTGAGGCCTTCTAAATTTAATTTCCATGGCATGGGACGCCACGGCCGATGACCGCCTTTTCAACTCGTAATAATCGTTGACAATCAGAATTATTGGCTGCTTGGTTTCATAGAGGAGTGAGGAGATGGCCCGAACCCCACCCCTGTCCTCCCGGCCGGCCAGATTGTCGGCCTCGTCCAGTATTATCATTTTCCGCATGCCGTCTTCGGAATTATGGAACTCGCCGCTGTCCGTGAAGGTCTCGCCGAGGGCGCCCATCGTCGCGATTGCCTTTATGGCATCCGCGTTCCTGGTGTCCGAAGCGTTCAATTCCACCACTTGCCAGTTGTATTCACTGGCTAGGGCATGGGCACTCGTCGTCTTTCCGATTCCCGGCTCTCCGATCAACACCACGGCCTTGTGCTTCTTCGGTATGCCAGCTTTCCAGGATTCGGCCCATGACCTGAGCTTGTTGATAGCCTCAGAATTTCCGATGACGTCCTCCAACCTTTTTGGTCTGTGCTTTTCAGTCCAATCGACCATGCAATAGGTAATCTAATCTGCCGATAATAAGGTTTGTACGGGGTCAGCGAAAATATTTAAAATATTGAGGGGCCAGTGTTTTGTTTTGTGCCCCGCCCCGGCCCCTGCGCTGGCGTTATTTTAGTTTCTTCCCACCCCATCCGGTGGGTCATCCCCCCACCCCACTCCTGCGCTGGACATTCCCTTCCCCCAATGTCCTGCTCGGAGCGGCCTTAGGCAGGCTTATTATGTACTTATTGTGTGAGTAGTGTTTATATATAGGTATTTGTTAAGGGGCTTACTTCCCAGATAGTATACTGGAGGTTAATCTTGGCTGACGAAGATAAGAAAAACTCAGAGGAAAAAAAAGAGGTTCCTGTCGAAGAGGCGCCCGTAGAGGATTCTATAGAAAAACCTGTGGAGGAAACCACTCCGATTGAAGAGCCATCAGAGGAAACTCCTGCCGAGGAACCCGAAGAAGCACCAGCTGAAGAAAAACCGGAACCAAAAGACGCTCCGAAGGAGAAGGAACCAGAGACAACCGATGCTCCGAAGGAGAAGGAACAAAAAGCTTCGGAGAAGAAAGAAACAAAACCTCCGAAAGAGAAGGAGCCGAAACAAGATAAAAAGCCAAAGGAAGACAAGAAACCGAAGGAAGAAAAGAAGGCAGAACCCGAGCCAGAGCACGATGATGATTTTAAGTACATTATTCGGGTTTTAGGCTCTGACATCGATGGTGAGAAGCCGGCGTTCATTGCTCTCACCGACATCGACGGCATAGGTATCCGCATTGCAGAGATTTTAATCGACAGAATCGGCTATCCCAGAAAGGAAAAAATAGGTAATATGTCCGATGATGATGTAGCCAAGCTTGAAGACCTTCTGGACAATCTGGAAGAGATCATCCCGCCCTGGCTCCTCAACAGGCAAAAGGATTGGGTTAGTGGAGAGGATTTGCACGTCATAGGCGTGGAGTTGGAGAATATTAACAGGGACGACATCAACAGGATGAGAATGATTCGTTGTTACAGGGGCGTCAGGCACGAGCAGGGAAAGCGCGTGCGCGGCCAGAAGACAAGGTCCAACGGAAGAACTGGCCTGACCCTCGGAGTTTCCAGAAAGCGTACTTAGAGGTGAATGATTGGGAGACCCTAAATTTAGCAGAAGAAAATACGACACCCCGTCCCACCCATGGCAGAAGGAAAGGATCGACGCGGAGAACGAGCTCATCCGCAAGTACGGTCTTAAAAATAAAAGAGAATTGTGGAAAACGCAGTCCCTTTTGAGGCAGTTCAGGCAGAGGTCCAGAGTCCTTCAGGCTCAGATTCGTTACGGAAACCCGCAAGCCGAAAAGGAGAAGGAGCAACTTCTGAAGCGACTGCAAAAGATGGGAATTCTGGGAGAGGAAGCGTCACTCGACGACGTTCTTGGTCTCGAGGTCGAAGCGGTCCTGACCCGCAGGCTTCAAACACTGGCATACATGAAAGGCCTCAGCACCAGCCAGAAACAGGCCCGCCAGTTTATCGTTCACGGTCACGTTTCAATAGGTGACAGGAAGGTCACGATTCCCGGCTACCTGGTGATGAGGAAGGAAGAGGAATTCATCGATTATCTTCCCCGCTCCCCGATAGCCGACGACATGCACCCGGCCCGTCCGAAGGACGAGCTGGACATGGCAACAGAGCCGAGGGAAGAGAAGAAGGATGATGCTCCGGCAGAAGTGCCGGCTGACAAGAAGCCAGCTGAGGAAAAGGCAGCTGACAAGAAGCTGGCGGAGGAAAAGGTAGCTGATGAGAAGTCGGCAATTGATAAACCCGCCGCCGAGCCAAAGAAAGAAAAGCCAGAGGCGGAACCAAAGGAAGATAAAGCCGAAAAACCTCCGAAGGACAAGAGACCGGAGAAGTCTTCTGCGGACAAGGAACCTGCAGAAGCGCCACAGGACAAACCTCCGAAAGAAAAGGCCAAGGATGAGCCAGCGCCCGAGAAGGAAAAGCCGGAGGAGAAACCCGCTGGAGAACCACCTGTGAAGGATGACAAGCCCAGCAAGGCTCCGAAAGATAAGGAACCAGATGCAAGCGACACTCCGGAGGAGCCCCCTCCTGAGGAACAGGCTCCAGAGGAGAAGGAATCAAAAGAGGAGGCTAAAGAATGACGAAATGGGCACTGGCACACATCTACGCCTCTTATAACAACATCATCATCACGCTTACGGACCCGACTGGAGCCGAGACAATCACCAAGTGCACCGGCGGCATGGTCGTCAAGAGCCAGAAGGACGAATCGTCGCCTTATGCGGCTATGAAGGCAGCCGAGATGGTCGCCGACGTCGCCAAGGAGAAAGGAATCGACAGCATTCACGTCCGCGTTAGGGCGCCCGGCGGCAACAAAGACCTTTCGCCGGGGCCGGGAGCGCAGGCCGCAATCAGGGCACTGGCCAGGGCCGGTCTGAGAATCGGCAGGATCGAGGACGTCACACCGATACCGCACGACGGCACAAAGAAGAAGGGCGGAAGGCGAGGAAGAAGGGTGTAGAACGCATGAAAATCAAAATACTCGACATGCAGGAGCAATCAGCCAGTTTTGTCATTTCAGGTGTGGATTATTCCTTCGTGAACGCATTGCGCAGAACTCTCATAGCCGACGTTCCGAAGCTGGCAATCGAGACAGTCGAGATTCATCTGGGTGCAATCAGCGACGAGGACGGCAAGACCTACGAGTCCACGACCCCTCTCTTCGATGAAATCATAGCCCACAGACTCGGCATGGTCCCGATACCAACCGATATCGAAATGATGAACTTCCAGGATGAGTGCGAGTGCGGCGGCGAGGGCTGCGGGAACTGCAGTATAATGTATTCCCTGAACAAGAAGGGGCC
>DAOVGM010000020.1 GCA_030672365.1 Methanomassiliicoccales archaeon
ACTGCCAAAATGGAAGGCCAGGCGTCTTTAACTCCTGGCATGGAAATGAGTGCTGAGTTGCGTGGAGATTTAAGTGGTTTGGAATTTGTGGATGTCTCAATAACCGCTGCAGTTGAATTTGCACTTGCCATTTCATTCTACCTCTGTCTGGGAATTGATTTCGGATTTGCCGGCGGCGGGATCCGCGGTGGTGTGACAGGAACCGCCGAGACAGAAGTCAATGTAGGAGCCAGTTATTCTACTGACACCGAATTAAGTACCATTTTCAACGGGCTGTTCAGGGTAATACTCAAAGCTACTCTGGAAGCTTATGCCTATTTCCTGGGCTGGGAAAAAACCTGGGTATTATGGAATGATGAATGGGTTTTGGGCAGTTGGTCCTTTGACTTGGGTGGCGGGGGTACAGGTAGCACCACGGTCGAAGAGGAAAACAGCGGTTCTAAAGATGTCACAAAAGAAGATGTCGGCGACATCGACGTTCCGAGGGGGCCAGAAACTGATTTTGATAGTGACGGAAATAGCATATCTTTAAGAGCCCAGGATTTGGAAACTGACCCTGCTCAACCACCGAACTATGAAATCCAATATTCTTGGAATGGGAGTGCGTGGACGGACCTAACAAACAATATAAAAATGGAGGCCGAGCCTGCAGTTGTTTTCAATTCAACGGGAAGTGCATTCGCATTCTGGACCCAGTGTGGGGCAAATGACCTGATAGACACCACTGTAGACCCTGAAGAGCTTCTCGATGATGCCGAGATTTTCTACGCAATCAGGCACACAAACGGGACATGGACAAATGAAACGCAATTTACCACTGCTGACACGATGCCAGACATATCCCCAAAACTGACCATTGGCCCCGGTGAGGGCAATATAACTGTAATCTGGACATATGACCCGGATGGCAATCTCTCAACCACTGACGACCAAATTCAAAAATCCTCGTTCTGGGATTGGGAAACCGAGTCCTGGCTTCCTGGTGAAAATGTTACTGACCACGGCTCCATCAATTACGATTTCGAAATCTATGATGTTTCAGACGGTCGTATGCTCTCTACGTGGATTCATGATGAAGATGAAAATTTATTCACAACGGCGGACCAGCAAATCATGGCTTCGATATTTTCCGGTGGGTCATGGGGAGCTGAAACCGCATTAACCGACGATGATTCCTCAAAACAATTCTTGTCAACTGCCGGAAACGGCGATTACTTCATCACAACCTGGCTTTCACAAGAAGATGGAAACTGGTCAATTTACACCCGCTCATGGGATAGATTCAGCAGCACCTGGACAGATACTGAATTGTTCAATTTCAGCAGCACTTTCACCCAGGACCCGCTGGTCGGCGTCACAAACGATGACATCGCCGTTATTGTGTGGAGAAGCAACCTCGACAGGATAGACTGGAACAACCCTGAAAGCGGAAACATCTACATGTCCACAAAGGACCTCAAAAACGGAGCTGGATGGACCGCCCCGCGTGTCATTGCAACAACAAGCACCGCCTCTGACTTTTATGCAACACTGGTTATTGATAACGATGGCAACATCGTCTACACATATCGCAACAATCCAAGTGCTCCGAGAGAGCACCCTGTCGACGACTTAGAAACAGTGGTCGTCGAGCTAGAGCCCGACCTTGTCGTATCAAACATCATCCTGGATGGAGGAACTGTGGCACTGACTGGCTCTAACGTCTCGATTAACGCAACAATCCTCAATCAGGGAGAGGTTGAGGTAACCAACGTGAACGTCAGTTACTATCTCGGAGACCCGGATACAACAGGACAATGGTTCGGCTCCGAGTTCATCTCAAGCTTAACACCGCTTCAGAGTGCAAATACATCACTGGACTGGCAAGTGATCCCCGGAACTCAAACGATTTTCATTAAAGTCGATGCTGACAATACCATCCCGGAATCCAACGAAACAAATAACGTGCGCAGTATCAGCATTCTATCGTTGCCAGACCTTGAAATCTCATCTGTTGACATTTCAACTTCTGAAGAGGAACTGGTTCTAGATGAAGTTATTGAAATTACAGTAACAGTAGAAAACAATGGGTTCTCCAGAGCTGAAAATTGCATTGTCCAGCTTTTTGACGGTGACCCGTCTGATAATGGCGTGTTAATAGACACAAACAATACTGGCAATCTTAATGTTGGCCAGACCAATCAAATTGTTTTCAATTGGACTGTGAGTTCGGGAATCCATGATATCTATGCTGTGGTGGATAATGACATAACAGATTATGATTTGACAGACAATACTGGATTCACGACTATTCGAGTCCTCCCGGACCTCCTTATCGAATCGACATCATTGTCGAAATCAGACGTCAGAGACGGTGAATCCAGCACCATCTCTGCAACAGTCAGCAACGTCGGAAAGGCGACTGCCTCAAACGTCATTATCAAAATTTCCACTTCCCAGGAATACATCGGATACGACGTCGTTTCTTTGGAACCAGGCGAAAGCCGGATTGTTTCCGCCGACTGGACACCCCCCATCGGAACCCACCAGATCTACGTGCAGGCAGACCCCGGAGGTCACATTCCCGAATCGAACGAGGGAAACAACCAGGAGACCGCCCAGATATCATGCCATCCGGCAATCGACCTTTCTGTCCGGCTTTACATGGAAGAGATTGAACCGCAGAAGGTGAAGATATCGGCAATGGTGCCAAATAATCTCCCGACCGATGCCGTGAACGTGGACATCGCTTTCTACGATGGCGACCTGGAAAAGGAGAACCGGACGATTTACTCGATCACGATTCCGCAAATCAACGGCTCGTCCTCGACCAACATTTCGTTCAACTGGACGACGACATCCGGTTTGAAATCGATCAAGGCCTTGGTGGACGTCCACAACAGCATCCTAGAGGTCGATGAAACGAACAACACGGCAACGGAAACGATAATCGTCTCATCCACCCTCACCGAATCAAGCCAGCTTCCCTACATCGCACTCGCCATTGTGCTGATTGTGGTGCCTATTACTATATTTGTTTTGTATTGGAGAAGACGAGCAATTTAAGAGTGAAAACCCGTCCTGACATACCTCGAATTGACCGCGTCGAGCAGGGCGTGGGGGGGCGGGCACGCCCAGCGCAGACGCGGAAGGGCGGGGGGCTAACCTAAAATTCAGGGTGGGCAACAGCCCAGCAACTGGACGGTTTGGGAAAGAACGACTGGACAGCGTGGGCAGAATGACAATCACGCGGGGGATAGGGTGAGCAGGATTTTGATTATTGGCAATATTTAAATAGTGTTAGATATAATTGAGTGCTAGGAGGACTCGGAAATGCCTACAATGAAACTCTCGGCAATTTTGCACAAAGAAGGAGACTGGTACGTTTCAACCTGCCCTCAACTAGACGTTGCGAGCCAGGGTAATACTGTCGAAGAAGCTGTTGCCAATCTTCAAGAGGCGGTTGAACTTTACCTGGAAGACGAGGATGTGACAGTGCCGGATTCGGTACCGATCGTGACTATGTTCGAGGTTTCCTATGACAAAGCTCCCCCTTCTATCGTCGCGTGAGATTATCAAGGCCCTATCAAAAACTGGTTTTCAACAAGTTTCCCAGAAAGGCAGTCATATCAAGTTGAAACGTAAGGAAGACGACCACACCTGGATCGTGATTGTCCCGAATTTTAACGAAATACCAGTTGGCACATTGCGCTCGATAATCAGGCAGTCCGGACTGGATAAAAGGGATTTCTTGAATTTGTTATGAGATGGTCAGGGCATTCCAGCGGGCGGCTAACGGGGGCGGGCGGGCCTGCCGTGATTGTCCGGACAGCGTGGACAGAATGACAATCACGCGGGGGTGATAAGCCAGCCTACTTCTTCACTTCCCGCACAACATCAATCACAGTCCCATCCCGATACGCAATCAAAGCCACAATCCTGTCCCCGAAGTTCGGCTCCGGTGGAGGGGGACCGCCTGCCTTCTCCGCCTTCTCCTTCGCAATCTTAGACAGGTCCTGGATGTCCACAACTTTCAGGCCGGCTGATTTGGCGGCTTCGTACATGTCGTCCCTGTTCGGGTTGATCGCTATGCCCTCCTCCGTAATCACGGCATCGATTGTTTCTCCGGGCGTGGTTACTGTGGTGACCCTGTCCATGACTATGGGCCAGTTCTTCCGATGTGTCGGGCAGGTTATGATGCAGCACTTAGAGCCGGCGGCGACGTCCTGGTGGCCGCCGATTCCGTGCAGTAAGTAGCCGTCGGAATGCGTGTTGACATTTACATTGAAATCTATGTCCACTTCAGTGGCGCTCATCACCGAAAAGTCTATCATGTTGACGAGCTGGCCTTTGTTGAACGGGTTGGCGTAGAAATCGGGCTCTATCTCGATATGCCTCGGGTCTGTGCGCAGCGATTCGACACTCTCGGCGTCGAAGCTCTGGGTGTCCAATATCTGCTCGACGAGACCCTCTCTCAACATCTTGACGATGTGAATCGTGATGCCGCCGTGGGCGAACCTGGCCTTGACCTTTTTCTTGCGCATCGTTTCCGCCAGATAGTTCAGGGCTGCGAGGGAAATTCCTCCTGCACCTGCCTGGAACGACATTCCGTTCTCGACAATGCCGCAGGCGTCGACCAGCTTTATCGTGTTCTTGGCGATGTCCAGTCGAATGGGGTCGTCGGTGATCTTTGTCGTGCCAGAACTTATTTGGTCAGGGTCTCCTATCGAATCGACTTTCACCACCCAGTCTGTGTAGACCTGGGAGATCGTAGGGGGCACGACGGGATATGGTGCCAGATTGTCGGTGACCACGACCGCGTTCCTGGCGTATCTGGCATCTGCGAGTGAATAACCCAATGGTCCGCATGCCGACGGCCCTTCCCTTCCGTGGGCATTGCCGTAGCAGTCCGCAATCGGGGAAGCGATGAAAGCGGTATCGATCTTGAGGGCTCCGATGTGAATCGCGCGGACGCGGCTTCCATGCGACCTCAACACAGCCAGGTCCTGCATTTTTCCTTCGGAAACAGCTCTTCCGACGGGGCCGTTTATGCTGCCTTCGATGGATGCGATCGTGCCGTTCTCTATCATCTTGACAACAGGCTCGTGAACCGGGAACAGGGCGCTCTGTGCCAGTTTCAGACCTTTCAGGCCGCGCTTTTGGGCGAGCTCCATGACCATGTTCAGGACCCGGTCGCCGTTTCTCAGGTGGTGGTGGAACGAAAGGCACTGGCCGTGGGTGATGCCTGTCATGTCGAATGCCTCTTCGAGACTTCCCACAAGCTTGTCTGTGCTGTAATTCGTCGGCTTGAGGGGGAGCGGCACTTTCCAGCCTCTCTGGTGCATCTCGAACGCGCCCTTGAAAGGCACGAGGTTCCTGCCGCCGACAAGCGACGGGATTTCCCTACCAACCGCATTAACTGGCATTTTTATCACCTGATATTAATAATAAGCTGCTTCACAATCCCTGTTTCGACTTGCATATCTCGAAGTCGATGAAGTCGCAGTGGAAGATGACCACGGCCTCGGGAATCCTCTTCACGAACTCGCCTTCCTTCGAGTGTGCTGCGATGATGTGCACTATTTTCTCTGGCAGTCCCATGACCATGGCCAGACCTGCACCGGAAACAGGGTGGCGCAGGATAATTCCGTTGGCGCTTTTGCCCACCGTGCCGTCCGCCTTTCTCTCGTACTCTAGAAGTTTTCCGACGTCGTGGAGTATTGCTCCCGCCACGATAAGGTCCATGTCGAGGTCGTCGCGGGCCTCCGCAACCGCGATGGCCAGCTTGGTTACCTGGCGCACGTGGGCGACCATGTCCTCGCCCAATGTGTCCACTATCAGGGTGAACGGCACGCCGTCGAAATCCTCCCAGCCGCCGAGCCTCATCGCCTCCGCAAAGGTCGCTGCCACTTTCTCTCTCAGTTCCGCGTCCTGGATCCTGTCCAGCTCCGGAAATTTCTGCTTGATGTATTCAACGCTCATCGATATTCCTCCGGTAAGTCCCCCTCTTCGGGACCGTCATAATCGTGATCAGGGTCGTACATTCTGCGCATCGGCTTCTCCCTGCTCATCTCCTCATAGGCCTGAGCGACGAGGCCGGCAACCCGCCCCATCAGGAAGAACGCCTTGCCCAGGCGGTGATCGAACTCCATGTCCGAAATAATGGCGGCAATCGCCCCGTCCACATTGACCGGCAGGTTCTTGCCTGTCTCCGAAAGCAGGGCCTCTGCAATCGCCTTCGAGAGTGCCACGTGGTCGCCGGCAATCTCCAATTCGTCGGCCAGCGTGTACAATTTTGTCGTTCTGGGGTCAGCAGTGTGCACCCGATGTCCGAAGCCGTGAATGCGCTTCTTCTGCTCCCGCGACTCTCGCACCAAAATTATCGCCATCTCGTCGATGCTCTTGCCCTCTGCTTTTGCACGATGAACACCCTCTTGCAGAAACAGGGCGCCCTTCTCTATCGCGCCACCGTGGGCGTCCCCGACGGACATGATACCGGCAGCCACGGCGGTGGGCAGCGGCACACCGCCGGATGCCACGGTCCTTGTGGCCCTGGCCGACGGCGGGGTTATCCCGTGGTCGACGGACGAAGTGAGTATGGCGTCCATCATCCTGCCCTCGTTCTTCGAGGGCAACCTGCCCTTCAGCAAAAGGAAGACCGTGTGGGCATACGGCACGTTGCCGATGAGGTCTGCCTGGCGGTACCCTCGTGTCACCAGGTTGTTTGGCTGCACTTTCGTGATGCCAGTAGTCCATTTGTAATCGTTGTCGGGCATTCTTAATCTCCTCCTTTCACTCGGAGCTTATGAATGAGGTCGCTGTCGCTTCTCATTCATATTCCTCCGGTTTCACGTGTCTGACCACGTCGGTCACAGTGCCGTCGCGGTATTTGATAACTCCGACGAACTTGTCGGTGTACTCGAGCTCCATCGGCGGGCCGGTCTGCTCGTAGGCCATGTCCCGCAGCTCCTCGATTGGCACCATATCCATGCCGGCCAGCTTCTCCAGCAGGTCCTTCCTTCTCGGATTGACGGCGACCCCCCGGTCTGTAACCAGCACGTCCACGGTCTCGCCGGGTGTGGTCACCGTCGTCACCGAGTCCCGAATAATCGGATTGGTCTTTCTGAAAATCGGCGACATGATGAAAGTGACGTTGGAGCCGGCGGCGGCGTCCGGGTGGCCTCCGCTGCCGTGGAGCAGGTGGGCGTTTGAATGAGTGTTTACGTTAACATTGAAATCCACGTCGACCTCCGTGGCGCCCAAAAAGCAGGCATCCAGATGGTGGGTTACACAACTTCTGCTGTGCGGATTTCCGAAGTGATAATGCGATATCTCGACATGGTCAGGGTCTTCCCTCAGCGAATCGATTGCGGAAATGTCGAAAGCCTGCGCATTCAGCAGTTTCCGGATAGTGCCGTCGTGCAGCATGTCCACGCAATAGCCTGTGATCCCGCCGACTGCGAAGCTTCCGACCACCCGGCGCTCCCTCATCCTGTCTCCCAGGAATTTTACGACCGCCAGCGACATTCCGCCGGCCCCTGCCTGGAAAGCCAGACCATTGCTGACCAGGCCCAGTCTCTCCATGATGTCGATGACCTCACCGGCCATCTTCAATCTTGTCGGGTCGGTGGTTATCTCCATCGTGCCTGTAGCGATTCCTTTCGGGTCGCCTATCTTGTCCACTGCCACGACGTAATCCGCCCTATGCTCGGGGATGCTTATCGGTGTGCACGGATATGGCTGGAGGTTGTCGGTGATGATGACCACTCTCTCGGCATACCAGGAGTCCGCGAATGCGAAGCCCATCGGCCCGAATTTTGATTCTCCCAGAACTCCGTTGCAGTTTCCTGCATTGTCGGCTGCCGAGGCCGCGAGAAACGCGACGTCAATGTGCATGTTACCCCTCTCCAAATCGAGAGTTCTGGCTCCGTGAGTTCTGATTACTACGGGACGCTGTCCCGGGTTTTCGGAAACATACTTGCCGAGTGGTCCGTTCAGATTGCCCTCGAAGCTCGTGACCACGCCGTTCTTGATGTGCTCGGTGAGTGCTTCGGTGTGCCTGGTAAAAACCGACGAATGCCGCATCCCGATGTTCTTGATGCCCTTCTTGGCAATCTCCTCCAGCACCATTTCCACGACGAAATCTCCGTTTCTCAGGTGATGGTGGAACGATATGTTCATGCCGCTCTTGAGCCCGACCTTGTCGATGGCCTCGGAAATCGAGGCCAGCAATTTGACCTTGCCTGGATTGTGCGACCTGATCTTGGGTGCTATCGCATTGCCTTCTGGAGCCGTCGCAAAAGCACCTCTGAAAGGACTCAATTTCATGTCCCCTATCGATTCGGGAATTTCCCTTCCGAGAGCATTCAAAGCCATCTTGACCCTCCTTCACATACCTCGTGGTTCAAGTGCGATATTATATCATCTTCTTAAATGTGACGTTATAGCAACTCTGCCATACATTTAAGTACGATATAGGGTTGCGCCGTTCCAATGGAACTCGCGTTCGCAATTTCGGTAATCGTGGCGGTCTTCGCCATCGTCAACCCAATAGGCAACGTTTCGTTCTTCGTTGCCCTCACCCATGGGTATAGTCACGACGAGAAGCTGGACGTCATCAACAAGGCGGTTTTAGTGGCAACGGCGGTCCTCATCATCTTCGCACTGGTCGGCAACTTCATCTTCGAAATGTTCAGCATCACCGTCCCCGCTTTTAGAATCGCCGGTGGCATCCTTTTGTTCAGCATCGCGTTCACCATGTTGCACGGCTCCAGACCAAAAACAAAACTGACGGAGCAGGACAAGGCCGAGGCGATGGGGCGCGAGGACATCGGTATCGTGCCACTCGGAGTTCCGATGCTGGCCGGCCCCGGGGCGATAACAACGGTCATGATATACATGTCCGAGGTCACGGGCGCGAATCTCGACTTCCTGGCAATATTCTTCGTCGTCCTGGCCATCATAATAACGATGGCCATCGCATACGTGTTCCTGTATTACGGGGACGGCATCTTCGAGAGAATCGGCAGGATGGGGGCACTGGCCTTCACGAGGATCATGGGTCTTATACTGGCCGCGATGGCGATCCAGTTCATGCTGACCGGTATTATGAACTTCGCTATATCGGAAGGGCTGATTTAAACTATCAGCCCTTTCAGGTCTACTTATAAAACTCTGGCTTGCAGTTCGGGGAGAACAGGCGGCCGCTTTCTATCTCTACCTTGTTCGGGGCGTCCAGCAAGTCCGTGCAATCGAAGCAGTAGCCGTGGCGTTTGTCGTCGGGGAGCACGACCAGATGGGCCCCACACTTCCTGCAGCTCGTAAAATTCTCGAACTCGATGCCGCGTACCGCGTAATGCCTCAAATCAGGTCTCAAATGCATGTTTGTCATCCCGAACGAAAAGAAATGCCTGCTGCTCTTCTCTCGCGAATTACAGGGTATGCAATCGGCATATAAATAGGTTTTTTTAATCGAATAACCGCGATAAAAAATAGCACCGGGCCAGATTTTAAAATTTAATTTTTATTTTTATGGCCTTATGTTTTTCATGTGCTCGATTCTCCGCTGTATTGCTTCGGGTGTCCCGATATCGTGCCGCATGAACACCTCGCCGCCGATTTGAGAAAGCGCATTTTCGCAGACACGCTCCGCCTCAAAAATCGAATCCGCGATGCCGACGACTGCCAGCGAGCGCGAGGTCGTTGTGAATATACGACCTCCCTCCTCGTTGACCGAGGCATAATACAGCTCCGCGCCCTCGTTTCTGATAATGTCCTCGTTCAGGGTCACCTCCGCGCCTGCCAGCGATTTGACGCCGTAGCCCTTCGGCACGATGTACTTGCAGACCGTTGCCTTGCGCGAATATCTGGCCATGCCTGGATTGAGGTTGCCGTCGACCACCGCCTTGCAGAGAGCCAGAAAACTCGTTTCGAGCAGTGGAAGCACGTTGAGCACTTCCGGGTCGCCGTACCTGGCATTGAATTCGACGAGTTTCACGCCCTCCGCCGTGGCTATAAAGCCGCCGTACATCACGCCCTTGTACGGCTCGCCGCACTCCTCGCGAAGTGCGTCGCAGACCTTTTGCGTGATAGCCAGCGCCTCCTCGTAATCCGAATCCCTCAAAAACGGCAGGGAATGGTTGGCATCGGAATAACTGCCCATGCCGCCTGTGTTGGGACCTGTGTCTCCCTCATATGCGCGCTTGTGGTCCTGTGCCAGCGGGGAGCCTATCACCGTT
>DAOVGM010000022.1 GCA_030672365.1 Methanomassiliicoccales archaeon
AACTCACCTCTCCGAAATTATGCCTTTCTTCAAAAGCGGCTCGACTAATTTCCCTACCGCTTCCCGGGGTTCTCCCTCCAGGAACGCACACTCTCCCCGCGACGGCGGAGAATACGTTTTGACAACCTCTGTAAAGGAGCCGTCCAGTCCGATTTTGGAGGAGTGCGCCCCGATGCTCTCCGCGTCCCAGACCTCTAAGGGTTTCTTCTTCGCCTTCAGAATCCCGCTCATCGGCGGATATCCGGGCTCGAAAGATGTCGGCGGCATTGTTGCCAGCAACGCCGGCAACTTCACTTCAAGCACCTGATAACCCTCCTCCGTCTGTTTATGAACTTCGATTTTCCGGCCCTCGCCGGCCTCGACCTTTTCGGCGTAGGTGACCTGCGGTATGCCGAGGTGCTGGGCAAGCTCCGGCCCCACCTGGGCCGTGTCCCCATCTATCGCCTGCTGCCCGCATAGAATGAGGTCGAAAGGCCCGAGTTTGTTAATTGCCAGCGATAACGTGTATGATGTGGCCCATGTGTCTGCACCGGCAAATGCCCTGTCTGATAAGAGAACTGCATCGTCTACACCGAGGGCCAGGCATTTCATCAACGCGCTCCTTGCCTGCGGCGGGCCCATTGAAATGACAGTTATCTTTCCTTCTCCCGCCAAATCCCTGATCCTTACGCTTTCCTCGACTGCGAATTGATCATAGGGATTCAAAATGCTCTCGACACCCTCTCTTATCAACGTGTTGGTCTTCGGGTCGATCTTGATCTCGGTGGTATCTGGAACCTGCTTCACACAGACTATTATCCTCATCTTTACCCTCCAAAACCGAGCAGGTGAAGTCGATTTTTCTTATTTTCCGAATTTTTTTCTTTAGGAGCATCTTTCGCGTAAAATTCGCGAAAGATTATTTCGGGATGCAGAGCGACCCGAAATAACGCCAGCACAGGTTTTGGCAAAAGAAAAAAACTCTCCGGAACTTGCTTGACACAGACAATTATCCTCATTTTCTCCCGACCGATAATTGACTAGCGATACGCCAGGAATTCCTTGCCCAGCAATTCTCTTGCGATTATCAGTTTCATGATTTCAACGGAGCCCTCGGCAAGCGTGAACGACCTCACACCTCTCAGTGCTTTCTGGTCAGGACACTCTTTCGTGTATCCGAAGGCCCCCTGCCATTGCATGACGTCGTTGATCGCGTCGAACGCCCAGTTGGAGCATACGGATTTCGACATGGCAATTGCCATACTGACATCGAACCTCGATGCCTGGCCTTTCATCTCTTGATCGTATGTCCAGAGCGCTTTGTAGGTAAGTTCACGAAGTGCCTGTATTCGAACATAATGCTCCGCCAGCTTGAACTGGATTCCCTCATACTTGCCTATTGGTTTTCCGAAGGCTTTGCGCTCTTTGATGTAAGCAATGCCGTTATCGAGTGCTTTGGATGCCGCTCCGACGCAGACCAGTCCGATGAGGCCTCGCGCAAGTTCGTATCCCTCGTGCACTATGTAGAACCCTTTGTTTTCCTCTCCGATGAGGTAGCGCTTCGGGATTTCGACGTTCTCGATGTTGAAGCCGCCGAACGATATTCCTTCCCTGCCCAGTTCTTCTATATAAGTGGGGGTGATGCCCGGTGTGTCCTTCAAAGGCAGGTAGAACAGGCTCAACCCTCTTGTGCCGGCATCCGTCATCTTCGCGAGTGTGACGTGACCTCCGCTGTACTTCGTGGCCTCGCCGATGCCGCTGATGTACATCTTCTCTCCATTGACGACGTACTTGTCTCCCTCGCTCCTTATTTTGGTCTTCATATTTCCGAGGTCTGAACCGATGTCCGATTCGGTTGTGGCTATCCCGACGAACTGCTCTCCTTTTACGGATTTCGGAAGTATCTCCTGCTTCGCTTCATCGGTCCCGTATTTGTTCAGGACATACGACCAGGAATTGACTACCAGGAAAAAGACCGGAACTGCGCAACTGGGGTCTGCTCTGCCCAATTCTTCGGCTGCAATCCCCAAGGTCACTGGATCTGTTCCCAGACCGCCATACTCCGGGTCTACCATCATGCCGAGAAGTTCGAAGCCTGCCAATGCTTTGATGATTTCCTCGGGCATCTCTTTTGCTTGCTCTAGCATCTCGGCTTTCGGGGTAATCTCGCGTGCACAAAATTCTCTCATGCTCTCTCTGAATAGTTCTTGCTCCTCTGTAAAGCTATAATCCACCATGTCTTTCCTCCTCCTATCATCGGGTGTTGGGGGTATCTAAAGTTAGTTATAATAAGTTTGCTCCCGCATCGATAATTGCAGGTCTACCTTCGCTCGTCAAAAACCCTTTTCGCCTTTATCGTGTCCTGCTGGATGTCGCCCGGATTTAAAACTTTAACATGAGGAGTGAGAGTTATCACGGCCTTGATTGCTGTTTGAATCTCCTTGGCCAGCATTTCCTTTTCCGCCTCCGGAATCGCCTGCTTCGTCTCCACCTCCACGAGCATCTGGTCCATGATTCCCTCTGTGTAAAGCGTGATCTTGTAATTCGTGCCCACTGCCGGTTTCTGCATAAGCACGTGCTCTATCTGGCTCGGGTAGATGTTGGTGCCGCGAATGATGAGCATGTCGTCGCTCCGCCCCTTTATCGGCTCGTGCTTGAGATGAGTGCGGCCGCAATCGCACTGGCCGTCGTAGATGAAAGTGAGGTCCCGGGTCCGATACCGTAGTATCGGCATGCCCTCTTTCGTGAGAGTGGTGAGTACCAGCTCGCCCTCCTCCTCGACACCGACTGGTTCTCCTGTCTTTGGGTCGATGACCTCTGCCAGAAAATGGTCCTCCCATAGATGCAGGCCGTCGTGTTGGTCGCAGTCCGTGGAAACCCCGGGGCCGCACATCTCGGTCAGGCCGTAGATGTCGTGCACGTCCATCTCCCAGGTCTCGGCCAGTTTCCTCTTCAGGCCGGACGAGAACATCTCCGCGCCGAACAGGCCGTTGCGGACTTTCAGGTCTTTTGCAGGGTCCATGCCCATCGCTGTCGCTTTCTGGCCGAGGTACGCGGCGTACGAAGCGACACCGGAAATGAACGTTGTTCCATAGTCTTTCATAAGCTGCAGCTGACGCTCTGTCTGGCCGCCGCCCGAAGGCACGACCATAGCACCCACCTTTTGAGCACCATAATGAAAACCGAAGGCACCTGTGAAAAGGCCGTACGGAATCGGATTTTGGAAAATATCAGAGGTGGTCAACCCGGACATCGAAAGGCATCTAGCCATTACCTCGGACCACACCTCCAAGTCATGAGGTGTGTAGCAGACCGTGATCGGTGAGCCGGTCGTCCCGCTGGATGCGTGCAGCTCGATGCAGCTCTCCAAATCAACGGCCATCAAGCCGAACGGGTAGTTGTCCCGAAGGTCGTTCTTCACGGTGAACGGCAGCTTTCGGATGTTGTCCAGCGTTTTGATGTCCTCGGGGGCGACTTTCTTCGCATCCAGTGCCTGTTTGTAGTGACTAACGTTTTCGTAAGTATGTTTGACAACAGCCTTCAAACGCTTGAGCTGGAGTTCCTTTAGTTCGGGTTTCGGCATTGTTTCGATTTGTTTATTGAATATCAAATCAGACATCTGGCCAACTCCAATTTGGAAGTGCGATACCGCCGTAGGCACCTTCACAAATTGGTGATGAGGCTCGAAGTATCTGACTTCGAGCCAGAAGTGCCTATGGCTGCCTAAATAGCACTTTATCGGCCCGCGGCCGAATAAGTGCTAGGCACCGGACTGGTCGCCCGCACCTCATGCCGATGGTCAATGACCTTCTCGGTTCCGCCACCCCATGAGCGTTGGTAATATGCGGTTAAGCTGCTCCCGTCAGGGCCTCGCCCTTTCCCCGCAATCAAGAAGGACCACACCGCCCTCCGGCTGTGCGCGCCAATCACCTCCAACCCCGTGGGACAGAACCTCATAGTCGGGCACTGGTCCGACATAAAGCCGGTTACGCCGCATCCGGCCGTCACCCCCGCTAACGACGATTTCGGTGTATAAGGGGACGCCGAGCCCCCCGGTTAGCCTAGCAAATCTGGTTAAGTGGGGGCAATATATAAAATTTCGTCATGCCCCGTCTGTCAGAACGGGGTATGTCACCGCCAGGTCACTTCAACATCATCCGTTCTGAACTTCTGGTCGACTCCCGAATCCTCGATTGAAGTCTCGATACCTGCCTTGTGCATTATCAGGCCGGTCCAGGCTATCATCGCACCATTGTCAGAGCACAGATCACCGGGTGGAACGAACATGCTGGCCCCCCGCTCCTCCGCCATTATCCCGACCATCTCTTGAAGACGGCGATTACATGCAACGCCGCCGCCAAGCAAGACCTCGTCGCGGTCGAGATGAGCCATCGCCCGCTCCGTGACCTCGATGAGCATCGCGAAGGTCGTTTCCTGAAGCGAATTGCAGACAACCGGCAATTCGGCTTTCGTGTTGAGCGCCGCTGTGAGTATGCCGGAAAACGCGACGTCCATTCCTTTGACCGAATAAGGGAGCGGCTGGTACTGGTCGGTTGTGGCGGCCAGTCTCTCGATTTCCGGGCCTGCGGGAAATGTCATGCCCTTCTCACGGCCGAACTTGTCCAACATATTACCGATGCCTATGTCGAGGGTTTCACCGAAGACGCGGTACTTGCCGTTGGCGAAGGCGATAACCTGTGTGTTGCCACCCGAAACGTATAACAAAACCAGGTCCCCGCAGTCGAAAAGGCCCCTTCCAATCTCCAAATGCGCAACACAATGATTCACCCCCACGAGCGGCTTGCCCAAAGAGAGGGCCAGCGCCCGGGCAGATGTCGCGGCAGTCCGAAGGCAGGGGCCCAATCCCGGGCCTTGGGAGAACGCAATAAGGTCAATCTGGCTCTTGTCGATGCCCGCCTTCTCGATGGCTTCATTTATCACGCCGACGCCGTGCTCCGCATGGTGGTTCGCGGCCTCTCTCGGATGAATGCCGCCAACCTTCGGCACGTACATCTTCCACAAGTTAGCCAGTATCTCACAATCGCCATCAACAATCCCCACTCCGAAAGTGTGGGCAGTTCCCTCGATACCGAGACATATCATTGGTTGAGCATTCGTGGGACGTTTAAAAAACTAATGCTCGCTCGGTCAACGCTTGACATGTCATATTAGGGTTTAAATAATAAATCAAATGATTATGGTTTTATGGAAGATGAAGCTCCTGTTACTGTTTCAGTTAAGAAAATTATTGCCTTAATTCTTGTTGTTGTCATAGTCATCTCCGCTATCTGGGTGGTAAATATTTTGTTTACTTCAAGTGACCCTCCGTGGATATTCTCTCACCCAGAGGTAACTGTCAATAAATCTTCAACCAACAATATTACTACTGAAACAATCATAGCGATGAATGATTGGGCGGAAAATTACCACGATAAGTATCATATTGACAGTATGTATATCACCATTACCACGGCGGTGGAGAACGATGAAACATATTTATTTTCCATATCAATTGATTTCATTCCAGATTTAAATGTTTATACGTCAGAGAATGGGGGTGCTGGACCGATAACTGATGGTTTAATAAGTGTCTTCTCTGGCAACAGTATTACCTTATCAGATGATTCAATCATATCAGAAATCACGAAAAATCGTGATTGGAAAATTACAGACAATGATCAAGTGTATTATATTGAAGAAGTAAGTGGTGTCCTTGAAGTCCACCTGCCTGGAACAGAATATGGTGAGTACTATTATCATGACAAATTATCCACTATTATTGAAAACGATGCTTGTCCAGTGGGCTATTTTGATGTTGATGGTGATTCATACCTGTCTGTTGGTGATTACTTTATTTCAGATGTTAGCAAGATAACTGAAGAATTTGATTATTTTGGATTTTATTATAAACTTAAATTTGGTGATCATTGGGAAAGCATCATAAAAAATGAAGGGGGCTAAATTCTTTCGCTCCGAGCAGGCCTTTGGGGGTTGGGAAAGGCTAGCGGAGGAGCGGGGTGGGGGGATAATCAAAAGTTTGGGGCGGGCAGCCAGATAGCGAAAAACTACTTCCCGATTGCCGCGATCTCACTCATCTTGTTTTTAATTTTGATGGCGCCCTCGACTGCTACATCATTGTGTACCAGTATGGGTACATTCTTCTCGATGAGCTCATAATATGCCGCATGGGCCATACCTTCCGGTGTGGACATGTCCATTATTTTGACGTCCAGACCTTCCGGTATCTTTTCTTTCACGTAATCGCAGTTCTTGCAACTGGGTTTGGTAAATAAAATCGCTTCGTCAGGCAAAGTGCATCCCTCGTCCGAGGGGTATACACGACGGGGTTAAAAACCCTTTTCATTTAACGATGTTTAAGCAATCAGCCTACCAGCTGTATGCTTAAATTTAAGCGGTCATATGCTCGACTTCTCAAAGTTACGGACTTTGAGTTTCTATGAAGGTTTAACGATTAGCATACGACGGTATTATTGGAAGTACTGGCTTTGAGATATGGTAAATATATTGGGGCTGCAAACAAGATATTTCAGTGATTGATGATGGTGACGTTCTCCTCGCCGTCCACCACTACCTGCCAGTTCCCCATGTTCTGGTAGTAGCCGAACTCGCCGATGACCTCTACACTTATGCCGTTCCCTAGGTCTTTCACGATGTCATCTTCGAACACCACGCAGCTGAGGTAATAGGTCGAATTGTCTTGCTCCGCGCGGAGGTTGAAAATCGCGCCTCCCGAAATCGTATCGTAGCTCCGGACCTCGCCCTTGACAGCCACCGTCATCCCGTCGAATATCTCGGGAGAGGCCAGTAGCTGCCAGATTTGGACACTGTTAGAAGTTGCTGGCTCGATGATTTTGATGTCTTCGGATGTGCCGATGACTATTTCGTATTCGTCGTTGTAAATCTCGACGACGCCGGTCGCTTCAAGAGTCGCGCCCGGAATCGGGTCTGCCGTGCTTAGCCAGACCTCCGAAATGTCGGCGTTGAGGAATATCGTGATGGTGGCGTTTGTACCTAGGTCTACGAGTTCGATAGAGGTCGCCCCGCTGTCGAATGTCGATATCCGGCTGATGGTTCCGTTGAGTTGGACAAGGGAGCCGACGAGGTTCTCGTTCATCTCGGAAATTCCGACCTGCTTCGGTTTGATTGACGCCGAGTAAAAGAAAAGTGAAATAACGCCGACGAGGGACAGCACGATGACGATAGCCAGCAGTTTGCGGTTGTCTATCATTTTATCTCCTTTTGGATTGGAGGAGTTCGGTCACTTTTTCCTCGAGCACCTTCGCCGGAATGTCCGGCAGAGAGATGAGCTTTGTCTTGCCGAGATGCCCCTTTCCGGAGAGCCGGAGCCCGATGAAACCGTGGCCTTCCAGCTCTTTCAGATACTCCCAGAACTGTGTGTGGCCGCGCACCCGCTCCTCATACTCTTCGCACGCGACAGCGTAGCCCTTCTCCGACTGGCCGGTGGTGATGTAAGCCTTGCCTTTGATCTCATGGCTAATGCCGAGAAGTGTGAGAAGTTTGTGCATGTCCAGCATTCTCAACTTGTCCTCGGTGATCACCGAATGGGTCATGGCCTTGGCGGCGCGGACGTGGTCTGCATTGACGAAATCCAAGCTTTCGTCGTTCGCTATGCGTCCCGCATTTTCCAAAAGCTCGATTGCGAATCTGGCATCGCCCCATTCGGACGCTATTTCCGCAATGAGTTCTGTGGTTTCTTCCTCGATTGTGCCCGGATAAAACGCGAGCTCGACCCTATCGGCCAGTATTCCCCAGAGCTGCTCCTTGTCGTATTTATCGAACTTGATGGTATTGGTGCGCTTGAACGTCGACAATGTCGCGGCGTCCAGAAACTCGATGAGGTCCTTTTGCGATATGAGAATGAGCGAAAGGCGATGCTCGCCTGCTATCCGTTCCTCGTCGAATCGCGTGAGGCTGTAGAGGAGGTCCGATCCTGATTTTTTCACGAGGACATTGGCCTCGTCAAGCACGACTATCAGATGCACTTTTTGGCGGTCGACGTGCTTTCTGAGGATTTCCAGCATTTCTGTAGTCGAAAACCCGCGGTCTGGGAAGTGTGGGTCGAAGCGCTCCAAAATTTTTAGAAGGACGGCGGAGGGCGTGTTTCTGGCCCTGCAATTCACGATTGCGAACTCGATCGCCTGGGACTTCTCCCTTGCCCATTCCTGGAAGTCCAGGCAGAACCGTTTGGAAAGCACGGATTTGCCTGTGCCGACATTGCCCGTGAGAAAGGCCTTCTGCCCGACGTTCGAATCGACAATTTGCCTGAAAATCGAGAAGAGCTGTTTCATCTCCCTGTCGCGGTGCACCAGCCTGTCTGGCACATAATCGAAAGTAAGCTTGCTCGCGTCCGAAATGATGTTCTGCTGATAATCCTCGAATGGGGCCATCGACACCATAATCTATTCGGCCAAAATAATAGTTTTCCTTAGTCAATGTCAAGGGCGATCAGGGTCTCGGTCGAAACTATGCCCTCCACCTCTCTAATTTCGCGCACGACCATCGAGAGGAGCTTTGCGATGTCCTCGCCCTCGACAATCGAAATTATATCATAACTGCCTGTTACTGAATGAACTTCCCGGATGCCTGGCACCTGCCTGAGTTCTTTGAAGACGGGCTCCAGGCTTCCAGCATTGACCTTGATTAACACGAAAATTTTTTCCAAATGAACACCACTATGATTATTTCATCGAAATTGCATCGTTGGGACACTCGCTCACGCAAGCCTCGCAGTCTATGCATTCGTCTGGGTTGACCTTGGCAACATCGTTCATTGATATTGCTTCCTGAGGACATGCGTCAACGCATACTCCGCATCCGATGCAATCATCTGGATTTACAACAGCCGGCATAGTTAACATCCTGTATATCGACACGGAATGGACAACCCCGTAAATATGCTTTTTGGATAGGCCGCGAACCTTTTAAATACGGGAAAAATCATATACATCATAGTCGAGTGAAAAGGCACTCGAACGGAGGCGGTTATGTGGGCATAGTCGACAAGTATGATTTGAGGAGACTGGACAAGTCGAATATTGAGCTGGCTTTCGATTGTCCGAATTGTAGGAAAACGCGCATCAGCATGAACGGCGGTAATGACGAAAAATTCTGGAACGAGGTCGAATGCCCGAAATGCAATTCGCAGATAGTGCTGGACGGATTCAGTCTGGCTGTTATCAAAAACAACGGAAATTGATTAGATAAATTTTAAATCAAAGGCACCCATGCCATCCTTGATGAAGTTGTTCGTCGAGTTGTCAGGAGAATATCCGGGCCTGGCCCAGGCCGAGATAATGGCACTTGCAGGTGCCGAAGACCCGAAAACCGAAATGATTGATTCTGATGACGGGGCACTCGTTATAGAAACAGAGTGCCCGCCGGAAAAAATCGCCGGACGTGCCGCGCTGGCCTGGCACGTCAACGAGCATTATTTTTCAGGCCGGATAGATGATGTGCCCGATAAAATCAAAGATTTGAAAATTGCTGGTTCATTCGCCGTCCGCGCAAAGCGCATGGGGGAGAGGTGGTCGGGCGAGGAAGTTCGCCGGCTTACCGAAAAAGCCGGCGGCATATTGTCGGAAAGGGCGAAGGTGGATCTTGAAAAACCCGACACTACAATCAGAATCTTAATGTCTGGCAGATGCCACATCGGTCGGCGCCTGTGCGATGTTGACAGGGTGCAGTTCGAGGAGAGGAGGCCGAAGAACAGGCCGGTGTCTCACCCGGTGACCCTTCACCCGAAGCTCGCCCGTGCCCTCGTTAACATCTCCGGAATTCGGGCAGGCCAGACAATGCTCGACCCGTTCTGTGGAACAGGCGGTTTGCTCATCGAGGGAATGCTGGTCGGAGCGAAAGTCATCGGCTCCGACATAGACCCCGAAATGCTGGACAGCTGTCGCAAGAATTTCGAACATCTGGGGCTTCGTGATGGGTGTGAACTTCACGAGCTTGACGTCGGCCAGATAGGAAAATTCGGGGAGGTGGATGCTATCATCACCGACCCTCCCTACGGAAAATCGGCTACCACGATGAAGGAGGGCATCGGGGCCCTTTACCGCCGCTCGTTCAAAACCTTCGCCAAATTTCTCAGACCGGAGGGAAAACTCGTTATCGTTTTCCCGGACATGAAATTCGCAGAGTTGGCTGACGACTTTTTCGCACTGAAGGAAAAGCACGATGTGTTTGTGCACAGAAGTTTGACAAGGCACTTCTGTGTGTTTGAGCATCGGCCCAAGTAAATGTCTGGCCGCGTCGAGCAGGCTTTTGGGGGAAGGGAAAACTATTTCGTGTCAATTGCACGAAATATTACTTCGGGATGCGAAGCGAACCGAAGTTATCTGTCGTGACCGAAGGCGCGACAGATCATGTTGGAATGCAGAGCAATCCAACATGCCGCCAGCGCAGACGCGGAAGGGTGGGGGGCGACCCATCTATCGGGGCGGGCCACAAACAACCAGAACACTGGCCTGGGTGGGCTAAGATAACATAACTAAATCAATTCTAGAAAAATCCTGATTTCCGGGTTGAGGTCAAAATTGTTCGGGTCCAGCAAGAGGTCTCCATAAAGGTATGCGGCTTCGATTATTATCGTCGCATTTCCCACCGCATTCGGTAAAATTCTCAGATTTATAGTTAGATTCGCGATCCCCATAGGTGCTATTTGGATTGACTGGGTCACGTCGGTGCCGTCAGTTACGTTTCCCCCGAAAAAAGTTACATTGCAAATACTTTCATTCGAACTGCTGGCTCGTAAAACTATCGTTGCCTCAACGTTACCGTTGTTCGCCAATGCCAAATCTTCCGTTCTATTGAGCCCTTGCGGAAACGCGTTGAAAGTGTAGGTGTGGGATGTCGTGAGTGTTCCGTCCGGCATGACGAGATTGAATTCCACATCATATACTGGCTCCTCATAATCGAAAGGAATCGGCACGAAACATAGAACGAGTATCACGGCGGTGGCAATGCCGATGAGCTTGCGCTTGTCGTCCAGTTTCGTGACGTCATTCAGCGGTGGTGGATGTCTCAGCCCTAGGAACATGATGAGCATTGCAAAAATCAGCCAGCCAGTGAATTGGAGGCCAAGGATGAGCATGAGTATGAACGCACCGTAACTCGCCCATCTGGCTCTGTTGCCGAGAAGCGCCTGGGCGATGTGTCCTCCGTCCAGCTGGCCTGCCGGAAGAAGGTTGAGCGCCGTGACGAAAAGCCCGACCCAACCGGCGAAAGCAGTCGGATGGAGCAGCACGTTGTCCGGTATCGGAAGAACCGACCTCAGCGACTGGAAGAGTATCGAATCGCCAATCAAAATCGTGCCGCCCTCGACGATGCCGGTTGGGTTGGGAATGGTGAGCGATGACGAGAGCATGAGCCCGATTATCGTGACAGGAATCGCGACCAGAAAGCCAGCTATGGGGCCAGAGATACCGATGTCCAGCAGTGCTTTTTTGTTCGGAATCGGCTCCCTGATGCTGATGAAGGCGCCCATCGTGCCCAGCGGCGGTATGAATATCGGTGGTACGGGAATGAAAAAGGGTAGGGATGCGGCGATGCCGTGCCTTTTTGCGGCATAGTAGTGAGCCATCTCGTGAACTCCGAGAATGGTCATCAACGGCAGGGCGAAGAACAATGCGCCATTGGCCAGGTTTCCCAAATCGAACATCTGCCACATGCTGAGCGAATCTGTCGGGTCGTTCATTATCAACAACCACAAAAGCGAGCCGGCCAGTATCGTCGTGATGATGGTTGCGATCAGGAGAACAAGATTGAACGTGATGCCCTTAAACTTCATCTTCGGCTGGCGGACCACGTGAACGACATATTCGCCTTTCTCGTATTTCAGAATCGGGATGTAATTATCTCCCTTCATCTCGTTGCGAAGGGCTTCGAACTGGCTCTCCAGTTGGCTTGGGTCTATGTTGCAATGAAGCGAGATGGTATTGAACTGGATACGCACCTCGTAGATTGGGAAGTACTTGCCCACTATGCCTTTGACATGCTCGATCTCGTCCGGAAATGTCTCTGGCCCGCCTGATGGCGGAGGTGGTGGAGGTGCTCCCGGAAATCCGCCGGATTCCGGTGGCGGTATGTTCGACCAGCTGTCCATACATGTTGTTATACAAGTTCACGATATTAATCTTTCCACAAATCGGCGGGTTCATGCCTGCTTGGCAAGTTCGATTGCGCGGTGCTTCATTTTCACGAGTGTCGCATGGTCAGCGTCCTTGGTGCCGATTTGGGCAAAATCGGGACGGCCGCCGCCGCCGTATCCGAACTCACTAGCCAGTTGATTTGCGATTGCCCCGCAATTGTGTTTTTCAGTCGAGGAAGTGAACAGGAGTTTTGACAGGTCTTTTGAGGAGCTGAGAACGGCGAAGACGTTCTCCTCGTTTCCGAGAAGACGGGAAACCTCAGTCGTTTGCGCAATCGAGCCCTCTATCTCTGCCTGAACATATCGGGCTCCGTCGACGGTTTCAGCATCGGCCAGTAGTTCATCGATTGACTTAGCAGCGCCCTTCTTGCCCTCCTTTTTCTTCTCCTTGGAAAATTCCTTCCACTCGTTGTAGATGAGCTCAACCGTATCGGGCAGCTTATCGTGAGAGACCTTCAGAATATCGGACATCTCCAAGACTGTCTTGTGGTGCTTCTTCATCCAATCGTATAAGGGTTTGCCAGCAATGAATTCCAGGCGCAAAACACCGTCCTGAATCCTCTTGCTCCGGAGAAGTTTTATCGGGCCGACCTCGGTCGTCCGTTTACAATGAATTCCGCCGCATGCCTCCACGTCCACGCCCCGGACGTCAACGATTCTCAAATCGCGGCCTGGCACAGCCCCTCCCTGGTAAAGCCGCATGCCGAACTTCTTCTCGGCATCGCGGCGGTTCATGAAATACTGGTCGACCGGTATGTCAGCGATAACGTACTCGTTCGCCTTTTCTTCAATCTCATGGAACTCCTCGTTCGAGAGGGCGGCAAAGTGCGTGATGTCCAGTCTGGCCATTTCTTCTGTTTTATTGGCCCCGGTCTGCCATACATGATTGCCCAAAACTTCCCTGGCAGCGGCATTTATCAGGTGGGTTGCGGTGTGGTGGCGCATTAACTGCCTGCGCCTTATCCAGTCTATCTTGCAGTTCACCTTTTGACCGGCTTTGAGGTCGTGCTCGTCCGTCTCCAGAGTGTGCACAACAACGTTTCCGTACTTTTGGACGTCAATGACCTTAAAGCCCTCGATTGTGCCGGTGTCGCATGCTTGGCCTCCGCCTTCAGCGTAGAAGTAGGTCTCGTCAAGCACGACATCCGGTCCATTGATGAGAACGACGGTTGCCTCGAACTCGTCTGTCTCCGGCTCGGTGTAGAACCCGATTTTTGTCGGAGGGGCGTCAATCGTCTGTTCTCCATCTTCTGCCACAGCCATCCTTTGAGCTGAGTGTCTCTCCGCCACCATCTGATAGAAATCATCCGGAATCTCGATTTGATGGCTCGCAAATTCCTGAACCACCTCAGGGTTCAGCCCGTGTGAGTCGTAAAGGTCGACCAGATCCTCGGCCCCGATGGTCTTGCCGGACTCTGCGAGCCGCTCCTCCAGCCGCGATACAAGGGAGGTCCCTTTTCGCAGGGTTTCCTTGTATTTTCTGGACTCGACCTCGATGAGATTGAGTATTTCATCGCAGTTCACCCGCACGTCCTGAAAATCGTCCTTGAAGTATTCGATCTGGTCAGCCACGACCTCGGCCAGCGGTATTTCGAGAGAGAGAACGTCCATCGCCCTCATCGCCCTGCGAACAAGCAATCTGGCGAAATAGCCAGCTTTAACGTTCGACGGTACTATCCCGTCGTTGAGCATGAACATGAGTGCCCGCGAGTGGTCGCAGACGATGTAAATATTCTCCAATGGCGTGACCTCTGCCTCCAGCTCCGGCACCCCGATTTTCAGGCGGTCGGCAACCCTCTGCTTGAGTTCACGAAGACTGCCGGGATTGTCGATGTTCATTAGACCGGCAACTTTGGAATACTCGGCCAGCAGTTGTGAATCACCGGTTACGCCGGTTGCCTCTTTGAGCTTCTGAAGCGTCTGGCCGAACACCGCCTCGTAGGCGCTGGACGTCCCCTGGGAGATCCATGTCATTCGCTCGAGGCCGTAGCCGGTGTCCACGACCTGCATGTTGAGCGGTTTCTTTGTCGGGCCGGATTCGTCGTACATCATGAAGACGAGGGTGCATAGCTCTACGCCATCGACCATGACCTCGAAACACGGGCCCGAATTGCCGCCGCCCTTCCACTCCGCTTCGATGTAGGCCAGTCTGTCCTGGGCGATGCCAAAATCATGTCGAAAAAAATTGTCGCAGATTTCCACAGTCCTGTCCTTGAAGTAGACATAATTATCCTTTGTGTTGAATGCGTGGTGAGCCATCATCTCGAACATCGTGAGGTGGCTGCCGGTCCTTCCCACGTTGTCGATGTCGTTGAACCTGACGCAGGTCTGTGAGATGGCCAGCGGGTTGGCGGGGGGCTCGACCGCACCGCTGATCACCCACGGCTGAAATCCGTATATCGATGCCTGGGTGAAGAACACGTCGTCGCGCCATCTGGCTGTTATCGGATAGCGGTTGATTCTGGTGTGGTCGTTCCTCTCCAGAAATGTGAGAAAGAGCTCTCTGGTTTCATGTAGTGAGAACGATGCCTTCGTCGGCGGGTTTCCGATGAAAGAATATTCTATACATGGTGACTCACCGCAATCGTTTCTCTCGGTTCTGGCCCAGAAAAAACGCTTGCACTGCCGACATTGTTGACGAATGAAACCCTCCGTCTCAAAGAATTCGATATCGTACTCGCTCATTGGGCGGACATGGTAAACTTGATAATAATAATTATTGAAAACGCGGGAAGTTGGTGTGCTTGCTGGTGATAACCAAAGCGGGTTTATATAGGTCGGAGGAGATTGTTTAATGCGGGCAGAGAATGAAAAAGGAGGAGGCGGACTAGAGCCAGAGGCACTAATCCGTACATGGAATCATGCCCGGCCCTGGAGACAAGGAAATGCAAAAGAGAGGTTACGAATACGAATTGTGCATAGCGCACTTCGATGAGGAATGTTCTGAACTTAGAGTGCAGAACATCAGCCTCAGCTCCCATTGCGGATTCTCTACCAGCAAAGGAACCAGTTTTTGCAACCTCGGATTTTGCAACATCAGGTACAAAAGCAGTTTTAAACCGAAAGTTGCCTCGATGAAAACACTATATCACTGATGGTCTTCCCGCCACGATGATTATCTATTTTCCTATCCAGGGTTTCTATTTTTGAACATCCCCGCCCGACGCTTCGCTTTGGGCGGGGTTTTCACGAATCTTTGTAGGGTTCTGCTTGTCACATAAAACGCTAACATATCGAAACCCCGCCCTCGTTAACGAATAATTATCGTACCAGACGGGGCATGACGCTGAATGCTGTACTTGAATACGTATTTTCTTCTGCTTGGTTATGGTAACTGGCTGGCGCTGGCAAGTTAAAAATGGAAAAATGGGTAGTTGGTTGTTTATACTACCCTTTTCTTGGCGACCTTCTTTGGCTCGTCCTCGTCGCCGCCTTCTTCGCCGCCTTCCTCGCCGCCCTCGCCCTCTATCTTGGTTCCGCAGGCGTAGCACATGATGGCATCGTTTGAGAGCATCGTACCGCAGGACGGACACGGAATCTCTTCATCGCCGCCGGCTTCTTCCGATGCTGGCTCTTCTTCGCCACCTTCTTCGCCGCCCTCGCCCTCAATCTTGGTTCCGCAGGCGTAACACATGACGGCGTCCTTGGAAATCATGGTGCCACAGGATGGACATGCGATTTCATCGTCGCCCTCCGCTGCCTCTTCTGCCGGAGCTTCTTCATCTGCTGGAGGTTCTTCATCTGCTGGAGGTTCTTCCTCGGCAGGGGCCTCTTCGTCCTCTGCCGGGGCTTCTTCATCTGGCGGAGCCTCTTCATCAGCAGGAGGTTCATCTTCGGTAGGGGCTTCTTCATCTGCTGGCTCCTCCTCGGCAGGGGGGGCTTCGTCTTCCATCGGCGGCGGTGCCGGCGCGGCATCGATATCTGCCTTCATGCCCCTGAGCGATTCCTCTTTCTCGATGAGCTGCTGCTCCTTCTCCATGAGGCGCTTGCCGTCCTCGATAATCTTCTCTTTGCTCTGATTGAGCTCCTCTTCCTCTCTGGCCAGCGCTTTCTCTCGCTCTACGGTCTCCTCGCCCTTTGCCACGAGTTTTTCGACGACCTCTTTCAGCTCATTGTAACCGGAAGCCATCTCCTCTTCCCTGGCGATTATTGCGTTTCTCTTCTCCGTAATCTCGCCTTCCAGCTTATTGGCTTCCTCCATTTTAACATAAATCTCTTCCTCTCGTGATGCAAGCTCCTTCTGCTTGGTCCCGATTTCCGCCTCTCTGGTCTCGAAACCGGATTCCAATTCCACGATTCTGGCCTTCTCCGCTTCGAAGGCCTGCTTCTCGGCATTGACCTCGTTCAGCTTGCTTTCAATCTCATCCTGTTTGGAACTGAGGTCTGCCTCTTTGGCCTCCACCGAGTTCTTGAGCTCCTCGATTTCGCGCTCTTTCTCGTTCAAAGTCTCTTCTTTGGCTCTCAGCTCTTCCTCTTTACCTTTAAACTGTTCGGCTTGCTTTTGCATTACTTCCCATATCGATGGTTCTTCTTCGCCCAAGGAAATCCCTCCGTTGTTTTGCCCAATTAACCGCGGGTATGCGGTTTTGTATTAAGTATTTTACGTAATTCCATTCAGTCTGTATCAAAGATTGGCCCTAAGACGACCATACCGCCCTTTCCGACCTCGACCGCGTGTTTCTCCATACTATGTTGCGAAGCCCTCATCTTCTCGACCTGCAGGTATCTCACGAGTTTACCGCGGCTTCTGTCGAGACCGAGCATCATGATTCCGTCGACCAGGAAACCCTCGTTTCCAAGAAGCTGGCTTTCGCCTCCGAGGCCCCTCTCCATGACGACGAAGCAAATGAGGTTGTTGTCTCTCAGCATCTTGAAGAAGTAGAACATCCTCTTTCGCATCTGGGTCACGTCTTCCATGAGTGAATAGAGAGCACCCAGCGAGTCCAGCGCGAACACGGTGAACTTGTCGCCGTATTTCTTCTTGAAGTGAACTATCATCTTCTCGATAAATTTGAGATAGTCAGTCTCCTCGCCGTCCTCGATCACCCTGTCGATTTCACGCAGGTCAGTGAAGTCCGAAATCTGCATGTTTGGCGAAAGCTTGAATCCCAGACTCTCCATGTTGCGAACATGACTCTGGACAGTCTCCTCCAATGTGGTATAGAGCCCAAAATCCCCTGTCTGTTCGAGATACTGCGACATGATGGTGTAGCAAAAGCTGGTTTTCATAGAACCAGGCGGTCCCGTGACCAGCACGATTTGCGGCGGTTCGATGTCCGTTTTGAACACCTTGTCAAGTCCTGATACAGAGTTTCTGAACAATATACCGACCCCTTTGATGAATCACGTAATAAACTTTTATCATTTAAGGTTATTGTAAACGACCAGACCCTAATTTTTTTGGCAATTTTACGGGTCTGGAAGTTTACACCACGGCAGTTGCACACTATAATTTCTCATGGCTAATTGTCATGAGGTTTTAAAGACATTTGCGCCCCGTGTGCAACGGTCTCATTTGCTTTGCAATAGAAGGGTTTCGATATCGAGCCAGCTTGCATTTGTCCGGAACGCTTTGGTGTTGTAATGGACAAGCGAGGCGCTGAACCCGCAATCGCGAAGTGCATCAACGATCTTTTTAGTACCTGGAGGCAGTGTCTGCAGATGACTGGCTACCTCGTCCGTGTTGTAGTGGAATGGCGGCTCCGGCAGTTCTTCCGAGAGGGTGGTGAGCAACGATTTCGTATCTTCAGAAATCGTTGCATCCAGATGTTTTAGCAGGGCAGAGGCGCAATCAGGCTGGCTTAGGGGTCCGAGCCACAGCGGCCCTCCAAACTGCTTTCCCTTTTCTGGCCATTTTGAAGTGCGGTACTCGCCGCTTTTTTCCTTGAGAATGTAGCCGATTTGGGCAAGCTGGCTGTCCGCGACCTTGGCTCCGTTCTTTTTTGTGAAATAGCACCTGAAATAATGGCCGCTGTAGTAACTGAGGAGGGGGAACAGGGCGATGTCGAAGGTGGCGGCGCGCTTTATTGCATTGCCGACGAGAATTCGCAGGCCTACCTCGTGCATAATCGCGGTCCTCAGAGGTCTGGCTCCGTATCTTCTGATGCATGCTTTCGAGTAAGTTCCGCAGAGTGGTGCGGTGTCCGTGGCGGTGACGGAGAGCGTGCCTCCGTCCTTCACGGATTGGACGGCGGCATCGAGAAAGGACACCGGCGAGCCGAACGGATCGATGTCCACCCAGTCGAAACGCTTGCTGGCCAGTATGCAGTTCAAATCCTTCTGGTGGAGAGTGATTCTGTCCTCACGCTCCCACTTGTTAACATTCTTTTGAAGAAGTTCGAAGGCCGGTTTGTTCCACTCGTTGATGTGGATGTTTATATCATGGGGTGCTTCTTCATAAATCCGCAGACCTCTGGCTCCGCAGCCTCCAAGGCCATCCAGTATTTTCATTCTATCTTTTCCGAATGCCCTGGCGTAGAGCACCGAAACGTCGCGGTTTCCCTTCATTGCCGGGTTGAAGAATACGGGGGCTTTTGATGCCGGCCCTTTTTTGTGCCCGGTTTCGGGGACGTAGAATGTAGATCCACCCTCCGTAATCTTCACTGGCTTAAAATTATCAGGTTTCAAAGCAATTCGCCTTTTATCAGTTTCATGATTTTGTAAGGAAGGAGGTTGCGGTTGACCGGTGTGACCTCTAGAATTCGCACATCGTCTCGCCTTCTTATGTCCTGGAGGAGCGGGTTTCTGGACTTTTTGTGAAGCGTCAAAAGTATCATTTTGTCGCTGTCCAGCGCGTCCTCCACCGCAGTGACGAACGAGGGGCTCTCGACCTCCATCTTGCCCACCTCGTCTATTACTATCATGTCAGCTTCCTTCACCGCGTTCTTGATTGCAGCCACGCCTACGCTCTCCAGTGCCTTAACATCAACACCATATTGCCCCACGAGGAATCTGGACTCGATGTTCACGTGCGCGAATTTTCTTCGTTTCTTAGTCATCCAGTCCTTGACGTAGAAGCCGACGCGCTTGTTTCGGAAAATGATGGGCTCGGTGATCATGCCGCCTACCACGAGCTCTTCCGCTTCCAGCATCTCGATAATTTTCAAAAGTATGGTGGTTTTGCCCGCGTTCGGCAGGCCGGTGATACCGATTTTCACGACATCCGACGCCTTGACATCCTCCTGCCCAGCATCCTCTGAAACCATAAGCTCTCTCCGTCTCTCTCTTACCCGGAGGATAATACATTCATCCTTAATAAAATATTGTAATAAATATAATTTTTCTGCCAAAACACTGGCTAAGCCGAAATTTGCTCTCCGACCATCCTGTCTGCGATTTTTAGGAACTCCTCCTCGGTGCCCGGAGGTATCGTCGCACCGGCGGCGATGTTGTGGCCGCCGCCGACCCCCCCCAGCTCGGCTGTCGCCTTGCCCATGAGTTCTGAGAGGTCCAGGCCTCTTTTCACGAGTTGTTTTGTAGCGCGGCCAGATACCTTGATCCCGTCGTCCGCCTCCGCGAAAGCGAACAACGGTTTATCGTCCGGAATGTCGCCGGAACCGAGGATCATCCCGGCCACGATGCCGATGATGCTGTCCATGACCTTGTCGCCTGCGTGAACATACTGGATGTGCTCCATCTCCTGAATACCGATGCCCCGGATCTTCTTCATCGATTCTACAAGGTTTTTCCGGTGGCCGCCCTGGAGTCCGAGGGCCCGGTCGAGGAACTGGCTCCTGTCGCCCTTGCAGACTTGCATGCCCAATTCCGCCCTCTCGTACCTGCCGCAGGAGTTCATGAGGGTCGCGAACTCCTTGGCGTCGTGGAGCGGGGTGCCGGTTTCTTCCTTCGGCAGGGTGTAGACCTCGGAAATCATCTGGTCCCTGTCGATATACTGGCTTAATGCGGATATCAATTTCCTCTGCTCTCCGCGGCTCAGGTCGGCCCAGGCTCTCCACCTCTCGCCGTCCTTCAGGTTTATCTCCAGGCTCATGAGGAATCGCATCGACGCCTTGTAGTTGCCGCTGAGCCCCTCGATTAACGGCTCGGAAGCATACTGGATGAACTTGTAGAGGGGGCGGGTCTCCCTGCCGAACCAGCGAATGTCTTGGCTGGCCTCCAGCACCCCTTCTTTGATGCCGTCTTCCAGAATCTCGCGGTTGGTGCCGACCAGTTTGCCGTGTTCTTTATCCTGAAGGTCCCCCACCGCTCCGACGATAGCCAGTGCTGCCAGCTCTTTCAAATCCTTGTCGAGGGCGAGTGCCACTAAATAGGTCGCCCCCGCGCCGCTCATATCGGTCGAGCCGTCCAGACCGGCCAGATGAGGGTTCACCTGCAGAATGTCGGGGTCGGAGGGAGCCATCGGCTCCCCGAAATCGAATAAGGTCTTCTTCGACTGGCCGCTGACTTTCTCGCCCCACAGGGTCTTCTCGGGAACGTGGTGGTCGGCAACAACACAATCCAGGTCAGCCAGTAAATGAAGATAGCCGCTTCCCAAGTCAGTGAACCATACCAAATCGTGCCCATCGGAATTCGACTTCAGATCATCGACAAGTGCCTCGTCCAGTTTCTTGACGAAACGCACATCATTCTCTATCCCCACAGCATCAAGGGCAAGCGAAGCAATACTACCCGCAGTTATCCCATCTGCATCGATATGACTGACAATCAAAACCTTGCTGGCTTCTCGCAATCGAGAAGCAACCTTCCGCGCCTGGTTTCGCATGTCAGGGGGTATGGGGAAGGGTTTATTTATCCTATTGGAGGGGTTCCTGAAAGTAATATAATGTTTGGGGGCAGATGCTAATCCGCTCCGAGCAGGCCTTGGGGGGTTTGGGCAAGGCCAGCGGAGGAGCGGAAGGGTGGGGGGAGGAGGTACTGGCTGGGGTGGGAAGAACATATTTTCCCCTCCCATCTACACCTTCAAAAACACAGATGTAGTATGCATGTACACACTCGGGATATTAATAGTGAGGAACTACTCGGTCTCATGAGCCCCATAAGTTTGCTGATTGCGGTCGTGATATTCACACTCCTCGGCTGTGTTGCCGGAATAGTGACCGGACTTGTGCCGGGGTTACATGTGAATAATATTGCTCACATCGTCCTCGTCTCGGAGAGTGCGATGATATCACTGGCCACCGTTCTTTTCGGCTGGGCAAATCCCAGTATTGCAGAACTTACGATTATCATCTCCTCCTTGATCATCGGGACTGTGGTTACCCACACGTTCCTCGATTTCATTCCCTCCGCGTTTTTGGGAGCCCCGGACGCTGATACCGCGTTGTCGGTTTTGCCAGGCCATAGGATGATGCTGGCCGGGCGCGGCTACGAAGCTGTAAAATGCTCGGTAATCGGCAGCTTCGGGGCAATCGTCGTCGCCCTCATCCTGATTATTCCACTGCGACTCTTCATCGGAGAGCCGGTTGATGCATACTCGAAGTTCGAAGGTTTAATTCACTTTGTCTTAATCGCTGTCAGCGTTTTTCTTATTCTTGGGGAGATGGCCAGACCAAAATCCGAGTTCGGAAATTTTAACAGTTTCGAAGTCGACGGATTCGTGCTTTCATCGGCTGTCGGTGTCGGGGAGGCAGCGCATAAGGATGTTCTCGTCGGTTCCGAAATCCACAAAGACACGGAAGAGCCGGTTGCGATTTCCGGAAAGGTGAAGGAGGTCGTGGACGGAAAGGACGGAAATTACCTCTGGTTGAAGTGCGACGGGAAAAACGTCCGCGTGAGGATGAACGCGCGAAATCACTACGAGCCAGGTGTCGGGGATTCGGTTACCGTCATAGGCGACGTTTCGCCGGTTGCCACGTGGAAGGACCACATGGCCAAACGCGGGATGGCTTTGGGAGTGTTTTTACTGGCTGGCCTGTTCGGAGTTATACTGCTTTCGAGCTCCGGGATATGTGGTCAGAACTTGTATCTGGTGCACATTCCGACATCCGACACAGGCATAATTCTCCTGTTCCCGATGTTCACCGGCCTCTTCGGAATTCCGACTCTCCTCCTGAGCTTGAAGGACAAGCCCACGATCCCGAGCCAGAAGGTTAAAAATGTGAAAGTGAACGTAGCACCGAAAGACCAGGCGAAGAACATCGTGTCGGGAAGCATAGCCAGCATATCAAGTCTGTTTCCGGGAATATCGAGCGCGATTTCGACGATGATCGCGGTGAACTTGCACGGCGACAAGGACGATTCCGGGAGGAAAAAGGACGAGTCCAGCGAGTTTATCATCTCGGTCTCGGCTGTGAACACCTCGGTGGGCATCTTCAACTTGCTGGCCTTGTTCATAATCATGAAGTCGAGGAGCGGCGCGATGAAGTCAGTCGAGGCAATAATGGGCGACAGGATTACAGAATGGAGCTCGGTGGCCAGCGTTCCGTTGGAGCTGAGCGCGATGCTCGTAGCGGCGGTAATCGCGGCAGTCATCGCCCTCTTCCTCACACTTTACTTCGGAAAACTGTTCGCCAAGCACTGCTCGAAAATTGACTATCAGAAATTGGTGTGGGGAGTCATAATCTTCCTGCTAGCCATGACAATAATCTTCTCTGGCCTGCTGGGCCTCGTGATACTCGGAATCGGCACCTGCATAGGCCTCATCCCGCCACTGGTCGGCATCAGAAGAGTTCACCTGATGGGAAGTTTGGTCCTCCCCATCATTCTTCATTTTCTGTAATTATAAGAACAAGCCAGATTGGTTGACGCCGAGCAGGTGAGTCAGGGGAAGGGGACGAACCAGCGGAGGCGTCGGGTGGGGGGCCAACCTATCGTTTGGGGCGGGATAGAATTAAAAGACCTCATCTATCTCCAGAGAAAAGTTGGCTGCCTTGGCTGAGTGTGTGAGCCAGCCGAGTGATATCACATCCGCGAACTTCGCGTATTGGGTGATGTTGTCGGGTGTGATGCCGCCCGAAATTTCTATCTCGATTTTGGGGTTTATTTCCCTGATTTTTGCTGCAGCCAGTGCCCCTGTGTCCGGGGTAAAATTGTCGAGCATTATTCTGTCGGGATGGGCTTTGGCGGCCTCGATTGCCCCATCCATGTCGACGACCTCGACCTCCACCTTTTTGCCGGAGCCGGATGTTTTGGCTAAAGCCACCGCCTTAGTTATCGAGCCCACGATTTTGAGGTGGTTGTCCTTTATCAGAATCATGTCCCAGAGACCTTGCCTGTGGCTTACGCCGCCGCCGAGTATGACCGCTTTTTTCTCGTACTGGCGAAAGCCGGGCGTGGTCTTTCTGGTGGCTGATATCTGAACGTTCGGATTGATTTGTCGGCACCTGTCTACAAGGGCCCTGGTCTCGGTGGCTATCCCGCTCATCTTGCATATGAAATTGAGGGTCAGCCTCTCGACTTTGAGGATTTGCTTTGCGAAGCCGGAGATTTCGAGAATCGTGGCACCGTTTCTGACTTGCTGGCCGTCGTTCGCTCTCGGGCTCGCGCGCAGGCCCTCATGCTCGAAGATGCGGACTGCCTCTTCGAGGCCTGCCAGAATTGAGTCTTCTTTCGCGATGATTATTGCTCTGGCCTCCTGATTTTGGATGACTGCTTCGGACGTCGCGTCGCCGTCTCCCAGGTCTTCTGCAAGATATTCGTAGGGCTCGCTCATGGTGATTACATATCCTCTCATGTATTTAGAATTTGCTCGATGTGGCCTTTTGACCTGGCTATGGTGATGGCCGCGTCGATGTCTGGAGTTTTGGTACGTTTTGTTGTGCTGGATTCGTCCACTATTTCAACGATGCTGAACAGTTGGCTCACCTTGTTGAGTATTTGATTGCGGGAATCGGGAGCGCCGTGCCCTATTCTGAGCCGCGAGCGCTCGAAACAATAGGCCTCCAGCATGTCCTTGACTATCTTGATGGCTTGCTCAGTCGAGTTCGCCTGCAGGGCTTCGATGACCTCTCCCTCCACGACGACCGCGATGCCGGGGTATTTTCCGGGGTCCGCGCCGATGACCAGTTCTTTGAAGGGGCCGTCGCCGCAGAGCATCTGGATTGCTTCCCTGACTCCCCGATAGACGTCGGTCACATTCACTTTGGGGCTGAAATCGACTTTGTCAAAATCCTCCTGGCCGGTCATGACAACCCCGATGTCTAAATTCACCGGCTCGTCGAAATTGAGGCTCCGAAACTCGAGTTTTCTGGCTTTCAGAACTTTCACGAGGTCGAAATAGAGGCGGGAGTTCGTGGTCAGTAGACCAATGATCTTATCATATCTCGCATTTCCCAAAAAATCCTCCTCATTTTCCTAAATTCCCTCAACCCATTATTACCGTGAAATCGAACTCGCACATCGGGCACTTGTCCGGCTGGCCCTCGAGAATCGCACCGCAGAGCTGGCAGTATTCCACGTCCGAGATTTCGTCGTCCTCGTCGTCGCTGAACAGCCTGAATATGTGCTCTCTCGTGCCGTCCCAGACCCCCATGTCGCCGTCCCAGTCGTCCCCGATTTCGCCGAACTCCACCTCGATGTCCTTCATGACCTCTTCGGCCTTGTACTTCATCTTTGTCGTCGCCTTCCCCAGATAGACGATAGCCAGATAGAAATTCTCACCGAGCTCGATCATGATGTTCTTGTTCTCGAATTCAAGATTCTTGAGGCTGAACTGCCCCTGCCCGAAAGTGTCCTTCACAAATGCCTGGATAGCGGTCAGCATGCCGACGGTCAAGTCGTAATCGACCTGCACGTTCTCCTCCAGCGTGTGGTGGCCGATAAGGCATCCGCTCTTGTGAACTAGGAATGCCTCTTCTATTGCTGGTGTGTCTCTCGTTAACATCATCACCATTATTCTGCCCATATACCGATAATCAGTCGAAGTTAATAAGCATTACTTACGGTTCAAAACCATGCTGCTCCAACCGCTCCGAGCAGGCTCTGGGGGGGGTTGGGCATCTGTCGTGACCACTGGCGCGACAGATCATGTTGGAATGTGAGGCAATCCAACATGACGGCCAGTGGCCCGACATAGGGTTCCCCTCGGGCTCTTTCAACCAAAATGCAACTCCTCGTGAGTTCAGCTTCACACATCTCCGGGGCCCACCCCCGGCTGCGTTTCCGGGGCCGGCTTCGTAGTGCTTTCTGAAGCGGGTGACGTATCCAGCGATTTTGTTTCGCATTTGCACGGTCGTGACGTCTGTCATCTCAGCTACCATCTTCTTGTTGTGCTGGTAGTCGTCCGTGAACTTCTCTGGATACCGCTTCACCAACTCGATAGCTACTCTTTTGATATAGGTCGGCCTTATATTTCCCATGCTGTACCTCGAATTGCTGGAGAAGTCCTTTTCCTACATAAACCTTTAGATAATTGCATTGTTTTCAGAACTAACCAAAAGTATATATTTCTTGATGCAATATTGTGACCTGCGAATAGATTACCGTTGGTTATCCATTTGCGATAGGGGTAGGAAAGTATATGGCTCTGTTCGGCAAGAAGAAGAAAAAGAAAGATTCTGAAGCAGAAGATAAAATCGGTGACATGGGGGCGCTGACCGACGCGAAATCCGGCTTCCATTTTGGCAGGGACAAGGACGAACCAGAGGAAGAACCGACAGAAGAAGAGTTTTATGATGACGAAGACGACGATGTAGACGGAGTAGTTTGCCCGGTTTGCGAAGAATCTTCCCCGCCCGGAACCGAGGAGTGCGTCCATTGCGGCAACGCGCTGGATGATTCATTGGGCTTCCTGGGTGCAGAGCCTGAAGAGGAAGACGTGCCCGAGCCCGAAGAATCGGACATCAAAGATGTCACCGAAGTCGAAGCTGAGTCAGAGGTTTTAGAGGATTCTGTAGAAGAAGTTGTTGAGGGAGAGCCAGACTTTGTAGAAGCTGAGACTCCCGACGAGGAAGAGGTCGTCGAGGAAGAAGAAATCGAATATGTCGAAGAGCCGGTAGAAGAAGCTTCTATCGGTGAGGAACCGGTAGAAGAAGAGTTGGAATTCATGCTCGAGACTGAAGACGTGCCTGAACCAGAAGAGCCAGCTGCTCCAGTCATGTCCGACAAGGAGAGAAAAGATGTAGAAAAGGCGGTCAATAAGAAAATCAAGTCACTGTACAAGGATTTGAAGAAGGGTAAAATCACGCAGGATGATTATGACCAACAAGTTCGCGATGTCAAGATTTCATTAGGATTGCTGGCTCCCGAGCCGGTAGAAGAGTTTGTTGAGGAGGACATCAAAGATGTCACCGGTATCGAAGATACCACCGATATCGAAGAGACTCCACCGCCGCCTTCTGAACCGGAGCCAGAACCTCCAGCTGTTGAGGAAGTTGTGGAAGAGGTCGCCGAGGAAATTATCGACGAGCCAGATGAGGACATCGGAGATGTCACCGGTATCGAAGATGCCACCGATATCGTACTCTCCGAAGAGCTCGTTCGCGCCGAGGGCATCGAAGGTATCACCGAAATCGAGGAGGAGTTCGAACTCGATGCGGAGGACCTTCTGGGAGAGGTTGTGGCAACAGAGAATGGACTCGAAAACGGTTTCGACATCGATGATATTTTGCCTCCCGAGCTTTTGATTCTCGAAGAGCTGGAGTTTCTTCCTGAAGAGGTCGTGGAGGAAGAGACGGGGCCTGCAGTAGTACCTGATGGGAAAGTCGAGGCGGAGCCGGAAAAGGTCGGGTTCATGGAAACCAGAAGAAAGCGGAAGGAGAAAATCACCAAACTCGACGTAAGAGAGGCCGAACTTGAAACTGTAGAGACTAAGCTGGAGGAAAGAAAGGAGGAGCTTGAGGAGGAAGCCACAAAAGTCGAAGAGGACATCATCAGGGCTCAGACTGAGTTGCAAATCGCCCAGACTAAAACCCAGGTGCTGGATGCCCGCGAAGCCGAATTGAGCCGGCGCGAGCAGGAGCTCGTGGCCGGTCAGGAAGAATTGGATGCGAAGAAGGAAGAGGTTCGCGAGATATCTAAGCGAATGAAGGGCAGAAAAGAGGAACTGGATACCCGCGAAGAAACCATGACGTCCAGAGAGGACCAGTTCAATGAAAGGCAGAGAATTCTTACCCAGCGAGAGGATGATTTCCGTGAGAAGGAAGCAACTTTCAGGGAGCAAAGAGAGGTAATTCTTGAAAAAGAGAGGGGGCTTAAGGAGAAGGCAAGCGAGCTGAATACCCAGGAAGACGAGCTGGACGAGGAAAGGATGGCTGCCAGACGGCGTGCTAGTGAACTCGACGATGTTCGCAGGGACCTTGATGCCAGGGAGCGCGAATTCGAGGGCCGTGAGAGGGAGATCAACGAGAATGAAGAGGATATCCAGCAACGCGAGGAATCGCTTTCGACGAAAGAGGCAGACCTAAACAGGATGAGGGAAGATGCCATTGCCCTCGAGAACGAGTTGAACACCAAGGGCGGAGAGCTGGCCGGCCAGGAAGCGGACCTCAGGCAGAGAGAGGATAGGCACGAGGAATGGAAGAAGCGGCTGGAAGAGAGAGAGGAGGATTTGGCCACGCGGAGCAACGACCTCGAAAGTAAGCTGGCTAATTTACGTGCTCAGGAAAGAGACGTCGAAGACAGGAAAGGCCGAATCAAGGAAAAGGTCATGGAAATCAAGGAGCTGGAAAGTGATACTCTGCGCAGAAAGAAGGACGTCGACAAGATTGAGCTCTTGTTGATCGAGAAGGAAACCGAGTTATTCGAGAAGGAGCAGGATATCGTCAGGAAGGCCGCGAAATAACGTTGGCTTGTTCCCCGCACCCGCAAAAATCATTTATATATCTTTATCATATCACTTCCAAGTCTCACTTGATGTAACATCAAGATTATTGGGGGGCTTTAATGAACGGAGAAGCAGAAACGACAGATTCAGGTACGAAGAAAAATGAGAGAATACCTACCTACGTTATCGGGTTGGATGACATCCTGGAGGGCGGCGTTCCGAAGGACTACATAGTTCTAGTTTGCGGTCACGCCGGAACGATGAAATCGTCCGTGGGATACAGCATCATCTACAACGGCGCCAAAAACAGCAATTTGAAAGCCATTTACCTAACGCTGGAACAGGGGAAAGAGAGTATCATAGAACACATGGAAAAACTGGGAATGCCGTCGACAGGACTGGACAGTCTCGTTGTCGTCGACCTTTCTAGGGTCAGGAAAGACATCACCGAAGACAAGACCAAACCGCAGAACGTCGACTGGCTCAAGTCAATCATCGGTGTGCTCAGGAACTACAAGGAGAGATTCGGATGTGAAGTCCTTGTGTTGGACTCTCTGGCTGCCCTTTATGCTCTTACGACCTTCAAAAACCCGCGTGGTGAGTTGTTCCACTTCTTTGAACAGATTAGAGATCTGGGTGTCACGACATTCCTCATCTCTGAGATGCCGACCGACAGAGAAGTTTTCGGTCTCTACGGAATCGAGGATTTCCTTTCAGACGGTATCATTCACCTGAAGGTCGAGTTCACGGACCAGGGCGCGAACCTGTATCTGGGTGTTGTGAAAATGAGAAAAACGCATCACTCCAGAAAATACATGCCTTTGATATTCGAGAACGGAGCCTTTGAGGTAGTTAGACAGTAGTCAAATTGACAAGGGGTAACCTGATGGCTAAGAAAAAAGGTGGTTCAAAGAAAAAGAGAACGTCTTCCAAATCGAAGAAGAAGGGAGCGCCTAAATCGAAGGCGAGGCAAAAGGCAAAGAAGGAAGAACCGGTAGTTGCGCCGGAGCCGGTCGAAGAGCTTCCTCCCCCGCCGCCACCGCCCGAGCCAGAGGAACCCGACATCAAAGATGTCACCGGCATCGAAGATGCCACCGATATCGAAGATATCACCGATACCGAAGGTGTCACCGAAATCGAGCCCGAGGAAGAAGAGTCGAAACTCAGTGATGCTGTTTCGGCTGTCATAGGTGATGATGATGCGAAGCCAAAATCCAAGGAGAAGAAGTCGCCGACCCAGCAAAAGAGAGAAAAATTAATTCTCCAGTGGACTGCCGAGGGTTACAATGTCGACCACCTTGAAGACCTTTTGGCCAGCGGTGTGAAGAAGGGCGTGAAAAAGGCCTTCGACGATTTTGAAAAGGGCATCAGCAGAATTGAGGAAATCAAGGAGGAATTGGACGGTGCCAACATCGCCGACGTCGAGGCAGAGTATAACGATTTAACGGCCATGTTATCATCCCCCGGAGACATCGGGAACATTGAGACCGCTTTCGTTAACTTGAAAGCCCGGATCAAGGCCAAGGAGTTGGAGAAGGAACTGGACGGCATGAAACTGCCGCAGTTTAAAGATCAGATTGACGAAATCCGTGAAATGCTGGCTGACCCAGATAGAGTCGACGAAGCCGAGAAGGCCATCGAAGACTTCAAGAAGGGTTATAAGGAAGCTTATTTCGAAGATAGTGTGGCCTCGCTTGTTACGGGCCCGGAAACCGCAAAACCGAAGGCGGCGAAACCGACTGCTCCGAGACCCGGCGCGGTAAAAACCCCGATGACAGTCCGCGATATATTCTTGCTTTACAGAAACGGCAAGTTCATTTCCCACCATACTGGCCGTGTCGTTCCGAAGGAGGAGCAGGAGCAGTTGTTCGCAGACCTGAAGACCGGCCGCAACTACCTCAAATCACCGAATTACAAGCCCAAAAAATTGAATGTCATCTCTGTCAACAACAGGAAAATCCTCGTTCAGGGCGGACTGTTTACCGTCGTGGTCATCATCGCCGAGGGCGAGGTCAATCCGTGGACAGAAAAAATCGTCGGAAAGGTTCTCGGCCTCATGGAGAAGGAGGACCGGGTTCCGCTGCAGAACTGGAACGGCGACGTTGCCTCGCTGAAGAGTGCCGGCAAGTACATGACCGCCCTTCTGTACGCGACGATGAAGCTCGGGAAAAAGGCAGATTAGATTTGTGGCTTCCAACAGTTAATTTTAGATATGAAAACTCACATATGCCACAATATACAGTGAGGGAAAATTATGGATGCTGCAGAGGTTGTTCTCGGATTTTTGAAGTTGGCAGGCATAGTATTGGCCGCCGCCGGAGTTATTCTTGCATTGACAAAGGGACGGAAAGCTTTGTCGTTCACAGGCGGGGGCATCATCGGAAAGGTCATGCTTTACACGATGGTTGCCACGATAATATATCTCATCGCATTCATTCTGGATGCCACCAGCGTGGTCTGGGGTGACTTCTTTGACGCTTTGAAAACAATCGTCCTATTCGGTCTGGGTGTCTGCTTTTTCGCAGTTCTCTGGGAAATAATAGAGCATCTGGAGGATTTTAAGAAATATGTCGGGTGATTGACTGGATTCTAATGCTTTCATTTCAGATATTGAGGAAAAACTCACGCCCATCGCCCCCATAATCAAGTTCGCAATAAAAAAGCAGCTGGAGGACATCGGTGCGGACCGCGACAACCTGACTCCGGAGCAGGCCATCCAGTTCATAAATAACATGATTGAGGCCTTGGGTCTCTTCCTCGGCAACAGGGGGGCTGGGGAATCGAGAAAGTTCATGATGAGTGCCCTCAGAAAATATGCCCCAGATTATTTCGAAGAGCATTCTTTGATATAGTGATCTCATGACAGTCATAGTACTATCCGGTATGCCCGGTGCAGGGAAGGAGATATTTGTGAAAACCGCGGTTGAGAAAGGTTTCGAAGTCGTCAGAATGGGCGACGTGGTTCGGCAGTTCGCAGACGATGCTGGATTGGGAAAAGACGATGACTCGGTCGGCGGTTTCGCAAACTCGGAGAGAGAAAAGCACGGCCTGGACATCTGGGCGAAACGGACGGTCGAGCAACTGTCTGCCCCCCGTTCTCTGATTGACGGCTGCCGAAGTCTACACGAACTTGATCATTTCAAGGGCCGGATACCCGGTGTGACCACGGTCAGTGTGAATGCAGACGAGCGAATCAGGTTCGCTCGCCTGAAGATGCGGGGGAGGGAGGATGATCCTTCTGCGTTCGAGGATTTCAAAAAGCGAGAGGCTAGGGAAATCGGATGGGGAATATTGGATGCGGTGGGGCGCGCCGACATCCGGCTGAAGAACGAGGCCAGTATATCACAATTCGAAGAAAAATGCAGGGAAATCATTTCGGAAATCATGGGCCGGGATTGAGAAAAGTATATAATCGAAACCGTAGTTGGGGGGTGACCCCTGACTTGGAAAAGGTGGTAAGCATGAAGGAAATGAACATTCAGGAAACAGAAGCCAGACACATTATGAGCAAGAAACTGGTAACCGTCGACTGCCGGGACGAGCTTTCGCACGTTCTCGGGCAGATGCGCGAACATGGCCTCAGCGACCTGCCCGTGGTCGATAATTCAAAACTGGTGGGGCACGTCAGCTATGACACGTTCCTCAAGAGGCGCAATATCCCTCTGACTACCAAGGTAGAGAACTTCATGAGCTTTCCGCCGAAGCTTGCCCAGGGCAATTCCATCATGGAGATTGCCGAGCTTATGTTATCATCCGGCTATCGTGCCGTGCCTGTCACGAAAGATGAAAAAATCGTCGGCATCGTGACGCGTACCGACCTCATGAAAATCATTCCGCAGATGAAAATTCTCAACAAAATTCAAGTAAAGGAGATAATGACGCATTCGCCGCATTGTGTCAGCGAAAAGGACAAGCTGGATAAAGCGAAAAGTTTGATGAGCCGCCTCGATGTCCGAGCACTGCCCGTCGTCGATGCCAAGAATAAAATTACGGGCGTCATCGGTATCAAAGACATCACGGAATATGCATGGCGGGACAAAAGCAGGGTGAGTATGTACGAGGGCGGTGGAGAAAGCTCTCCTGTCAAAATCACGGTGTCCAGCGTCATGAACAAGCCGCCGATAAGCATCGACGAGAAATCCATGATACCGGACGCGGTCAAACTGATGGTGGAAAACAGCATTTCGACGATCGTTGTCACCGAGAGAGACACCCCCATCGGCGTCATAACCCAATACGACCTCATGGAATTGTTAGCCAGCTTCCAGGAAAAAGAGGGTGTTTTCGTTCAGATATCGGGATTGGAAATGGCCGAATCGGACGTCTACGATATGATGTATGACCTCATCCAGAAGTCGATGAAGCGCCTCGGAAAACTCGTCAAGCCGAAGATATTCACGATCCACGTGAGCATGCACAGCGAGGGAAAGGACCACCACTCCGGGAGATACCACCTTACCGGCCGCCTCACCACAGACCATGAGATGTACTATGCCAACTCAATTGACTGGGATTTGATGAAGTGCATGAGCGAGATGCTGAGCCAGCTTGACAGAATGATAAGAAAGGACAAGAGGAAGAGGACAGAACATCGTAAATAACCAGGCCATTAATGATCTCACATTGTGAGCATGGCCTGGATATTTCCTCTCAGCAGCCATATGCTCAACCTCTCGAAGCCAGAAATTCCATTTGCTGGCTTCGAGTTCTTATGAATAGTTTTCGATGAGCATACGGCGGTATCACTCTGCATCGTATAATTTTTAAAATTTGGTTGATGAACGAAAAATAGTTATGGTTCTCTTGTCCCTTATGTATTAGCATCATGAGTAAAAAACTGACAATTGAAGATATGCAGAAGCTTGCAGAGTCGAGAGGTGGGAAGTGCTTATCAAAGGAGTACGTAAACACTAAAAGAAAAATTATCTGGCAATGTGGCAATGGTCATACATGGGAAGCCTCACCTCAAAGTGTTAAACAAGGTGGCTGGTGTCAATATTGTGCTAACATTCAGTTAAGCAAAGAGAGACGATTGGATTTTAACATTGTTTTACATAAAATCAAAGAACTGGACGGAGAATATATTTCAGGAAAATATAGGAATAATCAATCAAAATTATTTATTCGATGCAAAGAAGGCCATGAATGGCAAACAAACTACGCTAATATTCAGAACGGGAGATGGTGTCCAATATGCGCTAGAATTAAGCAAGCAGATCGACAAAGGGGTAATATTGACGAGATGAAAGAAATTGCGAAACAAAGAGGTGGCATATGCATCTCAGAGAAATATGTAGATTCTCACACACCCCTCAACTGGAGTTGTGCTGAAGGTCACGAGTGGTTTTCATCACCTCTTTCTGTAAAAAATCAAGGAACATGGTGTCCAGAATGTAATATTTTCATCGGTGAAAAGATTTGCAAAGAAATTTTCACTATATTATTTAATAAAAAATTTCGAAAAGCAAGGCCAGAATGGTTAATTAATCCAAAAACAGGCAGATGTATGGAACTCGACGGATATAATAAGGAATTAAAATTAGCTTTTGAACACCATGGAATTCAGCATTATTTTCAAGATGAAAAGCATTTTCACAAAGTTAATAAATTCAGAGACCAGCAAGAAAGAGATATTATCAAAAAGAAATTATGTGCTGAACAGAAAGTCAAATTAGTGGTTATACCATATTATGTTCACCATAATCGGAAGTTGCAATTTATTATAGACCAGTGCAAATCATATGGTTATAAAATTGATAATATTCCCCTTGAACTTTATGATTTTAAAAATCTCTCTATCTATAAAAAAGAACGACTTAAAGAAATAAGGGAAATCGCAGAGTCTAAAGGTGGTAAATGTTTAAATGAGTCGTTTATAGACTATCAAACAAAAATGAAATTTCAATGTGAAAATGGGCACATATTTTCAATGTCAAGTGCACAAATAAAATATCATAAAAGCTGGTGTCTTGAATGTGCTGGCATAAAACGATATACAAAAAATGATATGATAAAGTTGTCAAAATCACGGAATGGAAAATTCTTGTCTGATGACTTTACTAATGTTAATGAAATCCATGAATGGCAATGTTCAAAGGGTCACCGATGGAAAACCCGGCCTGGGAATATAATCAAAGGCCACTGGTGTCCTCATTGTGCGGGTCAAGGCAAACTATCAATTGAATTGATGAAGCAAATAGCCAGTGAACGAGGGGGAGAGTGCCTTTCAGATGTTTATGTAAATGCAAAAACAAAATTACATTTTAAATGTGAAAATGGGCATGAATGGTGGGCACAACCGTACCATATCAAAAAAGGTGCTTGGTGTCATTATTGTTCAGGAAGACGCAAGTGGCCACCAAGCGTCCCGAGCAGGTAGGGGACGGCCAGCGCAGGGACGCAACGGTTAGGGGATGGTTGGGGCATGCCCCGTCTGTAAGGGCGGGGTTAATTCCTCGCCGAATTATCGACTTCGGCGAGTGGGTGATGGACAAACTGGCTCTGATTTGAGAGCCCCGTGTGTGAGCACGGGGGTGTCAAATATAACATTGAGCGAAAGGGTGGGGGGCCAACCCATTGTTTGGGGTGGGTAAAAACAACCATCCGGGGCGGGCCAATCACCCAACATCCCAATACTTTTTCTGAATCTCCACCGCCACATCAATGAATTCTTCTCCAACACAGTCCCTATCCAGCACGTTCGTAAATTCAAGTGGTACAGTTTTATTTTCAAACATCGCAATTGTCCCGCAAACTGTCTCCGCCTGCGCCCTGAGATTGTAGCCGCCCTCCAAGGCGAATGCGATGCGATTCTCTGTGTTCTCCTTCGCGAAGTTCAGCAATCTTTTGATTAGATTGAGGTAGCCTGGGCTCGATAATGAGAGGGATGCCAGTGTCTCTGTGTAATGGGCGTCCGCACCATAACTGACGATCATGAACTTTGGCTCGAACTGCTGCAAGATGGGCATGATGATTTTGTCGTAGGCCAGCTCGAAGGTTGTGTCGCCTGCTTGGCTAAGCATCGGGATGTTCACGTTGAAACCTTCTCCAGGGCCTTCCCCGACATCGGCTGGATGGCCGGTTCCCGGGTAAATACCCCATTGGTGGGTTGATATGTACAAGACATCTGGGTTCTCGGAAAATATGTCATTGGTTCCGTTGCCATGGTGTACGTCCATGTCCACGATCGCCACCTTGCCGACCTTTTTCGACATCTGGCAAGCCGCAACTGCCACGCTGTTGAAGTAGCAAAAGCCGCCTCCGTGATCCGGCCCTGCATGATGGCCGGGGGGGCGGACGAGGGCGTATGCCGGCCTTTTGTTATCGTGAGAGAGTTCAGCGGCTTTGACCACTCCGCCGACTGCCAACCTCGCCATCTCGAAGGTGTGGGGGTGGATGTACGAATCTGCATCCATGTGGCCCTGGCCGAAATCCTTGATGAAATCTATGTAATCTTCGTCGTGAGCCAGCGCGATTGTTTGCTCCGGCGCCGGCTCGGGTTGGACTCGCTCGACGTTTGGAAGGACTTCGTCGAGCATTTCCATGATTGAAAAATAGCGTTCCGGGCACTCGGGATGGCCCGGCGTTTGGGTCAGCTGGCCGTAGTCCTCATGATGGATTACCGTCATTGTGGTATTCTCCTGGTCTCTCTTCTGTTGGCTGCTCTTCTTCCGGGGGCTGGGTGTCTGTCTCGGTTTCCGTTTTCTTGTGCAGATGGAAGTCCGGCTCTTTGATCTGGATGACAGTCGTCTGTGCAATTCTGTCGAACATTCTCTGTCTGGGGTCGCCGCGTGTGGCCAATCCTATCACCGTGTCCAGCGGGAGAAGGACGAACCAGAAGAGTTTCGGGACGTTGCGAAGGATTATTCGATTTCCGGGCTTGTCGCTCGTAAGTGGCCGGATTTTGAGACCGGCCAGCTTCTTTCCTATCGTGAAGTCAAATGAGTATTCTAGGGTTGCCGAGTAAAGGAAAAAAGCCGTGGACGAGAAAAGGCCGGCGAAGACATAATCATTGTAATCGATGAGCCAGAAGATTATACCTAAGGTCACGAATACAATTATGCCGTCGATGATTATGGCCAGTGCTCTGAAGGCCCAGTGCCTTTGAAGGCGCTTGTCGTGACCCAGAATGTCGAAGCCCGTGACCATGAAAACCGTGGGGTAATCGCTCTCAGGATAATTAAAATGACGCTCAGAGCAGGAGTGCGCCCACGATTATCATGAAAATCATGGTGCTGGCTATCGACGGCCACATCCTCTTGAAATAGTCCTTGAGGCTGACCTTGAAGTACTCGATGGAGACCGTGTTGCAGGGGTGCACAGGCGAGATGAGGTATCCGAGGAACACGCTGAAATACATCACCGCGAAACTCACTGGCTCCATTGATGTCACCGTGAAGTTCGTCATGTAAATCGGGATTATGATGGTAATTGGCAGCTGGATGCGGCCAGTTGCGAAGCCCAGTAAGAACCCGATGAGCACCAGAAGGACGACCTTCGGCGGGTTGAAATCGGATATCAACTCCGGCGCGCCGGATTCCTTGAAGATGTTCAAGAACACGAACATGCCCATCACGATGAGGGCGAATCTCCACGGCCTCATTTTTTTGGTGACCTTTTTGATTCCTCTAATTTTAATCCGGCTGATGTAGAGTGCGAGGGCCAGCGACACAGTCACCGCAATCACCAGGCTGATTTCCCGGTATGCGAAATCGATTGTGTTCAGGAGTGTGAAGTCGAGAACCGGAGCGACCATGATGATGCCCAGCGGGATTGCCAGGCCCCTGAGCGAAAATGCCTTGCTGTAATCTATCCGGCCTCTGACAAACCGGACGAAAAAGATGTAGCCCACGACCAGCAGGAGGAAGAAGAACGGCATGAGGTACGGAATCGCGGTGTAAATCTCCAGGCCGGCGATCTTCGCGCCTACTATAAGCGATGTCGAGAGCGGGTAAACGAGATAAAGCGCGTGACGGTACCAGACATTGATAGCCACCTTGTCGACATCCGGCACTCCCCTGCCACCCTTTTGGACCAGCGGCGCCGACAGGAGGGCGCCGCCCGGCATGGGCAACATTCCGACAAGTGCCGGTGAAAACATCAGGAATGGCTTTTTTCCGATTCTGAGATTGTTGACCAGCGACTCCATGAGGCCGCGGCGGTCCATGATGCCCCCGATTATGGGGATGAGGCCGACGGCCAGCGTCAAGAGGAGTACTGAGGGGTCGAGTAACGTCCCGTAGATAATTTCCCACATCTCGTGGGGGATGGCCAGAAAGCCGAGAACGAAGCCTGCGGCAAACATCGCGACCCATAAACTCCAGCGTGACATTATGAGAAGGATTGCAAGTGCGGCGATGAAGCCGACGAGCGCGTTCATGGCAACCCCGAGAGATTAAGCTGGCTTAATTATTTCTGAAACAAGGCAGCTCGTGGCTTCGTTAGAAAAGAGAAATCTCATGGCTGACCTATCGGCAGCCATCCTCATGATTGGGCTCCGCCAATCATAAAAAGGACGGTATGCTTCGCACACCATCTAAAAAGGCCGGAAAGCCCAGGCACTTTCTTCGAAAGCTTGCCTGGACTATCCAGTTAAAAGCGCCATCGAGCGGGCTCGAACCGCTGACCTTCCGGTCTCCGCGTCTGATGGCGAGCTTGTCTCGCCGTCAGTTAACAGCCGGATGCTCCACCTGCTGAGCTACGATGGCTTATTGCACTTCTTTCAACGATTTCTGGAGCTCTTTTATGGTCTTGTTCAGGATGTCCATGTCCTTTTTCAGGTCTCTGAGGAATTTCTGGGTTTTATTGGTCGTCCGCGCGCCGGTTTGGGTGGCGTCGATGATGCCGTCCTTTTCCAGCAGTCTGAGCGAGTACCTGACCTTGTGCTGCGGAAGTTTCAGTTGGGTAGCCAGCTTGATGATGCCGATTGGTTCGTTTTCTGAAACTGCGCGCAACATCAGCACATGCCTTTGAAGCAGTTTGAGGTCGTCGCTCATCTTCTTCGACAGGACGCGGGTTTTTCCAGTCAGTCAATTCCTCCTTGGGCTGTGCCACAGCATAGCACGTCGATATTTTAAGGTTTCGAGGATATTCACCCTCGTTATGAGTGCGAAGGACATCATCAAGAAACTCAAGCGTGGGAACGAGCGTTTCGTGTCCCTGAAATATCACGACGTCGTGGCAAATGCCCGTAGCCAGTCTCCCGACGTAGCAGTTCTCACTTGCGCAGATTCGCGAGTTCCCCCTGAGCTCATTTTCAGCAAGGGCATCGGCGATCTGTTCGTCGTGAGGGTCGCCGGAAACGTCGCGTTCGAGCCGTCGGTAATCGAATCTCTCGAATACTCCGTTGCCCACCTCGGCGTGAAGGTCATCCTCGTCCTGGGACATACCAGGTGCGGTGCGGTCGGCGCCACGTTGAACGGCGCAAAAAGCCCTCTGATGGACGAAATCCGAGCCGGCTTCAGGTCACAGGTGAAACCGGAGGTTGCGAATCTGACCAGGCAGCTGGAAATGCTGCCGGAAAGGAGCCCGGTCATTGCCAAGGCGGTTGCAGATGGGGAAGTTGTTTTGGCCGGAGCGATGTATGACCTGGAGACTGGTGCGGTGGAATTTCTGGAATAGACTGCCGTATGCTCCACCAATTACATGCAAAACTCGAAGCCATAAATGCTGGCTTCGAGCAATTGAGCATATGGCTGCTTGAATATGAACTTCCAGACCATTAGGCTGGTAGTTCTTAGAAAAGACTATATTTCCTAAGGCCATTACACCTCCTGCTCTGTCGGAGGATATGATGGGATTCGAAGTACGCAAGATACCAACCGCAGTTAGCGATTTTGACGCCATAATTCAAGGCGGATTGCCCGAGGGCTCTGTCGTACTTTTGCTGGGTGATGTGGGAGCTGGTCAGCATGAGTTTGTCTATACCTCCGCCTCGAAGACTGCGATCGTCAAGGAACACCCGAACCTGAGTGAGTACTATCTCGGATCCTTCGCTGATGTCGGATCTCTTCCAGAAAAAATATGTTACGTCTCTTTCTCGAGGTCGAAGGAGGACGTTTTACGTGAAGTTGGCTCGTCCTTCAACTCGCATTATCACGACGCTCTAAAGCGGAAACTTATTTTCAAAGATCTTTCGTCCAGTTACTTCAAAAAGAGCCTCGTCCCGCAGAGCTGGACAGACGAGGACAATGACGGGAACAAGCCTGCCAATCCGTTTTCAACAGCCCCGAAAGAAGGGGTTTTAGAATCGCTCGTCAACTTTCTGGACGAGAACGCGAAGGATGCGGTCATAATCGTGGATTCGCTGACAGACCTCGTTGTTACCAATACTGTGGACACGAGAGAGCTTGTGGGGGTGCTCAAGGGCATTCAGCGCGCCGCGAAGAAATGGAACGGTATCATCTACTTACTGCTGACTCAGGGCATACTGGACAAGCGCGAGGAGCAGATGCTGGTCGACAGCGTGGATGGCGTCCTCATCTTCGAGTGGAACAAGTATTTCCGGACGACGAAGCGCCAGCGTTACCTCTTCATCGAGAAGTTCATGAGCGTTCTGCCTCACATTGAGGGAGATAGAATAGCCAGATTCCCCACGATGATTACCTCGCGAAGCGGTCTGGTCGTTATCAACATGGAGAGAATTTCATAGGTGAGTTGAATGAGTGAGCAGAGCGAATACATTCAACAGCACCGAACGAAGAGAGGTGATGCAGAATGAGTGAGAGTAGAGAACACATTCAAAAGCTCCGACCGAAAGGAGGAGATTATTATGGCTGAGGAGAAAGTAGCAACTGGGATTCAAGGCTTAGACGAAATGCTCGGCGGGGGCATTCCCGCAGGTCACATACTCGCGGTTCTGGGCTCGTGCGGGACAGGAAAGTCGACTCTCACGCTCCAATACATCTGGCAGGGCCTTCAGAACGGAGAAAAAGCAATTTTCATCAGCCTCGAAGAGGATGAGAATTCCATCAAGAAGAATGCCGCTAATTTCGGCTGGGACTTACAGCCGTTCATCGACAACAACTCTCTCTCTCTAGTTAAGCTCGAGCCCGCGGACGCAAAGAACACGGTCCAGAAGATAAACAGCGAACTGCCAGGATTCATCAAGGAGTTCGGTGCCAAGAGGGTGGTGCTGGATTCAGTGTCCCTGCTCAGCATGATGTTCGACAACGAGTCCGAGAAGAGAACCAATCTATTCGGTTTGTGCGACCAGATAAAGGAGACTGGCTCCACCGCGTTGTTCACGGCGGAGGTCAAGGACGACAACCCGAACGTCTCGCGGGGCGGCCTCGTGGAGTACGTGGCAGACGGCGTTCTCCTCCTGCGATATCGGGAATCGGCAGACTCAAGTGAGGTCCAGCTGTCATTGAGAATTGTAAAAATGAGGCGCGCCCAGCACTCCCGTAGAATCAAACCTTACAGCATTACGAGCAAAGGCATCGAGGTGCATACCCAAGCAGAAGTTTTTTGATTCCCTCTCCTACCGGAGCCTTGATCGGTTGGGTATAGGAAAAAAGTGGTAGGCCAGCAATTCTGCTAACTAATATTCGCGCCAGGAATTTTCGCATTTCACACATCGATAGATGCGGGTCTCGGGCTCGTCCGCGGCCCGGGTCTGCCTCAAGACCCAATATGCCTCGTTGTGACCGCATTTCGGGCATTCCGCCTTGGTCTTCGGGAGCGTGTCCAAGTTTCCCTCGATAACCATCATTTCCTTGTCCTTCGAGCGCTCGGTAACTATCTTGTCCGGCGCATTGCCGTTGCTCTCGCCGCTGTGACCGCATTTCTTGCACAGCCAGTCACCTTCGGACGGAACCATTAAAGCCTTGCACTTCGGACAGAACATCGGAACACTCCCGCGGCCAAATCACAGTGGGCGTATAAATAGTTTTATTAATGGTATCCATAATGTCAGTATAGTAGGGATGGTGTCGTGATGAGAAGAGGATTTACCATTGCACTCGTATTGTCTTTGATTGTTTCCGGATTCGGAGTCATAGGTCTGGCCATAACCGGCTCGGCCAGCAATGATAACTCTGAGGTCATGGCGCCTGTCGCTCCACACGCGCCGATAAGGATTGATGGGGATGCGGATTTCTTAACCGTTGACGGTGTGACAAATAATGCTACTGGCAATGGTACAGTTTGGAATCCTTGGATAATTGAGAACTGGGACATCAATGGAACTGGGGTTGGTTATTGTATTTATGTCGGGAATACGACAGATTATTTTGTTGTGAGGAATTGTAGTTTGCAAAATGCCAGCGGTGTTGAAAGTTTTCCTTATTACAGAAATGCTGGATTGCATTTATACAATAGTACAAATGGATTAATTAGAGATAATAATGTTTCATTCAACGGTATTTGCCTATATGTCCAGCAATCTTCCAATAATTCAATTATTAATAATACAGCTATTTCCTTCAAGCAACCCCTGAATAGGGGTGTCTTTCTCTATGGGAGCGAAAATATTAGTGTAAAAAACAATAAAATATCAAAACAAGATGAATGCATTTCAATTTTTGGAAACTTTAATAATATCACAAACAACACCGTATTTGATGCGGCCTTTGGATTTAAACTTGAAGAATCCAATAACAATTCTATTATTAATAACAGTATCTCTGAATGTGAACTGGTGGGTGTTTGGTGTGGTGGACTTATCGATGGTTCTAACAACAACACCATAATTCATAATTACTTCATTGACAATGGCAACAACGCCATGGATTTCGGTAATAATTTCTGGGACAGTGGCTATCCCTCCGGGGGCAACTACTGGGCGGATTATACTTGGGTTGATCTCTTTCACGGCCCGGACCAGAACCTCACTGGCTCTGATGGAATCGGCGATACAAATTACACATTTGCCACAGGTGTTGACAATTATCCTTTGTTGTTTGAAACAGATTCTCCATTCGCCCTCGACCAATCCCCGAATGGGACGGGGATTTCGATTGCAACAAGTATTACAATTTCCTGGAATGAAACAATGAACTGGACATCCGTTGAAAATGCGTTCAATTTTACAGATAATATAACTGTTTGGAGTTCTGCAGATGGGGCTTGGATGTATAATTCAACCACTAATGTTTCTACCTTCAATCCAAATTCGGACTTGGCCTATAATACAACCTACTGGGTGAATGTTAATATTACTGCAACAGACGTTGCTGGTAATGCATTGGATCAAGACAAAAACGGAACTGGTGGATATTGGCCAGTGGATGTCTTATCATGGAGTTTCACGACCATGTTGGAACCGGAATCCATACAGCCATTCATCAATTTCACATCACCCAACGGCACCTACGAGCCCCTCGGCGTCAACTTCACAATCGAATGGAACGAGACGATGAACTGGGCGTCTGTCAACGCCTCGTTCAATTATACCGATAATGTTACTGTCTGGACATCTGCAAACGGGACATGGACTCACAACTCCACATCCAACGTTTCTGTATTCGACCCGGCAGCCCTTTTAGATTACGGGATGACATACTGGCTCACCGTAAACACGACCGCTACCGACGTCGCCGGCAATCCTCTCGCCGCCAACTTCACCTGGAATTTCACCACAGAGCTGGCCCCGCCGATAGTGATGCTCACCAGTCCGGCTGATGCCGTTGTCGAAGTCAACCCTTACAACAACATCACTATCGTGTTCAGCAACGAGATGAACACGACGAGCGTCGAGGCCGCGTTTTCATACACGAACGGAACTGCCAGCTACAATCAGACCAACGGCACGTTCACTTGGACTGCCGGGAACAAGACGGCGTCCTTCGACCCGACAGACGATTTGGAGTTGAACATGACCTACAATTGCAGTCTGAATGGCTCGCTGGCTGCCGATATTTACGGAAAACTCCTAGACGGAAATAAGGATACAGTCGGAGGGGACAATTACACGTGGAATTTCACTACCTGGCCTCACACTCCCCCGCCCGAGGTCAACGCCACCTATCCGTTCAACGGTGCAATTAATATCAATGTCAACACGTACATCATGCTGGCGTTCGACTGGCCGATGAATAATGCCATTACCGAGAGCGCGTTCAGCATGACAGATGGAAGCACCGTTATCGATGCAAACGACGGCGACTTCACTTGGTCGATGGGCAACAAGCTGATGACCTTCCAGCCGGACGTTTATTTGCTCTACAATACGACCTACACGGTGCGGCTCCTCGGAACTGCGGAGTCCGTTTCACCGTACGAGGCCTCGCTTGACGGCGACTCCGATGGTGTGGCGGAGGGGAGCCCCGCAGACGATTTCGTCTTCAACTTCACGACGTCTCTGGTCCCGCCCACTATCCTGTTGACCGAGCCGGAAAACGGTGCCGTGAACGTCGAAACAACTCTGAGCCAGATAACCTTCGAGTTCAGCGCGGAGATGGATAATGTCTCGGTTCAGAATGCTATGTTGTTTACACCCACCCTTCCGCATAATAAAATGTGGTCTATGAGTAACACGTTGCTAACCTTGACACCAACTGTGAATTTGTCATACAATGTGACGTACATCATATCATTTGATGCGAACATCGCGAAGGACCTGGCCGGTACGAAATTGGACGGAAACGGTGACGGTGCCTACGGCGACGATTTCCAGCTATGGTTCACGACGGAGATGGCGCCGGACACCTCCATTCCGACGATCGTGAGCGTGTTTCCGCCAGCCAACAGGACCGACGTTCCAGTTCACACTTACATCAGGGTTACTTTTAGCGAACCGATGGACAATGCCAGTATGCTACAGGCTTTCACACTTAGAAATGATACCAGCACAATTCTGGGAAATCTCTCTTGGAATGAGGATTATACCCGTTTTATATTCCATCCGGCTCAAAATCTTTCGGCTAATACCACATACGCTGTAATAGTCAACGGCTCGGTTTCGGACCTGGACGGTAATCCCTTGGGTCAGGACTATTCCTGGTCCTTTACGACTGAAAATGTTGTACCCGGGGAGAGCTGGCCTATACTCTATTATCTATTCGTTACTTTGGTTATAATTCTCCTGGCCCTCGTTCTGATATTATCCAGCGCCAACAAGCATTTGAGAAAGGAATTGCGGCGAGCCAGAGTTAAATCCAAGAAGATGAGAACGGCTATGAAGGAGGCGGGTGTCGAAATGCCGAAGAAAAAAAGTATAGAAAAGCCGCCACCCGAATCTGCCGAAGTGAGTGAAGTGGAAGAATCGAAGGGGCTTTACGATACGGGTGAACCTCCTATGGAACAACCAGCAGAGTCTCCTGAATCTGCAGCAGAGCCGCCTGCCGAAACACCGGAATCTACAGAGCCAGATATTTCTACTGAAGTCGAGGAAACCCCGGATATTACAGAAGAAAAACCAGAATAAAAAGGGTTGTCCCTCGGCCGTAACAGGTAGCATCATCGTAAGCTCGGCTCTCTCCGCGCCCTGACCCTGGCCGAGGGAATGTTGGACGTCCGGGTTGTCTTCCTCTCATCCAGAGGTGTCACACCTTAGTCAAGGAGGGACCCATAAAGACGTCCAGCTCCCGCCTGCACCCCGTATCATCGTATCAACGGGGCCTTCTGAGCAGAAGCATCCTCCAATTGTGCCTCATAGGTCATATAATTTTCGATTGGATTTATCATGCTGACTTACGCATGATTTTTAGAAAAGTATTTATATAATTACTTCATGTTGCTTTATAATCTATCTCTGTAAATAAAAAATGGGATGTCGGAAGGGATATTGATTGGAGAGATAAATATGACAGATGATAACGTTAAAGAAGTTAGGATGTGCTTCGCCGAACCCGCTGCTTTGGGTCTGCTTGGCCTTGCCATTGTTACACTCGTAGCATCATCTCAAAAGCTCGGCTGGACAGAGGGCATTGACGGCATGCTTCCGTGGGTTTTCTTCTTCGGTGCATTTGCCCAGATAATCGCCTCGTTAACCGAGTTCAAGAGGAACAACGCATTTGGAGCGACGGCATTCGCAGCATACGGTCTGTTCTGGTTCGCAATTGGTATGACCTGGTACTTGGGCTATCAAAATGATGCTGCGTATCTGAAACAGCTCGGCTTCGCAATTATCGGTATGTTGATATTCAACACCTACATGTTATACGGTGCCGGAGCCATGAACAAGGGCATGTTCTTCGTGTTCTTCTTCATCGAACTGCTTTTCATCGGAATGATACTGAACATATTCATGGATTTCACTCCGATATTCGCGGGCATTGCCGAACTGGGTGTTGCGATTTCAGCATTCTACACCTCCGCGGCAGTGGTTCTCGAAGCGACTGCGGGTTTCCCGGTCTTGCCATATGGTAAGCCCCTCTGGAAGCTTAATAAAGTCGAAATAAAATTGTAGGTCGTCTTCGGCCTACTCTCTTTTCATTTTTCTGTGGCTAGCGAAGCTTGCCGCATTTTTTATGATTGACGATAGTTCAATCATGAGACGATGATAGCCAAGCGCATGTCATTTCAATGACAAGCGAGGCTTTCCGTCCTTTTTCGGATGGATAGCATCGCTTTCCATCCGTTTTGTGGCAGAATTTTCATCTGCCACGAGATGACCGACGCCAGTTCGGTCATGAGGCAATTGGCTAGCGAAGCTTGCCGTTCTTTTTGTGGCTGACGACAGTTCAGCCACGAGGCATTTGGATTGCGAAGCTTTAGCTATCGTAATGTTAATCTACGGTAATTCCATTCCCGCTTCAAATCACAGGTGATGGAATGCAGAACGATCTTGACTACGACAAGGAATTCGATGACTGGACATGGGACATCCCGGAACGGTTCAACATGGGCTACGATTGCGTCGACAAGCATGTAGCAGATGGCAAGGGAGACAAACTGGCCCTCATCTGGGAGAACGATGAGGGAAAAACCGAGCAATACACATTCAACCGGATAAAGGAGTTGAGCGACAAGTTCGGAAATGTTCTGCGCTCGCTGGGCCTGGGCAAGGGCGATAGATTTCTCATTCGCCTGCCGAACATCCCGCAGTTCCAGATTGCCTTTATCGGTGGCTGCAAGATCGGGGCTGTGCCGATACCATCGTCGTGCATGTTCAAGCCCCACGAGGTAGAATATAGGCTTGTCGATTCAAACTCAAAGCTGGCAATATCTGTTCCCGAATATGTGTCTGCAATAGACGATGTACGAGATAATTGTCCAGACCTGAAAAACACGATTGTGGTGGGAGATGCTGAAGCCAATCACTTGTCCTTTGATGACCTGATGACCGTTGCCAGTGCTGAGCTTGTACTAGAAAATACAAAGGCAGAGGATATTGCCTTTTTCTGCTACACATCTGGCACAACCGGACCTCCAAAGGGCGCTGTCCATCTTCATCAGTGGACTATCGGCTATGACCCGAATGTTATTTACTGGCACAATTGCCGGGAGGATGAGATACTGGCACATACCGGCGATTTGAATTGGATATTTCCGCTGGGCAATGGGTTTTTATACGCCTGGCGACATGGAATGACGACGTTCGTCTACAATGGCCGGTTCAAACCGGAGAAGTGGTTCGAACTCATTGAAAAACACAAAATAAACAATCTGGCCTCGGTGCCGACCTGTTACAGGATGTTCCTTCAAGTAGAGAATTTTGAAAAGAGGTGGGACCTGTCGTCACTTCGACATTGTGTCTCTGCCGGTGAGCCATTAAATCCCGAGGTAGTGGTTGAGTGGAAAAAATTAACCGGACTCGACATCCTGGATGGCATCGGAATGACCGAATGCATGGTTTATCTCTCCAACCTTAAGGGAATGGTCATTAAACCTGGTTCCTGTGGAAAACCGCAACCGGGCCACGTCTGCGCCATCGTCGACGAGAACGGTAAGACACTGGGCTCCAGACAGGAAGGGACGCTCGGTATTAAAATCGGTGACCCAGCCCTTTTCAAGGAATATTGGAACAAACCTGAAAAAACCGCCGAGGTGTTCAAAAACGGCTGGTTCCTCACTGGGGATACACTGTACACTGACGAGGACGGATACTACTGGTTCGCGGGGCGGGGCGACGACCTCATCATGACTGCTGGCTATCGCGTATCCCCCTTTGACGTGGAATCGTCTGTGAACATGCACCCGGCGGTACTTGAATCCGCCGCCGTTGCCTCCCCCGATGAAATTCGCGGGGTCATAGTCAAGTCATTTGTCATCCTGAACCCCGGGTATGAGCCGAAGGAATCGCTCGTTTGGGAAATCCAGGCTCATTGTAAGAAGACCATTGCCGCATACGAATATCCGAGGGTCATTGAATTCGTGGACAGCCTCCCGAAAACCCAGAGCGGCAAGACGATGCGCAAGGTTCTGAGAGAGGCGGAGATTGATAAATTCAAAACTCAGAAAAATGGTTGAAAACCCCGCGAACGAGCGCGGGGTTCTCGTTAAAATTTGGTGGTCTGGCTTATTGCAGACCACCGTCGTTCAGAATCGACAGGAGTTCTGGTCCGAACTCTGTGGCTTTCACGTCGCCGATTCCGTAGACGTTTTGGAGGTCTTCGATCGATTCGGGATTTTTAATGGCCAGCTCCTTGATGGTCCTGTTCTGGAGGATGAGGTAGATAGGCCTGCCCTCGATTTCCGCCCTTGACTTGCGCCAGTTCTTGAGTTTTTCAACTTTTACGTTGAAGTCCTCGCCGTCGTAGACAGTGTTGACCGAGGACAGTGGCAGTTCGTCACCGCTGCCTGCGCCCTCGAGAGTTTCCCTTCCTTTTTCGGATATCGTCAAGGTGGGGTAAGTCTCGTCCTCCGCGAACTGAATGTAGCCTTCGTCGATGAGCCAGTCTATCAGATAGAGCGTCTCTTTCTGAGACACGTCTTTCGCGACGCCGTAGGCCCTCAACTCGTCGATTCCCATCGTCAAAACGCATTTTGACATTGAGCCGGTCAGTAATCTGGCTATTCGCACGCGCCCGTACTTGCCCTCGAGGTCTGAAACGCATCTCAATATCGTGAGCGCGAGGCTGTCGAATTCCTGACTGGCAGGCACGCCGCAGAGGCTGTAGACCTCCTCGAACATCAACGAGAGGTGCTGGCCGTCGTCTGTCGTCGCGATGAGCTCGATTTCCGCATCGAGCACGTTTCTGGCCAGGGAGATCTCCGCTCCCTCACCTATGTAGCAGATGGGGCGTATTCCCTCGCTGAGGTTCTGCACGACCAGGCTGCCGTTCGGGCGCACCATGGCCAGTACCTTTGACGAGAATTCTTTCGAGACTTCTCCGTTGTGGTATGTACCCAGGCAGTTGCCTATGACCACTATGGTCTGAAGGTTCGTGGTTTCGTTCGTTTTGCTGTCGTTTGTTTCTATTTCGTGATTCATTTTTATCACCTTTTTTTTTCACGCTTCGTTTTTTGGAAGCTGAGACAAAAATCGAGCCCGGAGTATTTAACGAGCTTGAATACAGGTAGGTTACAAGTATACCCGAAAACGGGTCAAAAATGCGAAATCACGAAATAGCCAACGCTCAAAATACTGTTAAAATTCGGGGGTCTGACTACTTGCTTCGAACGCGCTCTTTCAGAAGGCGGAGCATGATTTTCGAGCCGTCCTTCAACGCGCTGAGCTTGGCCTGATTCGGTCTTTTCATGTAGTTTATCGGAATCTCTCCGACCGTGAAACCGGACTTGATGCATTTCGAGTATAACTCGGCTTCAATGTCGAACGCATCGGCATCCAGCTCCAGACAGTCTACGACGTCGTCCCTGAGGCCCCACATACCGGTGCACACGTCGGTTACGGTGTGGCCGTTCGGGAAGAGGAAGTTGGCTGTCATGCTGAGTGTCTTGTTTCCTATGAAGTTCAAAGAAGTCATGGCGTCCTTTTTTACGGAGCCGTTCAGTCGCGAGCCGAGAATGACATCGTAGCGCTCGTTTTCCAGCATCGGAAGCATCTGCAAAATGACGTCTGGCTCGTAAGTGTTATCTGCATCTAGCATGAAAAGATAGTTACCCTCGAAAGACTCGAAGGCGGTCCTGACAGCATCACCTTTCCCATGACCTTTTTGTTTCACCAGCCGTGCACCCTTTGACTGTGCGATTTCAGCGGTCATGTCATTGCTGTGGCCGTCCACGACCATTACCTGGGTGTCATACCCCATTGCCGATATTCGGTCTCTTGGTATCCTGTCGATTACCTGCCCAATGGTTTCTGCCTCGTTAAGAGCTGGTAAAAGGACACATATTGATTTTCCGTGCATTGGTCCATCCCGTTCTACACGAGAATTAACTTAGTATATAAAATTATCTAAAAATCGGCAGGTTTTTTACAAATAAAAGTAATAGATTATATAAAAATTAAAATATTAATCGCTTATATTGATGCCCGTAAACTACCGGGCCTGAACCTGGCAAGTTCAGCATCCTAGTGTGAACGCCAGGTCCTTTGGGGCCTGGTAGTTTACAGTAATCTCCCCATTTCGGTCATGTCCGCGCTCTGGACACCGGATATTTCCGCAATGCTGGCCTCTATTTTGTCCAGCATTCCCTCCGCGTCCTCTACCACGACCTTGACGTTCAGTGCCTTCAGGCCGAAGGCGACTGGCATCTCCTCGATGCCCTGCAATTTGCACAAACCCGACAATCTGGATTCCAGGCTGCTTTTCAACTCGCCGAGGTCTGTCTCCAGGCCATCTGGCATGACCTTAAAAGTAATCGCTACCTCTCCCATTTTTTCATCCTCCATCTAGTCCCCTTCAGGGGCCGGCGAAACCGCATTCGGGGCACTGGTACGCAACGCTCTGATTCCTGCATTTCGGGCATCTTCCAATATTCCCTTTCCCGCAGCTGGGGCACTTGAACTGCGTGCTTCCCGTTTCCAAGAGCGGGGTTCCGCATGACGTACACACGACTTCGTCCATACATTCACCTAGCGCTGGGAAGAACTCATCATTGAAATAGGTTTGCGGCCCATTACTTCTTTTTATGGCTTTCTGTGCTGGATGCCCCTCCAAAAAGAAGTATAGGGGTAAACAAGAAAAACTCGGGGCATCCTGCTCGAAAGCCAGACCGATCGGGTCGATGAAGGATAACAAGAAAAATTCGCAAAGCTTGGCTCTGCCAAGATTAAGCCTGCTCGCTCGGTCGTCACCTTTGGTCTCCTTGCTCCGAGCAGGACACTGGGGGACGGGTCAATGTTGTGTCAATTGCACAACATTTTACTTCGGGATGCATAGCGAACCGAAGTAACGCCAGCGGAGGAGCGGAAGGGCGGGGGGAGTACCAAATGAATGGGGCGGGCACTAACCCACCCACTGGCCCACCCAGAATCTGGAGCGGGAAAATCTCGGATAAAGGTTTTATAGAAGTATATATCTGCCAATACCAATGAACCGCGATGAATTGGTCAAGGACGTTCGGAACATGCTGGTAAAGACTGGTTTCAGTTCTTCAGACCCGTCGTTTCTCCAGCACGCTGGCTTCGACCTGGTCGCGCGCCGCGACCGGCTAATTATGATTCTCAAGATTTTGACGAACGTCGATTCCGTGGACAGGCAGGGGATGGCCAGCATGGTCGCGCTGGCCAGAGCTGTCGAAGGAACCCCTATAATCATCGGGCTGAAGATGGCCAGTGCCGCGATGGAGGACGGCGTCGTGTATTCGAGATATGGAATACCGGCCTTCACCCGCAACACGCTCTTCGACCTTTTTGTCGAGGGGGTGCCGCCGATGGTCTATTCTGCGCCGGGAGGTCTGTACGTTCGTCTGGACAGCGATGTGCTGCGCGAAATGCGGGAAAAGGGCATGTCCCTCGGAGAACTGGCTGAGGTTGCGGGGGTCTCGAGACGGACTATCCAGATGTATGAGGACGGCATGGGGGCCAAGCTCGAGGCTGCGATACGCCTGGAGGAGCATCTGGGCATCGAGCTGATAAACCCCATCGACCCGCTGTCGATCTCGCAGAAGTACTACGAAGGTTCTCTTGATATGGACGGGGCCGTCGTGCCCGACATGATGAAGGCGATTTTCGAGCAGCTGCACGACATGGGGTATTCCGTTCAGTTAACGAACAGGTGCCCGTTCGACGCGCTTACTTCAGACCGCAGGAATCTTCTGTTCACGGGGGTTGGCCAGCTGGACTCCCACATAAAAAGGAGAGCCAGGGTGATGGCTAACATTTCTAAACTCCTGGAACGGAAATCCGTGTTCTTCGTCGAACGGCGGAAGGGGCGGGTCAGTCTCGAGGGCACGCCGTTAATCGAGTATTCGGAGCTGGGCACAATTCACGAGAAGAAAAAGATAATCCAGATAATCGACGACAGGGGGTCGGATTGAATGAGTGAGCAGAAGCGAACACATTCAACAGCCCCACATGAAATGGGGGGATGCTGATGGTTGTGGGTGGCGGCGAGGTGCTGGTTGTCGGGGCGGTGCGCGGCCTCGTTTCGGAATCCGAGGCCGTTCGACAGTCCTCTAAATCATTTCAGCCGGATGCTGTTGCCATTTCGATTTCAAAGGAGCAGTTGCAGGCGATGTTAGAGCACATCGGCTCTGGTGCTGACATGGCGGAACTGGACAACATCGAGGAGGAGTTCTACGTCGAGGGGCTGAAAAGGTTCGGCGAAGTGAAGAAGCCGCCGCCGTGCTTTGTCGAGGCCTGGAGGCTGTGCGATAAGGAGAAAATTCCGCTGTATCCGGTCGATTTCGACGACGTGGAGTTCACAGACCTCTACTGCCACTACGTCTCTGGTCTGGAATGGCTCCGCCAGCCATCTAAACAAAGGACGCTGGCCAAGAAGAAGTTCTACAGCAAGACCGCGCAGGAGTTCACTGTCGAGTGGGACAAAATCGTGAACCGCTCGAAGGGTCTCCGGAGCATGGAGCAAGCCCGAGAGGACAAGATTGCGAGGGAAACCGGACGTCTGGCTGCCGAGCATTCCCGGGTCATGCTCGTCGTTGATTATGAGAGAGCGGGGGCTGTGGCCGGCATGCTTAGCTCTGCAGGCGTTCGTTTACGAGCTCCGCAAGCCGAATGAAGGCGCTGGCTCCGTTTGAAATCGCATCGATTTCAATCCACTCGTCGGGCTGATGGGCCGGCTTCGGATATCCGGGGCCGAAAAGAATGACGTTCGGATTCGTCTGGCCGAATATAGCCATTTCGGTCGCATACGGCACCTTTCCCGCCTTCGAGAACTCATTTTTGATTATAGCCATCAAATCGCTGGAAATCCGCGATTTGATTTCCGGAATCTTGTGTAATATTTCAAAAACCAGCTGGCCGTCGGGCGACATTGTCTGCTCCAACTTGTCGTAGACATCGTATTTCGTGAAGTCCGGGCTGTAACGGATGTCGATGCTGGCTTCGGCCTTGCTGGCCACCATGTTTATGAGCTCGCCGCCTGAAATCATGCTGATGTTGAAGGTGATCGGCTCTTCGCTCGTCTCGCCGAAGAAATCGGAACTCTTCAGACGTTCGAGGGAGGCTAGCAACTTGTTGATTGCGCTGTCGCCTGTCTCCGTCATGCTGGCATGTGCGCTCTTCCCTTCGGCCAGCACCTTGACCTGCAAAACTCCCTTCTCTTCGGTAACCGGCACCATATCGGTGGGCTCGGCAACGACTATCAGCGGAATTTCATTTATCTCTGGATGTTCCCGGGCCAGCACCTCCGCGCCTGCCATGCTGACCTCCTCGTCGGTCGTGAAGGTCAAGGCAATGCCCTGCCCAGTCTCGATAATCTTGCTGGCTGCGAGCAGTATCGATACACAGGGGCCTTTCATGTCTAAGACCCCGCGGCCGTAAATTCTGTCGCCCTCGATTTGCCCCTGCTCCTTCGTCCATCCTGTTCCCAGATTAACCGTGTCCAGATGGCCGGAGAACATTATCGTGGGAGTGCCGTGGACAGCGTAGAGGGCCGGCGCGCCGTCGTTCTCGTGCCTGGTGACTTTCATGCCGAGGTTTTCGAGCATGCTTGTCATAACCTCGATAACTTGAGATTTATCGCAGTCTGGCTCCGACTTCGCCTCTAGCAGTTTCATCAGCATTTTCATGGCATTGTCCCTGGAAAATTCCATCGGGTGAAGAACGACTCGCCAGATTTAAAATTATATGTTGTCCGCAACCCAGGTGTCTGCCTCAGTTATGTACAGCCAGTATCCTTTTCCCGGGTGCATCATATCTGTCACCTGCAGCTCCTCTACATTGTACGGCTGGCTGCTATTTTGGGCCCCGACAGTGTCGTAAGAAAGACCTGAGAGCGCGTCCTGAACTGACATGGAATCGTGGAAAGGATATGAGACAAAATTCCAGCCGATAAGGAGGTCTATCGATATGTCAACTACCTCGCCGACGGTGGCGAAGACATCGACACCGGGCGCATATACCCAGAGTGCCATCTTGTTGTCAACCGAGTTCAACTCGTTTAAAACCGGATCTCTGGCGGTGACGTTCAATTTCCAATGATCAACTAAATCAGAGGCGTTATAATACCATACGCTCTCATAGCCAGCAATCGTGGCAAGTGCAGAGTATAGCGGCTCACCGGTCTGCGGAAACGGCGTCGAAATCAGGTTCCAGCCGGGCTCGATTTCCATTCCCGCCTTTCCGACAATTGTGGAACACTGGCCGTAGTTCCTGGCGCGATCTCTCGCCCTGATCTGGTAATAATAATTGGAAGTGTTGCCATCCCCGAGCCCAGGCTCGGGGACGGCCAGGTCCCCGGTCGTGCCGTAGATTTCAGTGCCCAAAGCAGACAGGTTATTCGAGCGGAAGATCTCGTAGTCGATGACGTCTGCCGAAATTGAGCCAGTCCAGTATATTTTAATGTCTGTTTTGTTCTCGTCGCCGGTTCTCTCCGCCAGGAAAATTCTCCGCGTGCCACTATGTCCACCATACCAGATTCTCAGAACGTCTCCGTCGAACATTGCAGAGCAGTATCTGACACTCACATCCAGCTCAGGCGCGACCCCAGAGTCAACGGCCACCCCTTGTTTAATCCACGTCAGACCATCGGAGGAGGTCGCCTCG
>DAOVGM010000080.1 GCA_030672365.1 Methanomassiliicoccales archaeon
CTCCTCGTAACCCTGTGCCACCTCATGGCTGGACAGCGGTGTTCCGCATCTCGGGCAGTAAGGCACGATGTAGTGGCCTTTCTGCAGCAGCCCTTTCTTGTAGAGCTCGGAAAGCGACCACCAGACGCTCTCGACGTACTCGTTCGTCATCGTAACGTAGGGGTTCTCCATGTCTATCCAGAAACCGATTCGCTCGCTCATCTCCTTCCACTTGCCCTCGTAGCGCATCACGCTCTTCCGGCAGAGATGGTTAAATTCCGCAATTCCGAACTCGATGACTTCCTTCTTCGATTTCAATCCCAGTTCCTTCTCCACCTCTATTTCAACTGGGAGGCCGTGGCAGTCCCAGCCGGCAATCCACGGAACAACGTCCTTGCCGGACATCGCATTGTACCTCAGGAACGTGTCTTTGATGGCTCTGCCTGCAGAATGACCGATGTGAGGAATGCCGTTCGCCGTGGGGGGGCCTTCGAGAAAGACAAACTTCTCTTGGCCAGCATTCTTCTTTCTCAGTTTGCCGAAGATGTCCTGCTCTTTCCAAAAGTGAAGTACTTCCTTCTCCTTGTCGGGGAAGCGGACGAACGACGAAACGTCTTCGAAAATTTTTTCGACATCAGAACCCATAATAAGCCTCCAGAAAAAGTGTCTGGCATGAGCTGGGCGGATGACAACTCTATCTAATTATTATAGTCGCCGGGCTCATTGTTTGTGTGTATAGGGGTGTTGTATAAAAGATTTTTGTAGTCTCTGGGGTCACATTTATATTCATCGATAATATGCGGCATCTGGACGTTAATCTATGTTCTTCGAAGTCCTTCTGGTCATACTCGGGCTGGCGTTCCTCTGGCGGGGGAGCGAACTGACAGTCGACGCATCCAAAAGACTGGCTCTAAAGTTCGGAATATCCCACGCAATCATCGGTCTCACACTGGTCTCCATCGGAACGTCGCTTCCGGAGATCACGACCAACATATATTCCGGCCTGAAGATCATGGGTGGACAGCCTGAAGCGAGCGGTGTCGCGGTGGGCCTCATTATCGGCAGCCAGATATCACAGATCACGTTCATTTTGGGTGCCGCGGCACTCTTCGGGATAATGTACGCCACCACGAAAACCTTCAAAAGGGAGGTGCCGATGCTCTTTATCGCCATATCCGGTGTTTTCATCACAGGATATGACGGAAGGGTAGAGCGGTGGGAGGCTGCCACACTTATCACGATATACCTGATCTATCTTTTTATTCTCTTCAAGGACCACAGGTTCGATGCGAAGAACAACCACCACAAGAGAAAAAAATATCGGAAGATCAAGACGTCCAGCCAGGTCGGCCACATCATCATCGGACTGGTGATTCTCATCATCGGCGGCAAGCTGGTCGTCGACAATGCGGTCGAGATTGCGCACCAGCTCCGTGTCGACACCACTCTCATCGGCATTCTGATCGTGGGGCCGGGTGCTGCCCTTCCAGAGCTGTCGGTAGCAATATCTGGCATGCGGAAAAAGGCGCCCGGAATTTCGTTGGGAGCTTTATTGGGCTCGAACATCACCGACCCGTTGTTCTCGTTCGGCATCGGCGCTGTGTTTGCCGGCTACACCTTCGACACCGCTCTCCTTTGGTTCGACATACCGTACTGGACAATGGCAACTTGTATAGCCGTCGGCCTTATGTGGCGCGGCAGGAGAATCGGCCGATTAAAGATTACAGGAGTCGTTCTGATTGCGATCTTCGTGGTCTACGTGCTTTTGAAACTGGCCATCTTCAACTAAATTATTTTATAGAGCAATGCCGATTTCTGGACAGTGAAACCATGGGCTCTGACGAGGAAAAGACTGAGAAAAAACGGCTGAAGGCCGAATACAAGCTGGAAAAGAAACGGTTGAAGCTGGAAGAGGAGAAACAAAAACAAGCCAGTCAGCCGAAGGAAGAGCAGAAAAAAGAGCCGGAGGCACCGCAGCCCCGGCAACAGAAGGAGCCGTCGACGATCATCGTCAACGTTCCCAAGGAGCGGTGGTTCGAGGATCCACGATGGATTGCGGCAATCATCGGAGCGATAAGTCTGACCGTGACATTGATTATTTACTTATATGGATGAATTGGACGGCCAGATTATTTCAAAATCTGGCCTGCTATAACCATCTTCTGGACTTCCGAGGTCCCTTCATAAATCTCGGTGACTTTCGCATCCCTGTAAAAGCGCTCGACTGGGTAGTCCTTCGTGTAGCCATAGCCACCGTGTATCTGGACGGCGTCTGACGTAACCTCCCTGGCAATCCGCGAGGCGTAGAGCTTCGCCATCGCGCTCTCCTTTGAAAATTTGGCTCCGATGTCCTTGAGGTGAGCTGCATTATAAACAAGATGTCTGGCTGCCTCGATCTTGGTCGCCATGTCCGCCAGCATCCATTGAATCGCCTGGAACTTGCCGATGGGCCTGCCGAACTGCTCGCGCTCTTTCGCGTACTTAACCGACTCGTCCATCGCGCCCTGGGCTATGCCGACAGCCTGCGCGGCGATGCCGATGCGACCGGCATCCAGCGACATCATCGAGATTTTGAAGCCGTCGCCTTCATTTCCGAGAAGATTGGCCTTCGGAATGCGGCAGTTCTCGAATACCAGTTCTGTCGTCGCCGATGCCCGGACACCCATCTTGTCCTCGATTGTCCCATAGGTATAGCCAGGCATGCCCTTTTCAACGATGAAAGCGCTTAGCCCCCTCTGGCCTTTTGGGGGGTCTGTGGAGGCGATCACGATGCAGGTGTCCGCCTCGCAGCCGCTTGTGATGAAGATCTTATTGCCGTCCAGAATGTAGTCATCGCCGTCCAAAACTGCCTTCGTCTGCACTGCTCCCGCATCTGAGCCGGCACTTGGTTCGGTCAGGGCGAAGGCACCGAGCTTTTCCCCTCTGGCCAATGGCACGACGAATCTCTGCTTCTGCTCCTCCGTCCCCAGCTTGTAGATAGGATACGTACCAACCGAATTGTGAACAGCCAGTATGACGCTCGTCGAGCCGCAGACCTTGGAAATCTCCTCGATGGCAATTGCATAGGAAATGGAATCGACACCCGCCCCGCCGTACTCCTTCGGAACTGTCATTCCCATGAGGTTCAGCTTTGCGGATTTCTTCAAGGTCGCCCAAGGGAACTCACCACTCTCATCGATCTCCTGGGCAATGGGCCTGACCTCGGTGTCGGTAAACTCGCGAACCATCGCCTGGATCATTTTCTGTTCCTTAGATAACCCAAAGTCCATACAATCGACACTTGAAAAGCAACCAAATATAATAGGTTTGAGGGTGTCCAGTTTATCCAGTTCGCTCCGAGCAGGACGTGGGGGGAACGGGCACGTCCAGCGCAGGAGCGAAAGGGTGGGGGGAATCACAAAAGTACGGGGTGGGCCACAACAACTGGCTGGAATGGGGAGTACCAAATGTATGGGGTGTCTAACACTATTTCCTCACCACAATACTCAACAAATCTTCATCCTTGATAACATGCTCGATACCGACCCTCTGGCCGGGATATTTGGCAGACTGCCCCCATATCCTGGCATATCTGAATTTTTCTCTAAAATCACGATGCAGGTAATCGCAGACCATGCCGACCGTCGAATCCTCTTTGATGACCAGCGGCTCGACGAGATCCGCCTCCTGGCCCTGCGGTTTCAGGAATACGCGGATGAACTCGCATATGTCAAACACTGCGTCTTTAAATTTGTCGATGTGGATGTCCTTCTCGGCAGACATCGGGAACACGTGCCAGTCTTCCAGGGTATCTATGATCTTTTGGACCTCTTCTTCGGGTAAAAGGTCTATCTTGTTGAGAACGACGAGGGCGTCCACATACACCTTGTTGCCTGACATGTAATCGATGAGCTGGTCCTCGTTGATGTCCTGCCGCAGGACGATGTCGGCGTTGATTATGCCGTATGACGACACGACGCCCCTGACCATCTCCTTGTCCATGTGAGTGAGCTCGACTGTCTGGCTGACGTTGATGCCACCCCTGTGCGTCTTGTAAATTCGAATGTTGACAGGCCTTTCGTTCAACCTGAGGCCGGCTTTTCTCAGCTCCTCGATTATGACCTTGAGCTCGTACCTGAAAACGTCCACCATCAGGATCAGGAGGTCTGCAGTTCTGGCTGCCGCGATAACCTCTCTTCCGCGGCCTTTGCCCTTGGACGCGCCCTTGATGATACCGGGCAGGTCGAGGATTTGGATTTTCGCGCCCTTGTAATCCATGATTCCGGGAACTACGTCCAGCGTTGTGAAATCGTACCTTCCGACATCGCTGTTGGCGTCCGTCACCTTGTTGAGAAGTGTTGATTTACCGACCGACGGGAATCCTACGAGGGCCACTGTCGCATTACCTGATTTTTTGATGCCATAAGATTTGCCGCCTCCGGATGCCGCCGCCCTTCTCTTTTCCTGCTCGTCCTTGAGCCTGGCCAGCTTTGCCTTCAGCTTACCGATGTGGTGCTGGGTGTTCTTGTTGTAGGGCGTTTTCTGAATCTCGTCCTCGATGTCCTTTATCTGGTCCTCGATGTTTGCCATGTCACTGGATTTGCATTCAGATATGGGATAAATAATTATTCATGCATCCATTCACCCTGAGCAATGGGTCGAGGTCTGTATGCCAGGTACTGCGGTTTCAGCAGGGGCGCGAAGTTCCTCATCAAAGCGCAGCTGATCAACCAGCTGGGGGGCGCCCTCTACGGTTTCATACTTGTTCTTTACCTGGACGCGCTCGGACACTCACCGACATTGTTCGGCTCGCTGATGTTGGTCAACGAGCTTGCCATGGTGGCTGTCCTCCTCGGGGCGGGGATACTGGCTGACAGATACGGCAAGAAGAACATCCTGCTCTTCGGAATCGCCACAAACATCATCGGCATGCTCATCCTAGTCCTCACGGAGGTCACCGGGCTCTTCTTCGTGTCGTCCTTCCTCGTCGGGATAGGAGGGGGAATGATTGGTCCGGCTTTCGGTGCCTGGCTCGCCGAAAAATGCAAGACAAAACGCAGGAAGTACCTCTTCAGCCTTAACTCGATGGCAGGGCTGATGGGCTCTGGCTCGATGACAATCCTGGCAGGTCTCATACCCCTGTTCTTCATCGACTTCTTCAGGTTCGGTGACCTCGAGGCCTATCGGATGGTCTTCGTCATCGCCATCCTGCTCCAATTTCTGGCGGCCTTCCTTTTTACCCGCATAAAAAAAGATCATGTAACACCCAGGGAAAAGGACAGACAGGGCAACGTGCTCAAACGCCCTTGGGGCCTGATCCTCAAGTTCTCCTTGCCGCAAGCCATGGTAGGCATAGGTGCCGGATTGTTCGTACCGTATTTCCAGCTGTTCTTCTTATACAAGTTCGACCTCGACCTTTCTGAGATCGGCATCATATTCGCCATTCTATCCTTCACGATGGTCGCGATCACCTATATCCTGCCGAGGATAGCGGAAAAAGGGGGGACCGTGCTCACGGTGGTCAGTTTCCATGTATCATCCATATTCGCCCTGCTATTGATTCCGATCGTGCCCTGGCTGGGCATTGTGATATACCTGTTCGTGTTCAGGGCCGCGATGATGAATGTTCCCCACCCGATATTCACAGCCTTCATGCACTCGAAGGTTCCGCATTCTTTCAGAGCGACCGCACAAAGCAGTATGGCGTTCGCTTGGATGGTCACCCATGCCGTAGGGGTTTTCATAGGCGGGTTCCTCTGGATCGAGGGCTCCAATTACGCCTTCCCGTTCTACCTCGGTTCGATATTCTACATCATTTCAATCTTTATGTACATCGCGTTTTTCTTCAAAATGGACGACAAGAAACACAAACGGTTTTTCAGGCGGCCACTTCTCCAAAACATTTATAACAGATAGCCATATCTACGGAGAACTTCATAGGTGAAACCATGCAGTACACTAGATTCGAACTTGCTAGAATAATCGGCGCCAGAGGATTGCAGATAAGCATGGGCGCCCCGATTCTCATGAAAGTTCCGGAAGGCATGATCGACCCCATCGACATCGCATTGAGGGAATTCGACCAAGGCTTGCTGCCGATTACCGTCAAGAGAGGTCGTGCTGGATGAGCTTCATCGAACAGATTTTTATCAGAAAGGTTCTGGACAGCAGGGGAAACCAGACTGTCGAGGTCGAAGTTCTGACCGAGAACGGCTACGGCATACTGGCCGCCCCGAGCGGAGCCAGCACCGGAGAGCACGAGGTCAAAGCCCTGCCTGAAGCGGGCATCGACACGGCCATCACGATTTTCGAGGACGACATCGAGCCCCAGCTTATCGGCGCGGATGTCATGCAGCAAAAAGAAATAGATGATCTGCTGCATCAGATCGACGGCACGCCGAACTTCGCCAGAATCGGCGGGAATGTGGCGGTGGCCACGTCGCTGGCCGTGGCCAAAGCTGCTGCTTCGACTCTCGGAATTCCGCTTTATCAGTACGTTGCGGGGGCGTTCAAATCACACATTCCGTATCCGCTGGGAAACCTCATCGGCGGGGGTCGGCACGCCATAGGAGGAACGGACATCCAGGAGTTCCTGGTTATTTCGACTGGCCCGTCTGCCCAGCAGAACGTTTTTGCGAATGCGGAGGCCCACAAGCGCGTGGGCAAGAAGCTGAAGGCACTGTTGCCTGATTCCGCAATCGGCAAGGGCGACGAGGGTGCCTGGGTCGCGAAACTGACCAACGAGAAGGCGCTGGAGGTTCTGCGGGAAACCTGTGACGAGGTGTCGAGCGAGGTCGGCTTCAAAATCATGCCGTCGCTGGACGTCGCGGCCTCCGAGCTTTACGATGGCCAGTCGTACAAATACAAGGACAAGACGCTGACACCGGACCAGCAGATCGATTACATGATCAAGCTCACCGAGGACTTCGAGTTGCATATTCTTGAAGATCCACTGGACCAGAACGACTTCGCCAATTATGCGAAGTTGACGCAAGCTGTCGGTGGTAAATGCTTGGTGGTCGGGGACGACCTGTACGTGACGAATAGGGAGCGTCTGGCTAAGGGCATAGAGATGGGCGCTACGAACTCAATATTAATCAAGCCGAATCAAATCGGCACACTCACCGATACAATTGCGACGGTGGAGCTGGCCAACAAGAACGGCTTCGAGACCGTGATTTCGCACAGGAGCGGCGAGACGACAGACGAAACGATTGCGCACCTGGGTGTGGCTTTCGGCTCCCACGCCATTAAAACGGGGGCAGTGGGCGGCGAGAGAATCGCTAAATTAAACGAGTTAATCAGAATCCAAGAGGACATGGAGGGCTGAAATCAGCACTTTGAAAAAGAGGGAGTGAAAAAATGGCAGACGAAAAGGTGAAGGATGAAGCAGCCGAAGAACAGAAAGAGGAACCGGTGGTCGAAGAGCCAAAAGTGGAGGAATCCACTCCCGAAAAGGAGCCGGTCGAAGAACCGAAGGTCGATGAACCGAAGACCAAAAAACCGGAAAAGGAACCTAAAGAAGAGACCAAACCGAAATCCAAGAAAAAGCCCGAGCCAGAAGATACTTCTAAGGGTAAGGAACCGTCAGAAAAACCCGCTGTTGAGGAAAAACCGGCGGAAGCTGACAAAAAACTCCTGATACCGGAGGAGGCCTACCTAACATCCGGTGTTCACATCGGTACACAGCAGAAAAGCGCGGACATGAAGCCTTTCCTTTTCAAGGTCAGGAACGATGGTTTATACGTTCTGGACGTGAAGAAGACCGATGAAAGAATCAAAACCTCGGCTCAGATGTTGGCCCGCTACGACCCCAGTGAGATTTTGGTCGTGTCAGCAAGGCAGTACGGCAAAAAACCGGCAAAGACGTTCGCGAAGACTATCGGCGCCCAAGTACTGGCTGGCCGTTTCATACCCGGCACGCTGACGAACTACAACCTCAGGGATTTCATCGAGCCCAATATTATTTTTGTCACTGATCCTGCGGCAGACCAGCAGGCAATCCGCGAGGCTATCAAGGTCGGAATTCCCATCATCGGGCTTTGCGACGCAAACAACGAGACCAAGAACGTGGATATGGTCATACCCTCGAACAACAAGGGCCGCAGGTCGCTGGCTCTCGTTTACTGGCTGCTAACACGGGAAGTTCTCAAAGGGCAGGGAAAAATCGCGGTCGACGACGATTTCAAGTTGACGGTTGATGATTTCGAAGCTACATTATAAGGCCCAAAAAATCATCTGACAATAAGCACTGGCTTGTCCGAGTGCCTCGTAACTTTATCTGCGACGCTTCCGAGTGCGAACCGCCCGATTTTGCTGACGCCTTTCGAGCCCATGACTATGAGACTGCACTGCATCGTGTTGGCGAAGTCAATGATTGTTTCGGCGATGTCGCCCTCCTTCACGACGCCAATCACTTTCAAACCTCTGGCCTTCGCCTTGTTCACCCCTTTGTTCACGATCTCCTGCGCTTTAGAACGCGATACCTCGGAATCAAAATCCTCGAATTCCTTGATTAGGGCCGCGGGAATGACATACAAAATAATGAGCTCGTCGTCCTCGTGCGCCAGGGACATAGCCTTGTCTAATGCCTTGTACGAGAACTCGGAGTCATCGAAAGCAACCAGCGTCTGCCCCATGAGGGTTAAATTGCCTGTGCCATATATATAAACTGTGCAAAGGTTTATTATAGAGATGTAGATAAGGGGGATACCTTCCTGGAGGAGCCATATTGAAGCAAATTAAGAAGACAAATCCGAACATTCACGAACTCCTGCTGGAGCTCAAGCGAGTTTCGCGGGAGAACGACGCTGCGGTCTGGCGCGATGTTGCGAAGCGGCTCGAAAAACCTTTGTCCAGATGGGCTGAGGTTAACGTCGGAGAACTGGATAGGCACGTCGAGGCTAAGCAGACAGTCGTGATTGCGGGTAAATTGCTTGGCTCGGGCGAGCTGACGAAGGCGGTCAACATCGCAGCTTTCAACGCGTCTGAATCGGCCAGAAAGAAGGTCAAGGGCGCAGGCGGCAAATACTTCACACTGAACGAGTTGATGGCAGAAAATCCGAAGGGAAGCGGAATCAGAATCATGGGGTGAGAAAACTGGAGATCATCGACGGGACCGAACACGTCATGGGACGATTGGCCACCTATGTCGCAAAGCAAATTCTGAACGGCGAGGAAATCGTGGTCGTCAACGCCGACAAGATCGTCGTGACCGGTAGGAAAGAAGAAATTCTCCAGGATTATATGCAAAGGCGCAATCGCGGCCTCAAAGGGCATAAGAGAAAGGGACCCTATTATCCGAGGATGCCGGACCGCCTGTTCCGAAGGACGGTCCGCGGCATGATCCCGTATCAGGAACCGAGAGGGCGCGCGGCGTACAGGCGGTTGATGGCTTACATCGATGTTCCCAAAGAATTCGAGGGAAAGGACTTCCTGGTCATCGAAAACGCGCTGGAGAAAGGGTCAAGGAGCAAGATGTCCTTGGCAGATATATCCAGAGGTCTGGGTGCGAAGTTCTGAGGTGTGAAAATGGCAAAGGCTACAAAGGTTGTTAACACGAGCGGAAAACGCAAGACCGCAATCGCCCGTGCATCCGTAAAGAAAGGCAAGGGCCGCGTGAGAATCAACAAGATACCTCTCGAGATACTGACACCCGAACTAGCCAGACTGAAAATTCAGGAAGCCCTTCTGTTAGCAGGAAAGAAGGCGGAGAAGGTCGACATCGACGTCAGCGTAAATGGGGGCGGAGTTATGGGCCGGGCATCGGCGACGAGAACCGCCATTGCGAAGGGACTGGTACAGTTCCATGAGGATAAAGAACTGGAAACGCTCTTCAAGCAATACGACCGAAGCCTGCTGGTGAACGATCCCCGGAGAAAGCTTCCGAAGAAGCCGCTGGGGCGCGGTGCCAGGAAGAAGCGCCAGAAATCTTACAGGTGATTATCAAATGTTAATTCCTTGGAAAGGAGAGAAATAAAATGATGGTTCCTGTTCGATGTTTTACATGTGGGAAAGTCATCGGCTCGGCGTACGAGACGTTCGTCGAAAGAACCGGGAAGGGTGAAGACCCGCAGGAAGTACTGGACGACCTCGGAGTCGACAGATACTGCTGCCGCAGAATGATATTGAGCCACGTCGACCTTGTCGATGAGGTCATGCCATTCGATTAAATCAAAAGGTAAACCTTTATACCGACTTTTAATTACCCAGCGATAGAAAGGGCCCGTGGGGTAGCTTCATGAACGGGGAAGGCAGCCGCCAAGAACCCGTTCCTGCTACAATGGCATCCTTCTACCTTGGGGTGGTAGTAACTCCAGTTCAAATCTGGGCGGGCCCATAATTGTTTTCTCAGCGAACTGCCTGGATTTGGACGAAAAGGTATTGTCTTGTCTTCACATCCTTTTCGTCAGTATCTGGGCGGGCCCACTTCCAATTTTCCAGTTGGCAAAATTCAGCCATCAACTACTTATACGACTGGTCAATATAACTGGCCAAGGAGGATTCCTAATGGCGCTAGCTGTTTGGAAAGCCTACTACGAAGTAGGAGGATTATGATGGCGGTAGCCGTTAGGACAGCCTCATATGAAATAAGAGGATGACGATATGCCAATTGAGGACGGAAAATTTGTCAAGGTCGAATACACCGGAACGCTGGATGACGGAGAGGTTTTCGACAGCACCGATAATCATGGTTTTCCCTTGGAATTCCAGGTCGGGCAAGGCCAGATAATCCCCGGATTCGAGAACGGCGTGAAGGAGATGGAACTCAACAAGGAAAAGGAAATCAAGATTCTGCCAGACGATGCCTACGGAAATTATAATGACAAACTCATCGTGGATTTTCCGAAGGAGAAGATACCGAGAAAGGACATCGAGGCAGGCCAGATGCTTCTCGTCAGCACCGATGATGGCAAAATGGCCCGGGGCACTGTCATCGAGGTCGGAGAAAAGGATGTCAAGATAGACTGCAACCACCCGCTGGCCGGCAAGACCTTGAACTTCAAGATAAAAGTTGTTTCGATTTCCGACGAGGGCACCCAGGGCTGCCAGACCTGCGGCTCCTGCAATGCTTGTGGCTAAACAAAGGAACTGGCCACAAGCGACGCCTGCGATTGATTCACTCAAACATGAGCCAGCAGTCAAAAACGTGAAACGGACAAACAGTTCATGGCCCGCGTCACTTCATTTATTGTAAATTATATGAACTTCTTGAAGCCATAATTATTATTAATCCGTTTGCAATATCAAAGTAGAGGCGGAGGTAATCATTTAGGTTGATTGTTGGCTGATTCATCAGGTGTATGTTTCCTGACCAAAACTCTGTGTAACGTGGTGGCTCATTCATGGCGAAGAAAGACAAAATTTCGAAACAGGTGAAATCCAAGGTCGAAAAAGCCAAGAGGCTCATCCAGGATGCGAAAGGGAAAGGGGCGGAGGTCAAAACCGCCTTGGATATG
>DAOVGM010000088.1 GCA_030672365.1 Methanomassiliicoccales archaeon
TCGACGTCGTGGTATGCATTCTGCTGCAGGAAAATCTCTCTGATCATTCGGGCCACTTCCAGTGTCAATCGCTCCTCCTCCGGCAATGCATCCGAACCGACCAGCTGGACGATTTCTTGCAACTCCGCCTCCTTCTGAAGAACGGCCATAGCCCATCCTCTGAGCTTCAGAAAGTCGTCGGCGATCTCCTTCGTCATCCAGTCCTCCAAAGTTTGCAGGTAAAGGCTGTAACTCGTCAGCCAGTTAATGGCCGGAAAGTGCCTTCTCTCTCTGAGTTTTGTGTCCAATGCCCAGAATACCTTGACTATTCTGAGCGTTCCTTGAGTTACTGGCTCCGAGAAATCTCCCCCAGGTGGCGATACGGCGCCGATGATTGAAACCGAGCCCTCGGAACCGTTCAACGCAATCACGCGACCGGCACGTTCGTAGAATTCCGAAAGTTTGGCGGATAGGTATGCCGGATATCCCTCTTCACCCGGCATCTCCTCCAGCCTGGACGAAATCTCGCGCATCGCCTCCGCCCACCTGGACGTGCTGTCGGCCATGAGCGACACGTGGTAGCCCATGTCCCTGAAGTACTCGGCCATCGTAACGCCTGTGTATACGGATGCTTCCCTTGCGGCCACCGGCATGTTGGAGGTGTTGGCGATGAGGATGGTCCGCTGCATCAACGGGGCGCCTGTCCAGGGATCCTCCAGCTCCGGGAATTCCGTGAGAACCTCGGTCATCTCATTTCCGCGCTCGCCGCATCCGACATAGACCACTATCTTCGCGTCACTCCACTTGGACAGCTGGTGCTGTGTAACCGTCTTTCCGGTACCGAAACCGCCGGGGATCGCCGCCGTTCCACCCTTGGCCAGCGGGAAAAAGGTGTCCAAAACCCTCTGCCCCGTGATAAGGGGAATTTCTGGCATGAGCTTCTGCTTGAAGGGTCGCGGAATTCTGACAGGCCAGGTCTGCATCATCATCAGGTCCTTGCCGTTGTCGAGGGTGCAAACCGTATCGTCGACCTTGAAGTTGCCCTCTTTAATACTCTGGACAGTGCCTTCGACATCGACTGGTACCAGGATCCTGTGCTCGATGTGCTCCGCCTCCTTGACGGTGCCGATTATCGCTCCTCCGGATATCACGTCACCTTCATTTACAGTCGGCACGAAGCCCCAGGTCTTTTCCCTGTCAAGGCCCGGTGCCGTGACTCCCCTCTCGATGTAATCGCCCATCTTGTCCTTCAGCACCGGCAAGGGCCTCTGGATGCCGTCGTAAATGCTTCTCAGCAATCCGGGCCCGAGTTCCAGAACAAGGGGTTTGCCGGTGTCTACCACCAGCTCTCCGGGTTTTATGCCAGTAGTGTCCTCATACACCTGGATTACGGTCTTGTCCCTCTCGATCCCGATGACCTCGCCCATCAGCCTTTCCTCTCCGACATAAACGACGTCGTACATCCTGGGGCTGAGGCCTGTCGCCGTTACGACAGGCCCCGCCACGCGAAATATCGCGCCGCCTTTCTCTTTTCCTGCGCTCTCATTCACACTTGCAGCCATTGCATCACATCCTCATTTTGCAACATATAGATCTATCCCGATAGCTCTCCTGACCTTCTCTCTCAGGTCTTCCTCTTCCTGCCCGACCGTTATCAGGACCGGTCGGACGCTTTCCCTCAACTTGGTCCTCAGGGAAGTGGAGAGGTTACACATACAATCCTCATGAAGTACCAATATGCCAATGTTCTCGTTTACGAGAACGTTATTCACCTCGTTTTCGAGATCATCATCTGCGCAACATACGACCTTCCTTATCCCGACCAATCGGAAACCAAGGGCGAATTCATCATTACCTACTACAGCCAGTTCCATTATATCACCTAAATGACAAGAAGGTTCCTTATCACCTCGTTATCCAATTCGCTCGCTTTTCCCCTGGCAATGATCCTCAAATTGTCCACTTCCTTCCTTTTAGCAATCATGAAATCCAGAACCGGCAGTATCGAGAGCGGATGAAGGTTGGCATATCGCGAAGCCTCTCTCAAAATATGCTTCTCCAAAATCCTCATGACCTCGTTCAGGCCTTTAATCTTGGCCTGAACGAGGTCATTTTTTATTGTTTCGTAAAACGGATACTTGTCCAACCGGACCAGAAGGTCATCCCAATCCAGCTCGACCAATCCCTCAAGGTCCTCCAGGCTCATCTCAAGCCCCCCCTCTATAAAATTCGGCTTCGCAATCTCCGCCTCCCCGAGGGTGAGCCTGAGGAGCGTTCTCAAGTTAATCATATCTATCTCCATCTTTATGAACTGCAAGAACAATTTGTTCGGAATGTTCGACTCCTGGACGGTCTCCAGCAGGTTGAAATAATACGAGCAATGAAGCACATCCTCGTAATGAGCAACTGTGCATTCCTCACCATAGATGCAAGCGTCGCCACCATATGTTTCCCTGGCCTCGATAAGGGGTTCGTAGTAAATCGTGCCTTCCAAAGCCTCGATCACCTCGTCGACGCTCTCCTTTTCTGTCAACTGCCTGAGAAAATCTTCGGATAAAGAGCCAGCGGCTACGATGTCCTCCCATATTTCCTGACAATCAGCACCGTAGAATAAACCTCTCATAATCGTCTGGAGATTGAACACGTCCCACCTGTCGATGAACTTTGAAATGATGTCCTTCAGATGTCCTTCAGAGAAATCCAATATCTTGGTGTAGGTTTGCGCCAGGTTCTCGCTTGTCGCCATTTCGATGAGGTCAACGCCGCTGTGCTTAACGCCGAGAGCCAGTATCTCGTCTTTATACTGTCCTTCACCGATAGTTCTACTTATTTGAGAAATTTCCATCTGAAGGAACTTCTGGTACATTTCTGGAGGATAAAGGAGAGATTTCTTCGCTCTCAGCCTTGCGCAGACATAAGGATAGTTACCTCTGTCTATCGGAATTTTCCTTATCAGCTTTATCGGATACTGTTTAATCTGCTGGACCAACTCGCTCATTTGGCTTATCCTCCCAAAGAAGAGAAGTGACCTCGATAGCCGAATCATCCCAGATCGTTTGCAAGATTGTCTCCAATAGATAGTCTGTTCTCACGGTTTTGTCCTCGTTCTCTATTATAATGCCACCGTGACAATCTATCTCTCCTCCGAATTTGCAGCCGTGCGACGAAGCCATTCTCTCGACTGTCTGGCGGTCTGCCTTGTTAGAGTACACACTGCAATTTTTGAGCTCGCCGGACTTCTGCCTGAATATCTCTTCTATCAATTTTCCGCTCCAGCGCTCGCTCAAACGTTGCAGTGTTAGAGAGTAAATCTCGTCCAGAGATTCTTTTTGGGCCTTGAGAACCACTTTCTTGGACTCGATTTCCGCCCTTGCTGTTTCTTGAGTTTTAATTCTCTCTGCCTGTTTCTCTGCTTCGACCTTCTTCGCTGCTATAATTTTTTCGCCTTCCTTTCTCGTTCTGCTCAGATTGTCATCCCGCTCTTTCCGGCCTTCGGCGATTGTCTTCTCTGCCTCTTTCTTTCCTTCATCCAATATACCTTGGATTACAGATTCTAGCGCCATGCTTTTTACCTCTGTCTGCCTATATCTAAGGTGTTACACCTGCTTCTCCCATTTTTTGCATCAGGAGAAACGCCATAGCAAATCCGAAGATAACTATGGTCTCTGGCAATACCATCATTGTCAGTCCTTTACCGAACAATTCCGGTTTTTCCGCCATTGCGCCAACTGCTGCACCACCCACGACTTTTTCAGCCCAGGCGGCAGCAAAGCCAGTACCAATCATTATCATGGCCACTGATATGGCGATCATGCCGTCGTCAGCCATTTTCTATACCTCCTTTATTTTTATGCTTATTCAAGCAGGTCTGCTTTTTAGCTCTCGCCAAATCACCAGACCTCCTTCTTGTTAAATCGATAACCATCATGTGATGACCTCCTTCTTGCCCCCGAATGGTTTGAACGGGATGCCATTACCTTCATAGAACTTGAGGAAGAATTCCACATAATTAAGCCTGAGGGTCTGAATGCCCGAGGCCAGCGCCCCCAATATAAGGACCATCGCGTGTGCCATAAACAGGAACACGATGCCCAGTATTATAAACAAAACGTTACCGCTGAACAGCATGGGAAGCAGCATTACGTTGAACGCGACCGCGACCGCACCCTTGGCAACAGCGATGCCGGCCAGCCTTGTGTAGGACAGCATGTTAGCAACCAGCCCGATGATCTCCACAACGGCCAACGGCCCCTCAGCTGGCAGGAACATGATTGTGCCGACCGCAATTAAGCCGATACTGACGTAAGAAATAGTTATTCCTCCCAATACAATGCCGGTCATCGGCAGGAAGCTGAACATACCATTGATGAAGAAGCCGCCTACACGATTGTGCTGGCCCATGAGCATGAGCTGGATGAAAAGGCCGAACAGGATGAGAAGCCATCCTATCTTGGCGACCGCGTGCTTCTTGTCGTGCTTGATCTCGTTGAAGAAACCAAGTATGTAACCTGCTCCAAGGTGAACAAGGGCCCCGATGATCGATATAAGGAGGAGATCAACGATGTTCTCCAGCTTGTGAATCGAGGCATGAAAGGGTATGTCCAGTCCCAGAATAATGGACCAGCTCTCGGCACCGTGAACCGTGGGAATCTCTGAATGCCCTGTCGCAGCATGGAACGGGATCGCAAACGCCTCCCCGAAAACCAGCAGCCCGAAAAGCAGGGCGAATATACCGCCCATTATAAGTATCTGGCCAATCTCCTGAAGTGCGGGAATCGATTCCAGTTTCTTCCACATCAGGTACCCGAGACCCATCATCATGACTCCATAACCGAAATCACCTATCATGAACCCGAAGAACACCGGGAAAATCAGCGACACTATAAATGTGGGGTCAAACTCTTTGTAACTGGGTGTGGAAAAAAGGTGTATCAGGAACTCGAAAGGCCTGGATGCTCTCGGATTGTCGAGCAAAATAGGCGCATCCTCTTCCCCGCCATCCCGGATGTTCTCTATGTGCAAGTCCCCAACCTCACCGAGTTTGTTGCTTATCAAATCGAATTTTTCTGTTGGCACCCAGCCATCAACCACGAACGAATGCTCGGTAGTGGCGAAGAGCAACGGTGCCTCGGCCTTTTCAATCTCCACAGAGAGATATTGTTCTGCCTCCAGTATGAACTCGGCATGCTTTTCCCTGAGTTTTGAAAGCCTTCCTTCGACCTCTTCCAGTTTCTTCTCTAGGGAGTCCCTGTGAGACTCTAATTCCTTAAGTCGTGCTCCGGGGTCGCCGCTTTTCTCTGGAATGTCCAGCGGAGAAAAGTTCTTCTCGGTCAGGTATGATTCCATTTCGTTTCTAAATTTATTGTTGACGAAAAGCGCGATGGTGATATCCTTCTTTACTATCTCGAATTCCTCGGTAATCTGGCTAATATCCTCAAGAGCCTTGCCTGTCACTCCGACGAATACTGCCAGACTGTTGTAATCATGATAATAATCAAACGGCAGGCCGAGGAGTGCAAAAGGTTTCAGGATCTCGATGTGTGTTTTGGTTTCGGTCAGAACCTCCTCGACTTCCTTCTTGGACTCGGCCTCCTCGTTAATGTTCAGTTCCAGTGTCAAAATCTTGTTAGTTATGTCTTCCTTGGCCAGGTCCTCTTTTGACTCTGCTATTTCCTCCTCTATTTGAAGTGTGTTGGATATCGACCGGAGCTTGACGAGATTTTCCGATATCTCGTTGGCCTTGGATGTTGGTGAGCCCAACGAAAAATTGTCATCTGGCTCTTGAAAATCCATTATGTGAATTACTTCCAGAGAATGCAGAATTTCGATGGCATCCTCCATGTGTCCCTTCGGACCGACGACAAGGATTCTGTCCATCTCCTTAGGTCTTAACATCGCCTACCTCGCTTTCGAATTTCCTGACCAATAGCTCTACCGCCTTCTCGCTGTTTCCTTTGGCTTTGGCCTTGAGCTCCTCTGCCTTTCTCGTTCCTTCGCCGACGATGCGGTTTTTCACTTCTTCTATTTCCCTTTGAGCCTGCTCGAGCCTGGCCTTGTACAAATTCTGTGCCTCTTCCCTTGCGTTGTCATTTATTTTGAGTGCTTCCTTCCTCGATTCTCTGATTATTCGTTCCTTTTCTTCCCCGGCGGTCTTTTTTTGCAGCTCCGTTTTTTCCTCTGCCTTCTTGATTTGATCGAGAACTTTCAACTTGTTTCCGCTTGTATTTTCTTCCAAGTATGGCTACCTCCAGGTCGAGCGCGTGTATGCGCTTGTTCCAAATAACCCTTATGGTAAATTTACGACCGATATAAAAATCGGATGACAAGGCTTTTATAATGCCTGGCTGATTTCCAGACAATGAACGTTTCGGAAGTACAAAAAACAATGAAAAAGTTGAATTTTATGCCATCGAAAAAAAAGGGGCAGCACTTCCTAATTGACAGCAACATCGCGAGGTGGCAGGTCGATAAAGCGGATATCGAATCCAATGAAACAGTCCTCGAAATCGGCGCCGGCCTGGGAATCTTGACGAGGCTCATTCTCGAGAAGACGGAAAACATCATCATAATCGAGAAGGACCCGACGCTGGCCGGTTATCTGAAAAACGAGTTGGGCGTTGAGGTGATTTGCGCCGATGTGTTGGATATCGAGCTGCCGGAGTTCGACAAGGTCGTCTCGAACCTTCCCTATCACATTTCCTCGGAGATAACCGCCAAACTGCTGGCCCATGATTTTGACAGGGGAATTCTCATGTTCCAGAAAGAGTTCGCAAAGCACCTGGTGGCGAAGCCGGGAAGTCGTGCATATTCACGGATTTCCGTATTAGCCGGTTACCATGCTGACTCAGAGATTGTCAAGCTCGTTCCTAAGGGCGCATTTTATCCGGTCCCGAAGGTCGATTCGGCTGTTGTCGAGATTGTGCCCCGTGCCCCGGAATTCACCCCGCCGGACAAGGATTTTTATTTCCTCGTCGTTCGAGTCATTTTTTCACATAAAAACCGCAAAATCCGGAACGCGCTGGTATCCGAGCATCGGCAACTGGGAGCCAGCAAAGTTGATTTGAAGTCGATGGTCGACGATATTCCTCATGCGGACGAGCGCGCGGTGACTTTATCCCCGATTCAAATCAATGACATTGCCGATATGTTGGTTAAAATCGTTAAAAACTAACTGGCATATAGCGAAAGGATTATTTATAACACCTTATTATCCTTCAATCCGATTTTACCTTGGTGGAATCTTAAAATGCAGAAAAAACCTAAAAGTGAACTGGAAGGCGCAGAGCTCAGACATAGCAGCCTCATCGAGAAGAGGAACGAGTACAATGACAAAGCCAAAGAGTTCGCAGAGAGCCGGAACGTGCTCAACGCCGAGAAGCGCCGGATACTGGACGAAACAAAAGAGATGAGGGAGAAGAGGCACGAGCTGGTCGTCATGATGCGCAAGCACAAGACCCGCAGGAACGCGTACCAGGACAAGGCAAAGGCCCTCATCGCCCAGAAGCGCAGCAAGAAAAAGGGCATACCCGGCTCCGTGAAAAAAGAAATTGAAACCACCAAGGCAGACCTGAAATATGCGGATATAAAACAGCAGACTGTGCCCATGTCACTCCATAAGGAAAACGAACTGCTGGACACCATAAAGGAAAAGCTCAAGAATTTGGAACGGCTGGAGAGTTTGAAGGAAGAGGAGGACAAGATTTTTGCAGAGGTGCAAAAGGTGGATGCTTCGATAACCGAGCTCTTCGAGATGGCCGACGAGGAGCACAAAAAAGTTGTGAAGTTGTCCAAGGAGATCAACAAGATTCATGATACAATCAGCACCTCGATGAAGTCCCTGACCCATCTGACCATCGAATCGAACAAGAACCACGAGGGATTTCTGGCCATGAAGGAAAAGGCCAACCATTATCACGAGAAGGCGCAGGAGATGCGGCAGAAGTTGATGGCCATCCGCAACGAGAAGCGGGACGAGGCAAGAGCAGGCAGGAAGGCGATAAAGGACCACAACATTCAAGTGAAAAAGACCATGGACTCCGATAAATCAAAAGACAAGGCAGCGAAGAAGGCTCTGGAAGAGCTTCTCAAAAAGGGTAAGGTCGAGATTTGATGTCGAACAACAAAAAGGCCGTCATACTCGCCGGAGGTGTGGGAAAACGGCTCAGACCGCTCACCGAATACCGCCCGAAACCGCTTATCCCGGTCGCGGGAAAGCCCTGCATCGATTTTGTTATCCGCTCCCTCGTCAAGGGCGGTTTCAAGGAAATAATTGTGACAACTGGCTATCTTTCCGACCGCCTCATCAAAAGAATAGGCGACGGCTCGCAATACGGCGCCACTATCCTGTATTCTTTCGAGGGGGAGCCCATGGGAACCGCGGGTGCCGTTAAGAAGGTGGCTGATTTTCTCGACGAGACTTTCGTCGTGGCCAGTGGCGATGTGCTTGCCGATATCGACATGGGCGCTCTCTACAAGTACCACAAGGAGAAGAACGCGAAGGCGACGATGGCCCTCACCACTGCCAAGAACCCCACCGATTTCGGCAATGTCGGCCTGAACAAGCAGAACAAGA
>DAOVGM010000010.1 GCA_030672365.1 Methanomassiliicoccales archaeon
TGGGCGCCTCCTTCTTTCGCACGAAACAGACGGAGCCATCCCGAAATCTGCCGTGCAGAATGCCCCGCTCAGCACGCATTTTCTCCCATTCATCCATGACAGCCAGACCGCATCTTTTCACGACGTCGAAAACCATTCCGACTGTGCCGTATATCTCGAAGAAATCGTCAATCGAATCGAACCCCGAGAAATGCTTTTTCAACAGAAAGTCGGATATCTGGCCCTGGGTCACGATATTCTCACCGTCGCCGCCAAGAAGGTTGGCCAGGTCCCTCGAGAGTATATACTGGACTCCGGATTCGGAGAACGCGCCGGAAATCACGTCGCCGCCGATTTCCAGAGCCTCAAGGGCGGGCTGAATCTGCTTCGTTTTCAGTCCCAAATCGAATGCCAGCTCATCGAGTGTGAGCGGCGCGAAGTATTCGAGATGAGAAGAAATTCTTCTCTGCAAGAATTTCTTATTCTCTCGTGCCGGCTTGACGTCAATTCTCGACCAGAGCGGATAGCCCTTCGCGTCGATGCCGGTCTTCGAAACGCGGTACTGTTTTTCAAGGATTCCGAGGATACGGCGGACGCGGCCGGTCTCCCAATCCAGCTTCTTCGAGATGTCGACCACCGAAATCGATTTCTTAGATTTAGAGAGGATTTCGGCGACACCAATCTCATCCTGGCCGCCGCCGGAAATCATGGCATAAGTAGGATAATAATTCTCCAGCTCCGAGGTCGGCGCCCACAGGCTCTTTCCGGCCCAGAGAGATGATAGAGCACCGTCGTTCACCAGCTCGGTGCACCACCGGGCCAACACCTCCGTTCCAGCATTTGAAAAATCGTAGATGTTCCTGCCCTTTCGATGGAACAGCTCCAGGGGGCCGACCTGTTTCAGGAGTGGCACGATGTCGTCCTTCGAGCCGACAGCCAGCATCTTTTCCCTGAAGTGGTTCCCCACCACTTCAGAATCGAACTGGGGGCGAATCGCTTCATCGCCCCCGACCCTGGCCAGAACCTTCTGGTGCAGTTCCTTTAACAGGGTCGAGCGGTCGTGCATGAGAACGATGTCGGACATGCCTGCGAGCACCACGTTGTGCGCGAACGGCGACGGGATGTCCGAGTAGGCCAGATACTTGATTTTGATATCGTTTTTGGCAACCTCGTCTAGCACGGCCACCGAATTTCCCAGGTCCATCACCTGGTTCATGATTTCGCTGTAGGTCTCCTTCACAATCGGAAATTTTTCGTTATAGCCAATGGCTCGCAAGACCTTCTGCGAGCGCTGATGCTGGCGGCCGACCGGCACATCCCGCCCCTTGTAGTTCCGCAGGACCATGAAACTCCTCGTGCTGCAGTGCCTGAATCTCTGTTTGAACAGCTCCGTTTCGACGACGGCCTCCTTCAGAAGGCCGGCCAGATTCTTCGACACCACCAGCTTTTCCACATCCGCCAATTTAATTTCCCGTGGCGCTGTCAGCATGAAATTGTCGTCCGTGATAGACACCCGAACGTTCGTGTTGTACTTGTTCGACAAAGCCATCGCGTAGGCTCTGGACAGGGCGTCGTTCACCCGCCTGCCGAAGCAATAGTGAAAGATAAGATTGTGATTTCCGAGCGAGTCCTGAAATCCCTCGATGACCGCATTCTCCCGCGTCGGCAACTTCTCGGAGGCTTCTGAAGGTGTCTTAGCATCAGAAGAAAAGGCCAGCTGCTCCTTGAAGTAAGAAATGATACTCGTAGCGCCGCTCGCGTCGAGGTGATAATTTTTCATGAGCCAGTCATGCAGTCCGTCGTCCCCTGCCAGCAGCCGTGCTTCTGTCGGTTGTAGTCCCGCCAGCAGCCGCTTTTTCACCTCGTTTCTGAACCCGGAAATCTCCAGTGACAGGTCAAAGCTCCTGGGCAACATCTCGCCAGTCCACGAGGGCACCGTGGGCCGCCTGCCGGTCGCGTCCTTCACGAAGAGGGACATGCCGCGCGCCCTGTCGAATTCGTAACTCTTTCCGCCAAGGACAAAAACGTCGCCAGGTGACAGCCTCTCGACAAAACCCTCCGACAGCTCGCCCAGACGTCCGCCACGGTCAGAGTACACCTTAAAATTCGCCTCCTCGGCGATGGTCCCGCTGTTGAGGTAATAGATCAGCCGCGAGCCCTTTTTGCGGCCGAAAGTGCCCTCTTCCTCATCGAGCCAGATCTTCGAGTACACATTGGGCATGTCACGGCTTCCGAGATACCGCAGAACTGCCAAGTAATCCTTCTTTGCCAGCTTGTGAAAGGTGTACGAATTCCTGATGATTTTAAAGGCATCCTCGATTTCCCACCGTTTCTCCAGTGACATGCCGACGATCGTCTGGGCCAGCACGTCAAGGCTGTTTTGCGGAATCGAAACGCGGTCGATAAATCCCTCCGAGGCCTTCCGAGCCAGCACAGCGCACTCGACCAGATCGTCATTATCGAACACCATGAATCTTCCTTTACTTTTCTCGCCGACCCCATGACCGGACCGTCCAACACGCTGAAGTCCTTTCGCGATGGACTTAGGGGAGCCGATCTGGCAAACCAAATCTATCGACCCGATGTCGATGCCCAGTTCGAGGGAAGTCGACGAGACGACGGCCTTCAACTCGCCGTTCTTCAGTCGGTTCTCGACGTCCAGGCGGGTCTCGCGGCTCAAACTCCCATGATGTGCGGCGATGTTTTCGAGCCCCAGCTCTGTCAGTCGGAGCACGACCATCTCAGCCCCACTCCTGGTGTTGGTGAAGACGAGCGTCGTAGTGTGCTCGTCTATGAGCGATTTCAAGATCTCATACATCCTGGCATTGACGATTTCGAACGGCAGGGCGGTGATGTCCTCCACCGGAGTGATGACCTTCAAATCGAAGTCTTTACCACCTTTTGCCTCGACGATGTGAACGTCCCGTGACTTCCTCCCAGACCACCCGACCAGATATCTCCCTATCTCATCGATGGGGGCCTGGGTCGCTGAAAGGCCGATGCGCGCCGGCTCATTTTCAATCTTTCCCACAAGCCGCTCCAGTGAGATAGAGAGCATGCCACCCCTCTTCGAACTGCAAATCTCGTGAATCTCGTCCACAATCAGCCACTCGACGCTTCGCAACTTCTCGCTGAACTTCGGGGTCGATAGAATGATGGCCAGTGATTCAGGGGTTGTAATCAAAATGTGCGGAGGTTTCCTCGCCATTTTCTGTCTTTCGTAACTGGTCGTATCACCTGACCGGACCGCGACCCGAACTTTCGGAACCTGCTCCCCCGTCTCATTCGCCAACTCCTCCATTTCCCGCAAAGGCTGTTTGAGGTTCTTGTCGATGTCGTTGGCCAGCGCTTTCAGAGGCGATACATAAAGACAGTAGATTTCGTCCTTTAGCTCTCCCTCCTCTTGCTTTATCATCAGCTCGTTGATAATTGACAGGAAAGCGGTCAGGGTCTTCCCGGAGCCGGTGGGTGAGGATATGAGCACGTTCTTGCGTTCATGGATGAGCGGGATCGCATAGGATTGCGGTGGCGTTAGAGTCTTAAATTTAGAATTGAACCACTGCTGGATAAGGGGCAGCATCAGCCCGATAACCTTGGACTTCGAGTGCTTTTTATTCACCTTGTATATCATCTTACACACCGTTCAACTGGCGATGAACAACTGACATTGCGTTATAGCAATATGAATGTTGCCCTTGCCGAAAAACCATATTGACCCGCCCCAGCCAGTGGGTGGGTTGTTGCCCGCCCCGGCCGTCTTTTTTGCCCACCCCATATTTTTGTACACCCCCCACCCTTGCGCCACTGCGCCGGGCAGACCCTACCCCCTCTGCCCTGCTCGTGGCGCTGGAGATTAAACATATGACAAGTAACACATGACATGTGAACGGTAGTTTTATTAAACAAACTCATAATCCCCAGCCATCTGATTGACTAGGATTGACACTGTTGACTAGGGATTGAAATGGACATAATATACTGGTATCTGCTGGTTCTCGCGCTGATATTGCTTTGGTGGTTCGCAGCCTGGCTCTTGGCCAAGAAATACAGGGAGCCGCTGGAGAAGAAGAACATCGCATTCCAAGGTCCTTTCGTCCTCTGGAAGACACAGGTAGGCAGGGCTTTAATCGACAGGGTCGCGAAGAAGGAGAAATTCGTTAAAGTATACGGCTGGCTCGGCACCGGAATCACAGGCGTCGCCATGGTCACGATGACCATCACCCTCATCATTGTGGCCTTCTACGTTTTCCTGCTTACCGAGGCCAGGGTCATCGAACCGCACATGCTCCTCGGACTGCCCGGCGTCAATCCGCTTATTCCCCTCTGGTACGGAATTTTCGGCCTGGCTGTCGCGATAATCGTCCACGAATTCTCTCACGGAATATTGTGCAGACTGGCAGATATCAAAATCAAGTCCCTAGGCCTCGTGTTCTTCGTTGTTCCGATGGGCGCCTTCGTCGAGCCGGATGAGGATGATATCAAGGCAGCTGCCAAGAAGAACCGTGTGCGGATGTTCGCGGTAGGGCCGGCTTCGAACATGATAGTCGCCGGCTTCTGCGCAGTCATGTTCTCGGTGGTGATGATGAGCGCGGTTACTGTCGCTCATGACGGCGTCGGAATAACCAATGTTTCGGACAGCATCACAATAGAGAGCCAGAACTTCACGATTCCCACCCCTGCCAATATCTCTGGCCTTAAGCCTGGCATGATAATTTATTCGATAAACGGAACCGCCGTTTACGACCACGGGGACTTATCCGACGCCCTAAATCAGACCAGACCCAATCAAACAGTGGAAGTTCAATATTATTTCAACGAAGGCCAGGTCACCCAACAAATTAATCTGACATTCAAGGGATATTACTGGTGGGACCTGTACGATAATAATTATGGTGACAACTACACGAGGGCATTGTTGGAACGAAGGGACTGGGGCTATTCCCAGGACAACGTTTCAAAAATCTACGATTGGTACGTCAACAAAGGATATCTGGGTGTCGAGACTATGGACTTGACAACAGCCGCTTACCATCCGTTTTCCGGTGCAGACGAGCAGGGAGGTATTTTGCGCTCGATTGCGGTCTACGTCACGCTCCCACTCTCCCAAAAGAGCCCGATATCGGGGACGACCACCGAATTCTACGAAATCAGCGGTTTCTGGTCGGCGCTTCCCGAGGGCGCGTTCTGGACATTGGCGAACGCGTTCTACTGGCTCTTCTGGCTGAACCTCATGGTCGGGCTGACGAACGCCTTGCCCGCCGTACCGCTCGATGGCGGTTACATTTACAGGGACTGGCTCGATTCGATTTACAAAAAGCTCAGGCCGAATCAAGAGGAAGAAAAGAGGGTAAGAACAGTCGACGGCATAACCATCGCCACCGCATTCTTCATACTGTTTCTGATACTCTGGCAGATAATCGGGCCGAGGATTTTATAAATCTGGCGGGGTAGCTTTCCCACCCCATTCACTCGATATTCCCCCCACCCTTCCGCACCAGCGCTTTATTTCGGCTGGCTCTGCCGCCGAAATAATAATTTGTGCATTTGACACAAATTAGGGCCATCCCCGTCCCCCTTTCACCTGCTCGGTGCGGTCTAGACTATCATGCCCCGTGTGTGAGCGCGGTAATTTTGTGTCAAATGCACATCATTTTGTAGTTGTGCATTTTTTCAACAGAAGTACACAACTACAAAAGCAAATACGTATCATATCAATTATAAGCTATGTATTTGATTAAAATTCTGAGATGCGGAGCGATTCGAAATAAGGTCTCAATCTGTTACAATTTCAAAACCATCTTTGTCGAATATTAGGGGGCTGTAGCCTCTCTTGTGGCCGGTCTGTCTCATTTTGACGACGCCCAGGAAGAGATTGACCATGTTCCCCTCTCTTTTCAGGTCGAGGTGAATGATTCCGTCGGACAGGAAATCCTCATCATATTTGCAGAACTGGTCTGACCCCTGCTGCATCTCGGTGATCAGGAAGGCGGTGACCTCCATCTCTCTCAGCCATTCGAAAAAGTGGAATAACTCCTCTCTCGGGTTCTGAAACCGGCCCATGATTTCCAGTACAGGCAAAGAATCGATGACCACGATTTTAATGTTCATGTTCTTTTTCAAATTCTGGAGGTACATTTTGAATACCTCCATCCAGGTCTGGTTTGTCAACTGGGTCATTTTCTTTCGAATCATTCCGAGGTCCAGAACGCTTATCTCTTTCTCGAGGCCGCTGAGCTTCATGCCAAGGCCGTCCATGTTGAGGAGCAAGCTGTTACGACTCTGCTCCAGTGTTACGTAAACGCCGGTCATGTCCTCCTGGTTGGCATTGTGATAAAGTATGCTGAAGGCGAGAGATGATTTCATAGTTCCCGGTTTGCCGGCAATCAAAACCACGCTGCCATCTGGCACTCCTCCACCCATCTCTTTGTCCAGGCCTTTTATGAATGTCTGAATCCTGTTGACTTCCATGTCACAATCCTCCTATTTCATTGCTGGCTTCCCCGACAGCCAGCGCCCTGAGTAGGTGCTCCCGATTTCGTTCCCATAGTCAATTCAAATATTAAAAGCCTATCGGTTTACAGTAATTGAGATTAGGGCTGCCAGCATGCTCAGTAACTTTTTTATACCATTGAATATCTTATTATCGTACCTTAACAGGTACCTCAGGGGGGTTAAAAATGACAGATGATAACATAATCTACATCGGCAAAAAGCCAACAATGAACTACGTGCTGGCAGTGGCAACTCAATTCAACAGCGGCTCAGATGACGTCATCGTGAAGGCCAGAGGACGCTCGATAAGCAAGGCCGTCGACGTCGCGGAAATAGTCAGGAACCGATTCATCACGGAAGCCACAGTGGACAACATCCAGATTTCAACGGAAGTTCTGGAAGGCGAAGAGGGACGCACCTCGAATGTCTCGTCAATCGAGATATTCATGAAGAAGAAGTAAAATCTGTCGTGATTTGTTAGACAAGGCGAGAATAATTAGGCCAGACTATCGAAGAAAGGTGAATTGATGAGTTCGGAAGACCAAAAAAGCATTGAAAAAATAATTTCGGGTCTGGACACCGAGTTTTTAACCGACCACCCAATGTGCGAATACTGTCTCGGGCGACTCCTTGCTAAGATCGGCACCGGCATTCCGAATGAAGTCAGGGGTGCGGAAGTCAGAACCCACACCCAACTAACCCAAATAGAGCCGGAAGATTGCTGGCTCTGCGACGGAATATCCGGCCAATGGTCGAGATATGCATCACTGGTAACGACCAAATTATCCGACTGGGAATATGCTACATACCTAGTTGGCTCGAAGTTCGACCCAGAAATAATAGAGAAGGAAGAGACCCTTTGGACTGAGGTTTCAGGCGAGCACAGCGAGCCCATAAAGGCAGAGTTCAACCGAGAGGTCGGAAAACTCGTCTATGATATGACGGCCAAAGAGGTTTCATTCGACAAGCCGGACATCGTGACGGTTGTGGACACGATGTATGATTCGATAGACCTCCAGGTGTCGCCGCTTTTCATCTACGGCCGCTACCGCAAGCTCGTCCGCGGCATTCCGCAGACCCGCTGGCCATGTCGCAAATGCCTCGGTAAAGGATGCGAGCGTTGCAGCAATACAGGCAAGATGTATCAGACCAGTGTCGAAGAAATTATAGGACGAGAGGTGATGAAGCATTCGGAGGGAATAGACCACAAGTTCCACGGAATGGGGCGCGAGGACGTCGACGCACTTATGCTTGGAACGGGTCGCCCCTTCGTCCTCGAAATCAAATGGCCAGTTAAACGAAACCTGCCATTCGACGAGATCGAGAGTTCAATCAACAATTCGGGTGAGGGAGTCGAAGTTTCCGACCTTCGACTTTCGGACGGGAAAGAGGTCATCCGCGTTAAGTCAGCCAGACCCGAGAAAAAATACCGGGTTTCGGTGTCTTTCAGAGGCCAAATCGACGAGGAAAAACTTAAAGAAGTAGTTTCATCTCTCGGTGGTAAAACCATTGCACAGAAGACCCCCAACAGAGTGAAGCACAGAAGGGCGGACAAGACGAGAGCGAGGGTCGTGAAAACCCTCGAATTGGTAAGTTACGCCGATGAACTGGCCACACTCGAACTGGTCGCTGAGGCAGGCACGTACGTGAAGGAATTCGTTCATGGGGACGAAGGACGCACGACACCGAGTATTGCCGAAGCCCTGGGAGTTGTTTGCAAGGTTGAGAAACTGAACGTACTGGAAATCCGGGACAAGGCATAGGAGCTGAGAAACATGGCAAGGAGTTCAAAAGGAATCAGAAGGCGGACGAGATCCGTACTGCGTAAGTCACCTAGAGACCGCGGCCTGCCGCCACTCTCGAAGAGCTTTGCCAATTACAAGGTCGGTGACAAGGCCAGCGTAGTTATCGAACCAAGTGTCCACGGAGGCCAGCCACACACTCGGTTTCAGGGAGAGACCGGCACCATTGTCGGTAAACAGGGCAAGGCCTATGTTTTGAAAATAAAATCTGGCAATAAAGAGAAAGAATTAATTATCGGTCCAGAGCATCTGAAAAGGCAAGAGGGGTGAATTGATGACCGAGGACCAGTGTTTGACGCTTGCCGAAGTAAAGGAAATCCTCGAAAAGGAACATGAGAAGAGAGAGCTCACAACGGAGCAGAAATACTCGCTCGTGCATGCCCAGCACTTTGCCAAATTGAGCGCGAAGGATGCCAGAAAGCTGGTCGGCGAGCTGGTGAAAATCGAGGCACTGAACGACTACCACGCCTGCAAGCTGACCGACATCCTGCCGACGTTCCCGGAGGAAGTCAGGGCCATCTTTGCGAAGGAAAGGTTCATACTCGAGTCCGAGACAATAGACCAGATAATTGAAATCATAGACAAATATAGATAGGTGGAAAAAGTGGAAGATTACGCGCACATTTTAGATTATTTGCCCAACGGCCGGGCTGACAAGAGAGGGTTCCGCAGGGAGCCGATTTCTTATGCGTTGGGTGAGAGTGAGTTCAAGCTGTTCGAGCTGACTCCGAAGAACAACGTGACTCTTACTATCGGCGACCGCGTTTACATAGGTAAGAATGTGGAGGAGCGCATCGAAATCCTGCACGTCAAGAGACGGGTGAGATATGACGACCTCACCAACGCCGCCCAGAGTGAGCTTCCGTTCGTCATCCAGCAAATTGTGGTGGAGCGCGAAGCCGAATACGTAAAATTCTACAACGAGGCAAGGGCGATAACGACACGGTTTCACATGCTGGAGCTACTGCCTGGCTTAGGCAAGAAATCCATGTGGACTATCATCGACGAGCGGAAGAAAAAGCTCTTCGAGTCCTTCAAGGACATTGAAGAACGGGTGTCGTCAGTGCACCACCCGGATAAGCTGGTCGCGAAGCGGATCGAGTCTGAGCTAGCCGAAGCCGAACAGAAGTACCATTTGTTTGTTGCGAAATGAGGAGATATCATGAAATCACAGGGACCGTGTAAGGGATGTGGCAGGACGCGATTAATCAACATTTTCGGGCTATGCAAAAGGTGTAACAAAGAGCCGAGCAAATTCATGAGCATGGCTGAGCTGGACAAGATAAAGGCAGCGCAGGAAGCCGCCGCCCAGGCAGCTCGGGAGGCGAAGGAAGCCGAGGCAATTGCGGCTGCCGCGGAAGCCGAAGCTGCAGCTGCAATAGCAGCCGAAGAGGGCGAAGGCGAGGAAGGCGAACCCGGTGAAGAAGGGGCCGAGCCATCAGAGAAGCCCGAGGGCGATGAAAAGGAGAAGCCCAAGAAAGAGGGCGGCGAGGAAGGCGGAGATTAGGCCATCCCACACTTCCCGGGATTTTTTTAATTCCCACCCCAGCCAGTGTGCGCTCCCCATGCCTGTCTTTCATTCTGCCCGCCCCGTTCTTTGGGTGTTCCCCCCCACCCTTCCGCGTCTGTGCTGGACATCCCCGTCCCCCGATGTCCTGCTCGACGCGGCTGGAATTATGTCGGCCAGCGATATCATTTATTAATCCAAATGTATTGCAGGTTCACATGACCACTCAGCCGTGGCACACTCTGTCCCCAGAACGGACATTACACACTTTGAAATCAGGGGCAACTGGCCTGTCTTCCGAAAATGCAGGCCGTCGTCTCGAGAGGTACGGCCCCAACGAGCTTACCGCTCAGAAGGGAACCTCTTCCCTCAAGATATTTCTCAGCCAGTTCAAGGACATGATGGTCATCATTCTGATCATCGCGACCATCATCTCCGCCGCCCTCGGTGAATACATCGACGCGACCGTGATCTGCATTATTTTGGTTTTGAACGCAGTGTTCGGTTTTGTACAGGAGTTCAAGGCAGAAAAGGCACTGCTGGCCCTCAAGGCGATGTCTGCCCCGAGCGCCACCGTGCTCAGGGACGGAAAAGAGCACCTGGTGGCTGCCAGGGAGCTTGTACCCGGCGATATCATTGTCTTGCACACCGGCGACATGATTCCCGCGGACTGCCGCATCATCGAGGTCGCAAACCTGAGAATAAACGAATCGGCATTGACCGGCGAGTCCACTCCCGTATCAAAGAACGCTTCCGAGCTTTATGAAAAAGAGATATTCCTCGGCGACCGTGGAAACATGGCCTACAGTTCAACGATAGTCGAGTACGGCCGTGGAAAAGCCATCATTACCGAGACTGGCATGCAGACAGAAATCGGACGAATTGCCGATATAATTCGCCAAGAGCAGTTGGAGCCGACCCCGCTCCAGGTCAAACTACACAAGATGGGCAAGCAAATCGGAATCGCGATACTGGCCATCTGCGCAGTTATTTTCTTTGTAGGCATAGCCAGATTCATGATGGACCCCCCGGCAGGGATAACTCTCACCGACGAGATACTCGAGATGTTCATGATCGCGGTGAGCTTGGCTGTGGCGGCCATTCCCGAGGGGCTGCCTGCTGTCGTCACGATTAGTCTGGCTCTCGGACTTCAGAGGATGGTCAAGCGCCACGCGCTGATCAGGAGGCTGCCTGCTGTCGAGACCCTGGGCAGCACAACCGTCATCTGTTCCGACAAGACCGGCACTTTGACAAAAGGAGTAATGAACATCAAGATTATAAGAACTCTCGAACACTCATATTATGTCTCGGGAGAGGGATATGAGCCAGAAGGTCATTTCAAACATGGCGGAGAACATGTGGACCCGAACGAGCGGCAGGTATTGAGCAAAATACTGACAGTGGGCACGATGTGCAACGACGCCAGCCTGGTATTCGAAGACGGCCAGTGGGTCATTCAAGGCGATTCGACGGAAGGCGCGTTCGTTGTGGCTGCGAAAAAAGCCGGCCTGGAACAGCATATTCTTCTCGGAGAGATGCCCCGGATCGAGGAGAACCCATTCGATTCAGAGCGAAAACGCATGGCCACGATACATATGGACAGCTCGGGAAGTCACGTGGCATTTGTCAAAGGCGCGATGGACAGCGTGCTACCGCTCTGCAACAAGAAACTGGTCAATGACGAAATCATGGAACTCACCGACGAGGACAGGAAACAGATCGAAGAGATAAATGAAGAGATGGCCGGCGAGGCTTACCGCATCCTCGCTCTCGCCTACAAGGAATCTGAACAGCCGATTCCACAGGAAAACGCCGAGTCCGACCTGATTTTCCTGGGGCTGGCCGGTATGATAGATGCCCCCAGGACCGAGGCGATCGAGGCGATAAACAACTGCAAGAAGGCAGGCATCCGTGTCGTTATGATAACCGGGGACCACAAGCTCACTGCAATGGCCATTGCCAAGCAAATGGACATTGCAGACGAAAATTCGCTGGCCTACACAGGCGTTGAGCTGGACAAGATGACCGACGACCAGCTCTTCAATGTGGTGGAGAGGGTGGCGGTTTTCGCACGCGTTTCGCCAGAGCACAAGATGCGGATAATCGACGCCTGGAAGAAACGCGGCCACATCGTCGCGATGACCGGCGACGGAGTCAACGACGCCCCCGCGCTGAAAAGAGCGGACATCGGAGTTGCGATGGGAATCACTGGCACCGACGTTTCCAAGGAAGCGGCAGACATGGTCTTGACAGATGATAACTTTGCATCGATAGTCAACGCAATAGAGGAAGGCAGAGGTGTTTACGACAATATCAGAAAGTTCGTCAGGTATATGCTCAGCACAAACTCCGGAGAGGTTTTGGTCGTTTTCCTCGCGGCTCTAATGGGCATGCCTCTTCCCTTGATAGCTATCCAGATACTTTGGATAAACCTGATAACCGACGGCCTGCCAGCGATAAGCCTGGGCGTCGAGCCGCCGGAAGCGGGAATAATGAAGCGCCGCCCCAGGGACCCCAAAGAGAGCATTTTCTCAGGCGGCATAGTTTATCACATTATCTGGGTGGGCATTCTGATGACCATCGGAACGCTTAGCATCTTTGTATGGGGGCTCGGCAGCGACCCGGATGCAAATATAGACCGGGCGCGGACACTGGCATTCCTGACGATTGCGTTTTTCCAACTCTGGCACGTGCTTGCGATACATATAGAAAAAGACACAGTGTTGTCCAGGAAGTTCTTTGCCAATCCATACCTGCTCATTGCTGTCGCGGTGAGTGCATTGCTGCAGTTGGCTGTGGTATACGTTCAGCCGCTGGCGGATGTGTTCCAAACAGTGCATTTACCTTTGAACGAACTACTTCTCTCTATCCTTGTAGCCAGCTCAGTATTCTTCGCCGTGGAGACGGAAAAATCCTACCGCCGCAGAAAGGACAGGCTCGTAGCGGAACAAACATAAAAATCCCATCAAATTTATATGGTGGTTGGACATTGTGTTGAAGGCAAGAAAGGAGTGAATGGATTGTTGGACATTAAGCTCATAAGAGAGAAGCCAGACGCTGTTCGTGAGAATCTTGAGAAGAGAGGTGCCGAGGACAAAATTCCACTGCTGGATGAACTAATAGATATAGACCAGCAGTGGCGTCAGAATTTGGAAGATGTAAATGCATTGAAATATGAAAGAAACGAGCTATCTCATGCAATGGCTGAGTTCAAGAAAGGATTTGATATGGTTCGTATTAAACGAGGACAAGAAACCATAAATAAGCAACACGCGATTAAAAGAATCTCTGAAATCCCAAAAGAAATCAATGAGATTGACACGCTTACAAAAGATATCAAGCAAAAGGCAGATTCATTGCTGGCAGAACTCCCCAACCTCCTCCACCCAGACGCCCCAATCGGCAAAGACGAGTCCGAGAATGTCGAAATCAGAACCTGGGGCACGCCCAGGCAGTTCGATTTTCCGGTGAAGAACCACGTGGAGATTATGGATGACCTGGGACTGGCAGACTTCGAGTCGTCGGCCAAGACCTCGGGCACCGGATTCTACTTCCTCAAAGGCGACCTGGCACTTCTCAGCCAGGCCCTGATTCAATTCGCTATCGAGCACATGCTGGACAAGGGCTACGTCTATGTCGAGCCGCCTCTGATGGTCTACAAGGACGTGCTGACCGCCGCGCTGGACATGGAAGGTTTCGAGCAGTCGATTTACAAGGTCGATACAGATGATTTATGCCTAATCGGGACGAGCGAGTACAGCCTTCTGGGAATGCACACAGACGAGGTAATTCAGGAGAGCCAGCTTCCTAAAAAATACTTCGCATACACGATGTGCTTCAGAAAGGAAATCGGCTCCCACGGTATCAACGAAAGAGGGTTGTGGCGCACCCACCAGTTCAACAAGGTCGAGCAGTTCGTCTTCTGCATGCCCGAGGATTCGGCT
>DAOVGM010000042.1 GCA_030672365.1 Methanomassiliicoccales archaeon
GTCTATGAGAACGGCGGACTTATGCCTGGCTCTTGCATGCTCGACCGCATCGTAAGCCACCGCCGCGGGGTCTCCGCCTGCCTGGTGCTTGATTATCTTGACGCCCAATCTTTCAGAATGAATGGTCAGTTGTTCGATTGCCCCTGCGCGGAAGGTGTCGCCAGCGGCCAGGACAAACGTGTAGCCGGACTTCCGGAGGCGGCTGCCTATCTTCGCGATTGCGGTGGTCTTTCCGGTGCCGTTGACGCCCACGAACATGAGTTTCACCGGTTTTTCCGCGTTGGCAATGTATTCGTCGAAGTCGAGCGTGCCGATGCTGAGCACCTTTTCAAGTGATGATTTAATGCTGTCCAGTATCGCTTTTTCGAACTCGGCACCTCGGGCAACTCTCTTGCCCAGAAGGTCGCTCTTAAGTTCCTCCTTGAGCGCCTCGATGACTTCAACTGCCACGTCAGCCTCGTGCAGCCCGACCTCCAAATCCCACAGGAGGTCATCCAGCTTATTTTCTCTTATCTTCTTGCCGCCGGCGTCCGAGATCGCCTCTTCGCCGAGCTCCTCGCCTGCCTTTTTCTTAAAACCGTCCAGCTTGTTGCGGAGGAACTTGAACATCGAAAACCTCACATGTGCTTTTCGTACTCTTTCTGGAGCACTGCGGTGAGCGTCTGGGCTTCTGTGTCTATTTCGGTCATCCTCTGGGACAGCTTGGTCCCGGCGTCGCTGAACTCGGCGATTCTGCGGTCAAGCCTTTCGATGGCATCCTCTGCCGTGCCCTCTGTCGCGATGTTGCTGCCAAGACTGTATATAATCTTGTTTGCGTCGTCTATCTTCGCGAAAACGAAGCAGTTCGCGCCCACGGGCACCAGCATCTGGCCGTCCTTCTTCTGTTCCTTGAGGTTGAGCAGCGTGTCCCGGGCCTGCATGTACTCGTCGTTCATCGTGCGGAGGAGGGTATCCTGCTGCTTCAGGTTTTCGAGATGGATCCGGAGGGATTCAAGCTGGGTAGCCGCCTCCTGTATCTCCTTCTCATTCATTCTCCGCCCCCTACTTTGTACGCGATGACAATGTCCGAAATCTCGTCCTGCTTGAGAGCCGAAACATCCTCGATGTCTATCTTGGGCCTTTTGACGTTGTGCGTGCTGCCTATCACCGAGTAGATGTGCTCGATAGCCGCGTTCTTATCTTCTGCCGCGACCTCTTTCGTGAACTTCTCGCGCTGCCTGCCCATGAGGAATGTGCCAGTAACTTTGAAAGCCTTCATAAACTCGCCTCGTTGCTGAATAACGCCCAGTAGATAAAGGTTATTGTTTAGTGCAATAGGTCGAGAACCCCCTGGTCTTTAGGCCAGGGATGAATCGGCCAAGCACTAACGTAATGCCGCCGTATGCTCATCGATAACCATTTATCGTGTCTTGAAGCCAGATTTTCCGGCTTCAAGCTATTGAGCATATGGCTACCTGAATGTGAACTTCCAGGCTAGATTCGCAACGCCAGGTCATTTATGGCCTGGTAGTTTACTGAGTTATTTGGTTCATGGCGAAAGAGTTAAGAGTAGTATATTCATTTTTAATGTCGATGGAAGAGTTAGCATTGCAGCAGCCAGAACTTATTGGTCGAGAAAATGAATTAAACAAGTTAAAGCACTCTTTGGATAATGCCATCGATGGAAGCGGCTCTGCTTTGCTGCTTTCCGGTGAGGCCGGTATCGGCAAGACATGGCTGGCCGAGGAGTTCCGGCGGCAGGCCGTTGACAAAGATGTTAAGATTCTGTCCGGAGCGGCGCTTGACGACCAGACCTATCCCTTCCTTATTTTCTCCAAGGCATTGACGGAAATGGAGCGCCCCCTGTTCGAAGAGCAGGTGTACAAGCACTTCACAAAGATCTTCGCCGTCGACCTTTCCGGAAACCTGATAGCCGAAGCATCACCCGAAGGAGAGGAAGAACTTGGAGCCGAAACATTGGCCGGCATGCTATCGGCGGTACAGGATTTTGTCAGGGATTCGTTCGATAGCGGCGGCGAGCAACATACAGGGTTGGGAAGAATAGAGTATGGAGACATGAAGGTGCTTATCGAGCACGCGAAACATCTCTTCCTGGCCGCCATCTTCAAAGGTGCCGAGTCCGGTGACATGAGAGAGGTGCTGAAGAAGGCGGTCAAGGAAATGAAGGAGAGCCAAGTCGAACCGCTCGGAGCAAGCGTTGTGCAGGATAAGATTTCTGCACTGGCTGACATCAGATTCCTTGTCCGCAGAGAGCTGGCAGGAGTGCAACTGGACAAGGAGAGGGTCAGGATAGCCGACGAGGTGCTTGGAATCATCGTGGAGATGGCGAAGTCGAAACCACTTTTGTTGATGCTTGAAGATTTACATTGGGCCGACGAGTCTTCCCTTTTCGTTCTGAGCTATCTTGCCAGGAATGTCCGTGAAGAGAACATATTGATTCTTGGCACGTTGAGACCGGAGGATAGTTCTGCCCTGAAAGACACGATTGACAAAATGCAGGCAGAAGATACTGTAACCCAGATAAATCTCGAACGGTTGGGTGGCGAGAAGGTAGTGACCCTCATCAATTCGATTTGCCCGAAGAACGCTTTTCCATCCACTCTGTTCGAAAGTATATCAGCCAAATGTGAAGGCAACCCGTTCTTCGTTACCGAAATGCTCAGGCACATGACGGAGGCTGGCAACATTGCCAGGCAGGATGGGGAATTCGTTCTCGTTGACGATGATTACGTGATTCCAGGAACAATCGAGGAGATGGCCCATCAGAGATTGCAAATGCTTGAGCCGGACTCCATGGCACTGGCCGAATATGCCTCCTGCATCGGCAGAGAATTCGACCGTGAAGTCATGTTTTCGTTACAGAGTTTGAGAAATGCACCCTCGGCGTTCGATAAACTCCTGTCCGCAGGAATTCTAGCAGTCCAGAATGGGAGTGCAGAATTCACGCATTCGATATTCAAGGATGTGACCTACGGCAGTATTGGTGAGCGCTGGAAGGTGGCATATCACAAGAGCATAGGGGGCTATTATGAATCTGCCAACAAGGGGCGATTGGATGATGTTTTATACGAACTCGCGAGACATTTTTCCAGAAGCAATGAACATCAGAAGGCTTTTGATTACTGTCTCGGGGCCGCGGGAAAGGCTGAGAATGCCTTCGCGCCAGAGCAGGCGGCGGTGTTTTATAATGCTGCATTGTGCGCTCAGTCCAAATCGAAAATAAGAACCGGCCAGAATAGGAATGAGATACTGGAAAGGCTGGGGGATGTTCAGAGATTATATGGAGATTATGAAAACGCGATCGATAATTACCGGAAAGTAAAAGAGGCGATAGAAGACAATGAGATAAAAGCCAGAATGCTCAGGAACATCGGCAGTGCATATGAAAACAAGGGAGAAATGGATAGATCACTTGAACACTATGAAATGGCAAAAAACACATTGGCAGAAAATATGACCATGGAATTCGGCAGGATATTGGTGGGCGAGGGTTATGTACATTGGAGAAAAGGTGAGTACGATACCGCATTGCCTTTATTTCTCAGAGCCATGAATATATTCGAGGACCAGAAGGATGAAAGGAAGGACATGGGCGACGCACTTCGTGCGATAGGCAATGTTCATTTGCACAAGGGAGAGCATGATGATGCCCTGATATTCTACACAAAGAGCCTGGCTGTTATGAGAAAGATCGGCGATAACGAAGGCATATCCGCCGCGCTCAACAATATGGGCCTCATGTACCGTGAAATGAACGAACTGGACAAAGCGCTCGAACACTACGGGCAAAGTCTGGAGATAGACGAGAAGATAGGGGACAAACATGGACTCGCTGGCATGCACAACAACATAGGTCTCGTGTATTTTGATAAGGGCCAGCTGGATAAAGCGCTCGAGCACTATAAGCAGAGCCTGAATCTCCTGAAGAACATAGGAAATATCTGGGGCATCGCGGTTCTGCTCAACAATTCAGGTATGATCTATCATGCGAGGGAAGAGCTGGACAAGGCACTCGAATATTATGGACAAAGCCTTGAGAAAAGGAAGAAGATCGGGGAGAAACGCGCCATCGTGAGCACGATGAACAATCTTGCCAGACTGCATCTCGATCTCGGGGACCTGCAAAAAGCTCTGGACGTGTCGAAGAAAGCGCTGGAAATATCTATCGAAACCGGCGCCAAGAACTATGAGGCCATGAGCCGTCTGGTCACCGGAATGGTTTTCAGAGAAAGGAGAGAGTTCGAAAAGGCGGAAGAGGAATTTGACAATGCGATCGAAATGTTCAAGGAGGAGAAGAACAGATTCGAGCTGGCAAAAACCTTCTATGAATACGCATTCCTTTTCAGGGCCAAGAATGAACCGGGTAAAGCCAAAGGGCATTTGGAGAACGCACTATCGATATTCTCAGAAATGGGCATGAAGCTGTGGGAAGAGAAGTGCAGGAAGTCGCTGGAGGGGTTGGCAGATGAGTGATTCGGCCTTTCAACAGACAGAACTTATCGGTCGAGAGGAAGAACTTGACAAGCTAAAGCAATCCTTAGACAATGCCATCGAGGGCAAAGGCTCGACAACATTCATCTCCGGCGAGGCCGGCATCGGGAAAACCAGACTGGTAGATGCCTTTCGGGAATTGGCCGCGACACGGAACGTCAAGGTCCTCAACGGCGCAGCGTCTGCAGATATCAGCCAGCCGTTTTTGATATTTTCCAAGGCATTCGGGAAAGTTATGGAGAAACCGCTGTTCGAGGAGCAGGAGATAAAAAAATTCGTGAAAATATTTGCTGTCAACAGGAGCGGCTTGCTTGCAGCCCAGACCTCATCCGGGGACGAAGAACTCGATGGCGACATATTTGCCGGAATGCTCTCCGCTGTTCAAGGCTTCGTCAGGGACTCGTTCGACAGCGATTCTTTCGGGCAGGAAGGCGGAAAGAACGCGAGCCTCGGAAGGCTTGAATACGGCGACATGAAAATATTAATGGAGCACGGTGAGCATCTGTTCCTGACCGCGGTGTTCAGTGGAAGCGAGCATCCCGACATGAAGGGCGTGATAAGGCGCACCCTGCAGGAAATCGAGGAGAAGAACCACGACATTCTGGAGAACTGGACCGGCAAGATGGAGGAACTGGAACCCATTCAAGTGGAAATTAGGAAATTGGCAGATGCCGGGTTCCTCGTGAGGAGGGACTTGGAGGGCGTGAAACTGGAGAACGAGCGCATCAGGATTGCGGATGATATCCTTGAAGTCCTGAAACGTTCATCAGCCGAAAAACCCATGGTAATCTTTCTGGAGGACCTGCACTGGGCAGACGAGTCCTCCCTGTTCGTGCTCAATTACTTGGGAAGGAACATCAGGAGTTCCCACATCCTCATCATGGCGACCTTAAGGCCCAGGGAATCCGCCCATCTTCAGGAAATCATTGATGGCATGAACAATGAGGAGATTCTGGAGGAGATGGTCCTCGAACAACTGGACCTAAAAAATACTGTTGAGATCATTGACAAAACCTTTGCCCACAACGATTTTCCTGTTACACTGGCTGAACGATTGTACGAACAATCAAAAGGCAATCCGCTCTTTGTCATAGAAATGCTCAAGGGGATGCATGATGACGGCAGCATTGCAAAACATGATGGCAGATATGCTTTGGTTTCGGAGTCATATCAAATTCCGGCTACCGTGGAGGAGGTGGTCAACCGCAGGTTGGAGGCTCTCGACCCGGATACCATGGCCATGGTCGAGTATGCTTCCTGCATCGGGCAGAGGTTCGACATGTCCCTTGCGGTATCCAATCGATTGATGAAGGAGCCGGATGCATCTCTCGAAAAATTGCTGGCATCGGGCATTCTTTTGAAAAAGAACGGGACCGTAGAATTCAGCCATGCTGTGTTTCAAAGCGTGATATACAACAGCATAGGAGAGAGATGGAAAAACGGGCATCACAAGAACCTTGGGGAGTATTTTGAAATTACTTATGCAGACAGGTTGGACGAAGTGATTTACGACCTGGCCAGACATTTCTCCAGAACCAAGGAATACAAGAAATGCACCGATTACTGCACAAGGGCCGGAGAAAAGGCCGAGGGCTCCTATGCAATGGAGCAGGCATTGGAATTCTACAGAGAGGCTCTGGCTGCGCTTTCCGGACTCGACAAAACCTATGCCCGGGACAGGTCTCTGGACATACTGGAGAGAATCGGGGACATCCAGAATATCATGGGAGACTTCGACGGGGCCATCGGGAAATTCCGGAAGGCAATGGATATCGCTGATGACAAGGAAACCAAGGCCAGGATGCTGAGGAAAATTGGAACTCTCCACACAAATAGCGGGGACTTCGACAAGTCCTTGGAATTAATGGGGAAAGCGAAAGAAGTGCTGGAGGACGCGAGCCCCCAGGAACTGGGGCGGATACTCCTTGGCGATGGGACAACTTTCTGGCGAAAGGGAGAATTCGATAAGGCCATGGAGCTGTTCAAAGAAGCGCTGGACACTTTCACGAAGGTTGAGAACACCATCGAGCCGGGAAAAGGAGAAAACGATATCGCTGCAGTCCTAAACGGCATAGGCAACGTGCATTATACCAGGGGCGAAATGAATGATGCTCTGGAGTTCTACGGACGCAGCCTGGAGATTTTTGAGAAAATTGGAAACATGCAGGATGTTGCACTCCTGCTGGGCAACGTGGGCGGTGTGTACCATGGCATGGGAAAGTTGGATGATTCTTTGGAGTTCTTTAAACAAAGTCTTGAGAAACGGGAAAAGATCGGAGACATACTGGGTATCGCCCAGACCCAGAACAACATTGGAGTATTATACCAGGACAAGGGCGAGTTGGACAGGGCGCTGGAGGCTCTCAATCACAGTCTGGAGATTGCCGAAAAATTAGGGAGCAAGGTGGGCATCTCGATCACGCTCTACAACATCGGCGGCCTGTATCATTCCAAAGGCGAGCTGGACAGGGCCCTGGGCATTTATAGGCGCGGTCTTGCAATAAGAGAGGAAATCGGAGACAAGCAGGGCCTGGCGTACTCGATGTACAATTTAGGCAGGATATGCAATTCCAAGGGTGAGCTGGACACGGCAAAGCAGCACTATGAAGATTGTCTGGCAATATGTCTCGAGATAGGAGATAAACAATTGTCGATTCACCCACTTTGCAGTCTGGCAGAGCTAAAACTTGGAGAAGGCGGTACACGGACTGCCCTTGAACAGGTTGAAAAGGCAGTGGAGATTGCTGCCGATATCGGGGCCAGGGGGGAAGAAGGCTTGTGCCACCGAACATTGGCCATGGTCCATCGGGAGATGAAGGAATGGGATAATGCCTCGGAAGAGTTGAAAAAGGCCAAGACAATCCTTGAAGAGGTAGGACACAAAGAGGAATTGGCAAGGGTGCACTACGAATACGCCTCCCTCTTCAAGGCCAGGGGCGAACCAGAGAAGGCCAAAGAACACCTCGATATAGCCCTCTCCATGTTCCAAGAGATTGGTATGAAGCTGTGGGAAGAAAAGGCGAGGAAGGCGCTGGCTGATTTATAACCCTGCGTCTTGAGAACTGTCCCTCAATGTTTCAAAAAACCTCATATGAACATCAAAGCATTCATCCAGCGAGGCAACGTCCAGCCACTCGTCGGCGCTGTGCCAGTTGTTACCAGTCGGTCCGTAGACGACTGTGGGCATCGCCTTCGCAAATGCGTTGTAATCGCCCACGGAACGCCCATAGACTTTTTTCGCGCCGGCAATCTCCAGAAACCGCTCTACGAGTGGTGTCGAGGACGTCAGATAGGGCTTCAGGAACGGCGTCGGCCTTTCCTTGTTCAGGCCGACCTCAAAAATCGCGGGGCTGTTCAACGAGCCGGCAAGCTGTCTTATGTCGGAAATGACCGCCTCCGAAGTATCCTCGGGCACTACGTGCCTATCGAGCTTGACATTGCATTTTTCCGGGACTGAGAGAGTTTCTGTCCCGCCCCTCATGTCGAGAACGCAGAGCGAGCCGGAGCCCAGTATTTCATGGCTCAGGATAGGCAGCTCTTCAAGTCTGGCCACCAGTTTCGCGGCCTCGGTGACAGCGTTCACACCGAGCTCGGGTGTGGCACCGTGCGCGCTCCTGCCAGTGACCTCCACGTCGATAACGTACCTGCCGCGGCATCCGAGCATAACGTCCAGATTGCTCGGCTCTTGAGTGAGACACAGGTCTGCCTCGATGCCCTTGTCCAGCACCGCGAAGGCGCCCGCGGAATCGCCCTCCTCGTCGATTGTGCCGCAGTAAATCACGTTGGCGGATTTTGCCGCTTCCCTGAAGACAGCCAGACCGACGGCGACACCGCCCTTCATGTCAGCGCATCCGAGGCCGTACATTGTCCCGTCCTCGATTTCTGCGGCAAAGGGGTCGTGCTTCCAGCCCTCGCAGACCGCGACGGTGTCCAGATGCCCGTTGAGGAGTATCGTCGGGAGGTCAGGGTCGTTGATTGCCCTGCCCAGAACGCACCGTCCAATTCCCGGAACCTCAATAAACTCGGGGTCTGTGGTTTTCCCTATGTATTCTGCTAAATAATCCTCGATTTCAGCGGTCTCACCAGAATGACTGGCTATCGATACAAGCTCCTTCGTCAGCTCAATAAGTGACATCTGATTCCTCCATTGCGGCGCGGACCATTTGCTCGAACTCCTCTGGCTTCACCGAGCCGTTCGACTCGCCCCCTGCCTTCACCTTGGCCAGTATTTTTGAAACGAGGGCATCGTTCGGCCGAATTTGCATTTCAGCCAAGAGACCGCGGACAACTGCCCCGCCGCTGTGCTTGCCGAGCAGAATCTCCCTGCTGGCCCCCACCTTCTCTGGCAGGACGCATTCGTAAGTGTGCGGCTCGGACATTATTGCGGCGACGTGAATTCCGGATTCATGTCGGAACACGTTCTCGCCGACCCAGGGGCGATTCCGAGACAGCGGAAGGCCAGCATTTTTGGTCACCTTCTCGCAGACCTCCTTCAACCTGGTGGTGTCTATTCCTGTTTCGACGCCATAAGCGAATTCAAGCGCAGCGACCAGTTTTTCGAGGGCCAGATTGCCTGCACGTTCACCGATTCCGTTCACCGTAACGGCGAAGTCGGTCGCGCCGTTCTCCAATGCCGACAGGGCATTAGCCAGCGCCAATCCGAAGTCGTCGTGGAGGTGCACCGAAAGCGGCGTCCCGACCACCTCCACCATCCCATCGACTAGGTTTCCGAGCGGCTCCGGCAAAATACAGCCAGTGGTGTCTGTGATGCCTATCCTGCAGGCCCCCATTTCCTTGCCGAGCTTGCTCAGTTCTAGAAGAAATGCGGGGTCTGTCCGCGTGCTGTCCTCTGTACTAAAACTAAATTTAATTCCGTGACTTTTGGCATACTCTATGGCATCGACGACCCTGGCTTTCACGTCCTCGCGGGTCATCTTCAGCTTATGCTCGAGGTGAATGTCGGAGCTGGCCACGAAGAGCATCGTCATGTTTACATCACAATCGATAGCAGCATCGATGTCCTTTTTCGAGAGCCGCGAAAGGGCCAAAATCTCCGAGCCGGTATTTAGTTTCGTGATTTTTTTCACAGCCTTTTTCTCGTTCTCGGAAACCGCGGGAAAGCCCGCCTCTATCTGGGGCACTCCGATGTCTGCCAGCAGTTCTGCTATCTCGACCTTCTGCTCTGCCGAAAAAGAAACGCCGGGCATCTGCTCGCCGTCGCGCAAGGTGGTATCATATATAGTAACTTTTTTATTTTTATATTTCGATACAAATGACTCGTTGTGCGGACTGAGACTGATGCCTTTCATCGACCTGTGATGTTCATCAAATATATACTATTATTTTCAATATTTCATTACATACTGACAGTATTCGTCACCGTCGACAGCGCATTTCGTCTCTGTTACGGTCCCTTTTGTATTGGTCAGTTCGAGGGCAGCCCTGCACACACCGATCCATGATGTGCACGATTCCTTTATCCTGTTCACCTCGTACAGCTTGAGATTGACGGTGCGGTCGTCGGGAAATTCCACCTTGACCTTGCCGAAGGTATAGACCTCGCTGTAATTTTTCGGGAACTTGTTCGCGAGGGTCTTTATGCTGGCGAACCTGACAAGCCAGGATAGAATTCCCAGGTTGCTCACGACGTACTTACCCGCCTCTTCGATGTACTGCGGCCCCTTGATGCGCCCTATCCAGCGCAGGATGTTCTCCCTCAGTTCGTCATGGTAGTACATGCCGTCCTTGAAGTCCTCGTCCATTCCTGTTTCGTCGTAGAATTGCAGCTCACCCTGGGTCCCCCATTTTGTTCGAATATATTTGATGTAGGCATTAATCACACTTCCCCGTACTCTTCTTTCCATAATATCACCGATACTGAATTGCAATCCTAACATACAATACTTTCGTTCCCCAAATCTTTAAATCCATCTCGGCATTGCCTTGCGAGGGTGATGAAAATGCCCGGAATCATCGGAATCAGGAGAGAGGATAAGAACGAGTTCGAAAGGCGGGTGCCACTGGTGCCGGCACAGGTGAAGCAGCTCGTGTCCCAGGGCATCGAGGTCCAGGTCCAGCCCTCGAAGATTCGGATTTTTAAGGACGAGGAATACGCGGAGGCCGGCGCCAAGATAATGGAAAATCTCTCGGCCTGCGGCGTCGTCTTCGGCGTGAAGGAATTCCCGATTCCGTTCTTCAACCACGGCCAGGGGAACATGTTCTTCGCCCATGTGATAAAAGGGCAGGAATACAACATGCCGATGCTCCAGGCGATGCTGGACAATCATTGTACTCTGATGGATTACGAGAAGGTAACGAACGAGAAGAACTTCCGCCTCATATTCTTCGGTAACTACGCCGGCCTGGCCGGTATGCTGGAATCCTTGTACACACTTGGCAAGCGCCTCGAATACGAGGGCATGAAAACGCCCCTTATCGGACTTAAGCGACCCTTGCACTACAACAGCCTGGACGAGGCGAAAGCCGCCTTGGAGGTAGTGGGCAAGTGGATCGAGACAGAGGGCTTTCCGGAATCACTGGCCCCGGTCACCGTCGGCTTCGCAGGTTATGGAAATGTCTCGAAAGGAGCCCAGAAGATGCTCGACATATTGCCCACCGAGGAAATCCAGCCAGCCGATCTCGCCGGGTTCAACCGGAGCGGCCAGTATTCGAAAAACAAGGTCTACAAAGTGGTGTTCTACGAGAAGGACATGGTCGTGGTAAAGGACCCTGCCCATCAATTCGAATTGCAGGATTACTTCGACAACCCTGTCAAATATCGGGGCGTCTTCGACCAGTACTTAGATCATTTGACCGTTTTGGTCAATTGCATCTACTGGACACCGGACTACCCCATGCTCGTGACCAAAGAATGGCTGAAACAGAACTGGACATCCCAATCCAAACTCAAGGTCATAGGGGACATCACCTGCGACATAGAGGGCTCCATCGAATGCACGCTTACGGGCACAGACCCTGGGAAACCGATATTCACCTACTTCCCGCAAACGGAGACCATGGAATACAGCTTGGAGGGCGACGGCCTCGTAATCATGGCAGTCGACACCCTCCCATGCGAGCTCCCGAGAGAGTCATCGACGTACTTCGGAGAACAGCTGATGCCCTTCGTTCCGGGAATCGCAAACGCGGACTACTCCAGGGACTGGCCTGATGTGGTTTTGCCGCCGGAGATCAGGTAGGCAGTTATCGCATTGAAGGGGAAGTTGACGCCCGATTTCGAGTACATCCAGGAGTATCTCTAGCCGGAAACCGGAAAAGGGCGAGCGGGGCATAGGGATACTTGACCGAAACGTTATTAGGCGAATAAATCCATCCAGTAGTGGTGTTAAAATGAAGAAGAAAGGCAATCTGATCATGGTCTTGTTATTGACATTGAGCATTTCGTTACTGGCTTTCAACGTTCCAGTCGCGGCGCAGGCTATCGACTACGACCTCGATTATTCCGACCCTGCCAGTGACGTCACGTGGGTTTACGAGAACGGCACCATGGAGAATAAGAGCGAGCCGAAGGACGTTAACATCAAGTGGCTTCGCTCTGAGATGGAGGCAGCCGACGGAGCTTTGAAGCTGACGATCGAGCTCGCCTCTCCCGGCCAGATAAGGACAGACAACGCCACCTTCTACCACTTCAACATCTACACCAGCGATGCGAACGCCTCTCATTTCGTCCTGAATTACAGTAACGGGAACTGCAGGCTGGGCACGAATATAACGGACTCTTTCATCAACAGCTCGGTGGACCACACGATTACCGGCCTCCGTTTGGACTGCTTCGTGAACCTCTCGGAGTTGGGGAACGTCACTTACTTCAACATCGACGCCACGGCGGAGACCAGGGATTACGTGAACGAGACAGTCGGCTGGATATTGAAGAAGGACTTCGGCTGGCAAGTCCCCGGCAGTCCGGGCTCGACACCGACTAACGGCACCGAGAATGGAGAAGAGGGGACGCCGGGCTTCGGCATAATAACAGTTATCTCAGCAACAGGACTGGCCTTTGTGGTTGTGACATGGGCGAGGAGAAGGAAGGAGTAGGGCCCTGAACGAAACCGATATAAGGAACGCTCTCGATTCAAGTGGCTACATGGGAAAAACAATCGTGAGAGCTGTGGATTCGGGGAATATTCAGCGTAGCCCGACATTTCAGGCGATCTTCAATTTTTATTTCTCCCAGGCCAGCGATTCTCCTTTCCAGATAACCTTCGACAGTGCGGGAATCGACGTCGATAAAATCATGGAAAACGAAACACCGGCATTGAAGAAACTGAGCATTCTGGATGCAGGTCTGTATTACGACCTCATCGAAGGCAAGGATAAGGACCTGGCAGAAGAATTAATCTACACATGGTTTCATTTTAAAGAGGAGGAAATCCCGGACGCCCAAAAGACAATCATAACCGACCTTTACGCACCTTACAAGACAGCCATCCACACAATCCAGATGAAATTCAGGAACGAAGCTCTCATAGAAGCCGGAATCCCGGAATCCTTCCTGCCGGACATGCGGGTCCCGTTCAGACATGATGAACATCTGAAACTCATCCTCCCCGTAGAGATGCCAGTGGTTAATAAAGTCGAGAAATATTACCAAACCCAGGAAGCGGATATCGAAATCCCCCAGATAATCCTCTACGGAGACCTTGTGGGCACCGACCCCCTGCCGGACACATTGAAAGGCGGGATGGAAACAGCGAGGAGGCAGGTGGAATATTTCATGGAGACGAGGGAGAGGGGGATGGGGATTTTTAAAACTCTCGTGATGGCAGAGGGGGAGGATGGGTAGGAAGTGTGATTACTTCCTATCATACGAATGAGGGCAAAAATGATATAATATGTAAGTGTTGAGGATTTGAGGTGGATTGAGATTAAACTTAAATCTGATTCTTTAGACTGGGCACTTCAGCATTGTTTAAAATATAGCTATAATTTCTTTCCTATCCATTTTGAATACAAGTATATAAAGTCAAATTGGAATGAGGTAAAACAATTCATCAATACTCAAGATTTATTCAAATGGAATACAAGGCCATCCCGTAGATTTGCTGTTCCAAAAGGTGAATTGGGATTTCGAATTGTTACTGATATTGATCCTCTTGATCATATTATATATGCCGCACTTGTATATGAGATGGCCCCAGACATAGAAAAACATAGAATTAAAAAAAATAGGAACATTGTAATGTCCTATAGGTTCAAACCAACGAAAAAAGGACGCATATTCGACCATAAATATACACATACTCATTTTCGTAGAGTGAGTGAGAAATTAGCTCAAGAAAATTACTGTAATTATTACGTTACCGTAACAGATATTTCGGACTTTTTTTTACGGATTTATCATCATCGATTGGAAAATTCATTGGCTGAAGTATCGAAAAAAAATGAACATATTAAAATTATTGGACGAATGTTGAGTCAATGGAATGAAACAATCACAACAGGTATACCTATTGGACCGATTGTTTCACGATTATTAGGAGAAGTATGTTTAATTGATATTGACAAGCTATTATTATTACATAAAGCGAAATATTGCCGGTATTGTGATGATTTTATTATTTTTACTGATACCTATGATGAAGGATATAATATGCTTTCTTTACTGGCCGAATTCTTAAATGAAAACCATAACTTGTCCTTACAACAGAGGAAAACTGAAATATTAGAATGGGGAGAATATGTTGAAAATTACATTCATCCTAAGAAAAAGGTGGAGTTGAATATTCTTGATGAAAAAGTTGAGGAAATTATAAAGAAGAAAGGCCTGTGTGATTTATATGATCTACATTTTGGAAACATTGATAAAAAGATATATCAAGAGATAAATAAGCTTAATTTAGGTGTAACATTAAAGCAGGAAATCCAAAAGGATAGACCGAATCATACATTGATAAGATTTATCTTAAATCGATTAAACATCATCAATGATGACCGCCAAATAAAATTATTATTAACAAAAGCGACTAACTTATTACCAAATCTCTTAGATATATTACAACACATCGAAAAAGTTGAAGTTAAATCATTCAACAAATCGGACATTGGTAAACTACTTCTTGAACTAATGGATTCCATTATTATCCAGAGCAACAAACATTTACAATTATGGATTATCTATAATTTCATAAAAGATCCAGATCTTATTGATAGCCATTCCTTGGTACAATTATATAATGAATCTGATGATGATTTAAAAAGAGAGATAATGACCGTAATGGCCAAGAAAAATGAAGTTAATTGGATCCGCCTCCAAAAAAGGAATTGGACAAAGCATTCTCCTTGGATGAAAAGGGCATATCTGGACGGCACACATTGCCTTCCAGACGATGAAAGAAAACATTTTTATAAATCGATTAAACATCGCTTGGATACACTTGAAAAAGTAATAATTGGCAAACTTTAACACGTTATTTCTTAGAAGGGAACACGTTTGGTACAATGAAATTAGTAATACTTTCACCGAACTCCAAAAAGGATATTTATACCAAAAGAATAATTACATGTAATGAAAAGGTTATATCCGTTAATATCAAGCCTCGTCTATTAAGGATGGGGTACATACAAATTGGATATACGCGACATAGGGGGACGAGCATCTGGCTAGTGGGTTGTGTGCCAGAAGATATTAAAAAATGCTATGCTAAAAAGTAGAATACATAAATACATAAAGTGGTGTAACAATTATCGGCTAGAAGGTGAAATATGGAAATATTAAAAAAATACATCGCACCATGGGCATTAATAAATGAAGATATACCGATACATGTTGAATGGATATCCGATAAAAATCATGAAATTGAGATAATATTGCCAGAAAACTTTGGTTTTAGTAAATTTTTTAATGTTGTTGATATTGAAATAATAAAAGAAAATCATGTAATAATTCATAAAATAATAAAACAGGGTTCAATAGCAATATGTATAAAAGCTAGAGAAAAATATTCAGACTGGTTAACTAAACTTCCTATTATGATTCGATTTATTAATAATCAAGATACAATTGAATTAGTATTGACAGCAAATATATATAGGCCAGTGGTAACTATTGAATTCATTCCAAAATCAATTATTGTTGATAAATTAATCAAAACAGAGGGCCCAATTCAACTAAAATTTAAATTAAATGGCATTGGTAATGTCTCATTTAAACCTGAATTAGGTGCAACTGGCACTTTTAAGGTAGAAAAACAAAGTATGTTTACTGAAGTTGTCAAAAAGATATTATCGGATTTAAATGAAGGAATTGAAAATCAACATAAGAATGAAATGAGTGTTGATGTATCGGATGAATTGGTTGATGAATTCGTTGATATGTTTATGCATTTTAATGAAAATAAAGATGAAATCTATCCTTTTAAAGGAGAAAGTTTAGATGAATTTATTGAAGTGATAAAATCTATACCAGAAGAAAAATTCACAGAAATGATGTTAGGTTATATTCAGACTTTTTTTTCCGAAACCTTAATTGAGCTTATGAACCGATTTCCATCTGACCATGTCGAAATTTCTAATAGTTTACAAAATATATCTGTTAAACCTACAGTTGAAAAAGTTACATATTGTTTACGATATAAAGACGCACTAGATAACGAATATGAACCTTTGGAGGGGGATATATCTGTTATTCATAATACAGCGGAAGATGATTTTTTCAATATTCCGCTGTCAATAGAAATTATTCCCGATATCGAAACAGATTTTACAGTTTTGGAGGTTGAAAAATGACAGTAGATCCAATAACAATGGTTGCCGCTGGAAAAATTGCTAGTGATGCTGTTAGTTCAGCAAAAACAGCAGCTGAATTAGGCGAGTCAATCGATAGATATAGATTAATCTTTAAAAAATATAAGCCAGATATAACAAATATTAGAATTAATTACCAAGATTGTGAAGCATTAATAGATTTACATATTTCTCTAAAAGATAAAAACGATTGGCGTGCCAAAATTGAAATCCCATATGGACCAGACTTCACAATTGTAAATACCTATGCAGGATTATATAAACCTGTTAGGAATGCATGGAAAATATCAAACGGCAAATATATTCTTAATGGAAAAGACATTCCAAAGGATTGTGATGACTTATTAGTATCATTAAAAGGAAAAATTGATAAGAATATCCTTGACAAATTTATTGAAATTACAAGATCGACAGACCCTTTTGATAATGGTGAGGAAGATAGATACTGGATGTGTTCAAAAATAACTAACGCAACAGTTCTTGAAAAACTTTATGATGGTTTCATTTTAGAAAATGTAAATGTAGATGTCCATGTTATTGTAAGGAGTTCATTTACAACATCTATTAGTCCTGATCTTAAAATAATAATGAGTGCAGGTAGCCAATTAATAAACGCAGAAAAGTCAGGCGATAGAAATCAACAGAAAATTGCAAAATATCGATTAAAAAAATTAAAAGACTGGGCTCCGGTCGAACCTCATGAAATTTATAAGGTGGTTGCGGATTTAATCGCTCGAAGAAATTTTAAAGATTATGTATACACAAAAGGTTCATATTCTATCGGTCAAATATATCAAGATGAGGATCGCGTGACTCCTATTCCAGACACCGTTGAAGTTGATGCTTTCACTGATTTAAATTTCGAAAATGATTTTGCTGAAGGTCATATATTTTTTAAACGAGAAGATTATAAAAAAGAAATCAGAGATGAGATGGATAAATTACTCGATAAAAAAATTAAAAAGAGTAAAAAACGAAGAAAATAATTGCCTATTATTTGTCAAGCGTTCCGAGCAGGTAGGGGAGGGCCCGCGGAGGAACGCAAGGTTTGGGAAGCAAGGGACTTACTATCCCCTATAACAGTTCACAATCCTCTACATCTCGGTTATAATATGTCCTTGTTTCACCAGGATATTCTTTTACTGATTTTCTCAACTTAATAACCATCTGGTAATCATTGCCTTTCTGCCATTCAGTCATTGCTCGTTCTACATCTGACCATGTGAGATAAAGCAGCTTATCCGGACCATCTACACACCGGAATCCGCCCTTCACACCCCATACTCTTTCGCCGTCACGAGTCCTTTTCTCATCCGACCACATGAGAGTGCCTTGAAGATACAGAAGAGGTTTGGGATTTCCGTTACCAAATGGTTCTAGCTTATCGTATATGTCAAGCCAGGTCTCTGGAGGTTGTGCAAATGAATAGCCTAGGACGGTATATGATGGGACAAAATCATCTTCTGTCAGTGGACACTTGGAATTCATCCAGTCTCGAAGATCTGATAATTTTTCATTAGTGAACGATAGACCGCAGGCCATCTTATGACCTCCGCCACCAAGCAATATTTCTTCATTCACAGCGGATTCAGTAGCCCCTCCCAAATCGAATCCATCAACACTTCTGCCCGACCCTTTCCAACAGGCATCTTCTTCGTGCCATCCACAGACGATTGCAGGTCTGTTGTATGTCTCCTTAATTCTCGAAGCAACAATGCCTACAATTCCTGTGTGCCACTCCTTACCAACCACAACAATAACCTTGTGTCCCAGGCCTACCAAGGCTTGAGCCTGTTCTGTAGTTTCCTCAATGATTTTGTCTTGCATGTTTTGGCGTTCTGTGTTTGTTCTATCACACATCTCTGCGTATGGCTCCGCTTCTTCCTGAGCCTTTGAGAGCAATAGTTTTACAGATGCAGTGGCTTCTTCCAGACGTCCCATTGCATTTAGGCGTGGACCCCATTGGAAGCCATATGTATAGGATTTCACTTCTTTCGTTTTTGAAACATTCTTGAGAGCTACCAATCCAGGTATCTGTTTCAACTCATTTTCATCATTTGCGAGCTTGAGTGAATGTTTCACCAATGCACGATTGATACCCACCAATGGCATAACATCTGCAAGCGTACCCAAACCTGCCAACAATAAGGATCTGTTACGATTCCAATTTGATATAGATTCATCTGATGCGATTTGTTCACAGAATAAGAATGTAAATCCAGATGCACACATGGAGGCTAACTCTTCGTTTACTGGTTCAAAGGCTTTTGGATTCAAGTGAGCAATGGATGGGTGTCTCTTGTCTGATTGAACTACTTCGTGGTGGTCGATGACTATACAATCTATACCTTTTTCCTTCAGCCATTTAATCTCGTCAATGGAATTGGAACCACAATCAACTGTGATTACTAGTTGAGGGGTGCTATCATGGATACATTTCTCCAATCCTGAAAACGTTAGACCATAATTGTCAGCTATACGATCTGGAATGAACCAAGCATGATTTGTGTGTCCAGTAGCTTTTATAAAGTCTATTAATTGAACAAGAGATGTAATACCATCAACATCATAATCGCCATATATCACAATTTTCTCCTGTTTTTCAACTGCAGAAACTAATCGGTCACGCCCTTTGACATAATCGGTAAGACTGGAAATTGTATTGTTTATTGAAGGGAGGGGATTTAGGAACTCATCGATTTCCTCTTGTGTTCCACAGCCTCTGGCTTTAGCCACAGATCTCAAATATTCATAAGGGTTGTTTACATTTGACTGGAGGAAATCGAGTTTCATGTACAACCTAATCGGTTTTAGATTTCAAATAGATTTTGGCTAATGAACTCATGAACAGTTTACGACATCAAAATTTATATAGGATAATGATCCAAGTGTATTACATGAATTCGAAAGATTTGAGAGAAAGGGGATTTACAGAGCCAATTCTTTTTGTTAAAGGAGAACATAGTACCGCCCCCGCTGAAACAGGTGTCTATATTATCATGCTTCAAGATAGGGAAACAGATTATCCTATGGGAAAAAGTGATATCGTTAAAATTGGAAAATCTGAATTCAAACAAGGCATTCGAAGAAGGTGGTATAATTATTATAATCCCGGCCCAACACAGCACACAAATATAAGATTAAAACCAAAATTTGAAAAACAACCACATACAATTGCCTGGCTCTTGTTGCCAAAGGGTGATGCAAAAAGGATGGAGGATAGATTACTTCTTGAATTCAAACGGGAACATGGACAATTCCCAGCTTATAATCTCATCAAAGGCTAATGTGAAAGGTGGCATTCTGCTAAGTTCACATTCCTTTCCTTCCTACAGCACCCTACCTCTCTTCATGTCCGGGGTGACCACCTTCCATTCCATGATGAACTCACAGTGGGGCGCACCGTCTCTCTCGCATCTGACCTCTCTTACTGTTCCGTTGTTCTTGGTAGCTTCCAGCATTCCCTCGAACACCCCTATCCACGCCCGGCAGGCATATTTGTCGTCAACCCCGCTTCCGGTTATCTTTATTGTCGCTTTATTGTTCCCCTGCTCCACGATGAATTCTCCGTCATCGTAGGCATCCTTGTAATTTTCAGAGCCCCTTTTCAGGAGGGACATTATGTCCATGAATTTTACAATATGCGACAGCTCTCCGAGGTTCATAATAGCGTATTTTCCACTTCTTTCGATATGTTCTTCCCCTTTATTCTCCGCTATCCATGCAAGTGTCTTCGTGGTCCAAACGTCATCGTACCATCTGTCCTCTTGGATGTCGGGTTCTATACCGCTCGCGGAAATGAACTCCTCCATATCTTCCTTTCCCCAGGTATCCCTGATGAAATTCATGTATCCGATCAACACCGCTCCCTTGACATGTCTGTCCTTCATATTTTCCAACTCGTTATCACACTGTTCTTATTAGGCTTTCTCCCTATGTCATGTTCATCGATATGTGATCTGCCTTACAACTCTCCCAGCGCCTTCCCGCACTTCTCCACCCACAGAGTCTGGCCCATGATTTCGAATAGATTATTTGCCTTCTCAAGCTGCTCCACGGCCTTGTCGTAATCGCCCTTTGCCCCGAGCAGGAGGCCGAAGTCGTAATGGGCGCTCGCCCGCGATTCCTTGTCACCCTTCTCTTCCAGAATGTGGATCGCATTCTCGAATTCCTTGAATCCCTCGTCCCAGGCCTTCTCTTCACGGTGCAAGGTCCCGAGGGCGCAGCGGCTCTTCGCCTCGCATACATCATCCTTTATCTCGATTGAGGTCTCGACCGCCTTCTCGGCATACTCCCTCGCGGTTTTGACATCATGTAATTCCAGGTATGTTCTGGAAATGCAATACTGGCTCTCGATTATATCCCGCTTCAACCCGGCAGCCTCCCTGAACTCGAGGCTTTGGTTGTAATGGTCCAGGGCGGTTTCATACTCCTCTTTCTCGATGTGGACGTGCCCCATGTTCGTCAGGATGTTGGCGACGCATTTTTTGAAGTCTATCTCCTTGCCTATTTCCAGTCCTTTTCTCAACACGTCCATCGCCGTCTTCATGTCACCCCTGAGATACTGAAAGTAACCGAGCGAATTGTACGAGAGCACCATACCCCGCCTGTCCTCTATTCTCTTATTTATCTCAAGGCTGCGGTTCGTGTGCTCTATCCCTTCATCGAGGTCGCCTCTCAAGTAGCAGACCAGGCCGATGTTGTTGAGCACGTTGGCGTATGCGGCGAGATGACCCAGGTTCTTTAATATTTCAGAGGAACGGGTGTAATATTCCTGCGCCAGTTCCAGGTCGTTTTTCATGTAGTGGACGTTGCCCATGTTCCCGTAGACGATGCATATCATGGGCTTGTCCCTTATCTTCTCGAATATCTCCAGCCCCTCTTTCAGGAGTGCCAGTGCCTTGTCGTACTCGCCTGTTTCAAAATAGACGTTGGATAGGTTTGAGAGAGCGCTGGCGGTCGACCACTCGTCCTTGATGCTCCTGACCGTGTCCAGGCTTTTCTCCAGAAATGTGACCGCCTTCTCATAATTCCCCATAGAATAGTGAATGGCTCCCAGTGACCTATTTGCATCACCGAACTGTTTCTCGTTTCCGCCGAGTTTCTCGTACGCCTCGATGGCGCCTAAACACAGGTCCTCGGCTTCGTCCATATTGCCCAGCCTCCAGTGAGCGATGGATTCGGAGACGCTTGCTTCCCAATATTCAAGGTTGTTCTCGTCAACGAGCTCCTTTGCCCTCGCCAAAATCTTCAGTGCCTGGTCGTATTCTCCTTTTGTTTGGAAGGCTGTGCTGATCTTCCTCGCTATCCTTGCCTTTGCCGCATTGCCCTCCAGGGTCTTCTCCGCCTCTTCGAACCTGCTTATCGCATTGTCGAAGTTACCGATAAGATTTTCCAGACTCCCCTGTCTTTCGAGGAGCTCTGTCTCCGTAGCCTTGGTGTCGGTCCTCGTTTTCATGGCCAGCTCCAGCGCCTTGTCATAAAGCTCGATGGCCTGCTCCGGAGCGAACTCGTTCTCAGCCTTCTCCCCGGCAAGAACACAATAATCGAAGCCTTTGGTGAACTCCCCGCTTCGCGAATAGTGCCTGGCAAGCTCGTAAAGCACGGTGTTCAATTTATCTGCGTAGGAGGTTTCGTAATGCGACGCCAGGCTCTTGTGATAGGCGGTTTTCCATCTATCGCCAATACTCCCGTATATCACGTCCTGAAAAAGAGCGTGGCTGAATTCCGCAGAACCGTTCTCTGCGAATACGATACCGGCATTCTGAAGTTTCTCGAGTGCGAGTTCCGTTTCCTTAATGGACTCAAAAGACAGGACGGCATCTTTCTCGAAAACCCTGCCTATGCACGAGGCATATTCCGCCATGACCATCGCGTCCGGGTCCAGGCTTTCCAATCTGCGGTGAACAACTTCCTCGACCGTGTCGGGAATCGAATAATCGCTTTCGGTTAGTTGAAATGTGCCGTCGCGGTCAATAATGCTCCCGTCGTCCCGCATCTGCCTGAGCATTTCTGTGAGAAAGAACGGGTTTCCTTCGCACTGGCCTGCAATATCGTCAAGGAAGCTCTGCGGGAAATCGTTCGGCGAGAAATAGTCATTAACCAGGTCCTCGACCACATCCTTTCCCAGCGTTCCCAGGGTGAACTCCAGAATAATACCCTCTTCATGCATCCTGGCCAAAGCCTTCTGCAGGCTCTCGCTCTCCTCTGGTCTGAGTGTGCCCAGTATCATGATTTTCTCATCTTTGATATTCCTGGCCAGATAGTTCAGCACGAAAAGCGAAGATTCATCGGCCCAATGCAACTCCTCAAGCAAGAGCATGAGAGGTTGTTTATCCGAAAGAGTAACCAAGATTTCCAAGGCACGGTCGGCAATCTTCACCCTCTCGGTTTCGAGTTTCAGCCCTTCAAGGTCGCGCCGGACCAGAAAGTCGGTGTTTGCCAGCGAGGACACCTTTTCCTGAACCGGTGCCGCGTCGGTCATGCTGCCGTTCCAGTCCCCGAGCATGCTCCCGTGCTCTTCCTCTATCTTGTCGGTTGTCTTTCTCAGAAAGCCCCTCATGTCCGCGTGCTCGCCACCCCTGAACACGGCGGTGAGAGAGATGTGCTGGCCGTGCTCGATCAATATTTTCATATTACCATATTCGAGCCGCCCAAGGCCCGCGCGTTGGTTTCCCGTCTGGTCGAAGCTGTCACGCACAAAATCCTGCACCGCGGACAACATACCTGCGAAAATGTCCGCGTCCAGGTCTTCTTCTATATCCGGTGATGCTTCGGCAACGAGCATGCCGGCTTTGTTGATAGCGTACAATTTGGTGAATGACTTGTATTCCTGCTCCTGAAATAAAGGGGCATCTATCTCGCTTTCGAGGGCCTTTGAAAATACCAGGAACGGGTGTAATGAATCTGCGACCGCCCCCCCTGACAATATCTTTATGTTTCGAGGCAGAGAATTTTTAAATTCTTCGAGCAGCCTGGTCTTTCCAATTCCAGCTTCTCCGGATATAAATAATGTACTTCCATTTCCGTCAGTAAGTTCCTGCAATGAGCGATTCAAAATTGAAAGTTCCTCTTCTCGACCGATAAGTTCCAGCTGTTGAATTGAAAACTCTTCCATTAAGAAAAGGAATAGAATCTACTGGTAAAAGGTTTTGGAGAATTCCATCATATTCATCCGTCCCTATTCCGGCGGCGGTGGCTCCGGCAATTCGATTTGCTCCGGTGGTACTGGATGTTGTGGCGGTGGCCTCGGTGGAGGGGTCTGAAATGCCTCTTTCATCATTTTCTGGCTGTAATACAGAAGGATGGCCGTGACAACGACCACGATGATGATTATCCCCAATATGAACCAGAATATCGGGCTGAGGAAAGATGCGTCCCCATCACTGCCTCCTCCTATGGTTTCATTACCAGAATCTGCCTGGCCGTGGCTTTGCTGGGGCATTATAATCGATAATAACAAACACAATACTGCAAATCCAATCAATGTCCTTTTCATCATTCGACCCCGGCCAGTCCTCGGACCTCTCCCCAAATTGGTCTGTGAGTATTTAATCTTTGTTTACTTCATTCCCCAGGTTTAAATACCTCTTTTCCATTCCCCGAAATCAACTCCCGGGATGGGATTTAGATTAATATCAGGAGAGGTTGAAAATGGCAGAAGTATTGGTGTTGGGAGCGGGTAGTGTCGCACCCCCGCTTGTCAGATATTTGCTGGAGCAGCCGGACGTCAATGTCACGGTGGCCAGCAGGACGGTTTCGAAGGCCGAGAGGATCATAGACGGCCATCCGAGAGGAACCCCCCTGTCTTTAAATGTTAAAGACGAGGGCCAGCTAGAGGAATTAATATCGAAACACGACGTTGCCGTAAGTCTTATTCCGTATACTTATCACGTTACTGTCGCGAAGTTCTGCATCAAGCATGGCAAGCATATGGTTACGACGTCCTATGTTAGCGATGAGATGAAGGCTCTGGACGGGGAGGCGAAGGCAGCAGGAGTCGTTATTCTGAACGAAATCGGCTTGGACCCCGGAATCGACCACATGTCTGCGATGCAGGTCATCGACGACGTCCAGGCGAAGGGCGGGAAGGTCGTGAGCTTCAGGTCGACAACAGGTGCTCTGCCATCCCACGAGGCCAATACAAATCCCATGGGCTACAAGTTCTCCTGGGCTCCGCGAGGCGTGCTTCTGGCATCGAAAAACAACGCGAGCTGGCTGCAGGACGGCCGGCAGATCGACATACCCGGCGAGCAGCTGTTCGAGAACTACACGGTCCAGGACGTGCCCGGCGTCGGCTCCTTCGAGAACTACCCGAACAGGGACTCTGTTCCCTACAAGGAGATATACGGTCTCAAGGACGCGCAAACCGTTTACAGGGGCACGTTCAGGATGACCGGCTGGTGTGAAACCCTGAGAAAGATAGTCGCGCTCGGCTGGCTGAGCGAGGACAGGCTCGAGGGCTGCAAGACTTACGGCGACGTGACCAGAAAACTCATCGGCGCAGGCCCCGACGAGGACCTGACAGCCGCTGCAGCCGGATTTCTCAATCTGGAAATGTATGCGACGACTATCAAACGGCTCAACTGGCTCGGGCTGTTCTCCGACAAGCCCCTTCCTGAAGACAGGGACAACCCCCTGGACTACTTGAATGTCATAAGCCTGGAGAAGATGGAGATTGGTAAAAATGACAGGGACATGATAGTCATGTTCCACGAGTTCGGCGCCGAGTATCCGGACGGTCGCAAGGAGCGCATAACCTCAACGTTCGTCGACTACGGGATAGTCGGCGGCGACACTTCGATAGCCAGAACAGTCGGCCTTCCTGCCGCAATCGGCGTCAAGATGGTCATAAACCACAAGATTACGGAACCCGGCGTGCACATACCAGTCACCAAGAACATCTTCGGGCCGGTCATGGCAGAGCTCGAGGCAATCGGCATAAAGTTCATCGAAAGGCGCGAGTGAGCGCCATCCTTCCTTTCATTTTTCTGTGGCTAGCGAAGCTTGCCGCATTTTTTAGATGGATTGCGAAGCATACCGTCCTTTTTATGACCGACGCAGTTCGGTCATGAGATTGATTGACGAAGTTCAATCATGAGACGATGGCTCACGCTGGCCGAATGAAAAAGAGATGATAAGAAAGCGGCCTATCGGCGCCTTCTTATGCTGAACACGATTGCCATCGATGCGAACGTCAGCAGCACCACGATTATCGACGGTGCTGGCAGTCCCAGGAATCCTTTGTCTGGCGGCGGGAAATCGCCCTTGACCACGTTGATGCTCGTCGATTTCTGTGCTGGCAGGTAGCCGTCCATCGAGACGTCGGCAGTTATCTTGAATGTCGTATCAATCGTAACGTTCGTCGCTCCGAAGGTGACCGTAACGTCGCCGTTTGCATCTGTTACGCCCGAGTAATTATCGAGGTATCCGCCGAGGCTTGTCGGGGTCACGGAAAATATCACGCTGGCTCCTTCCACTTCATCGTACGGATACGCCTTTTGCTCGACGTTGAACGTGATGGTTGTCGTGTTGCCCGACGGAATCGAGCTGTCTGCCTTGGTCACGTCTATGTTGAACTCGTTGACGACCGGATGAACCGTAATGTCAACATCGCCTTTGCCGGCACCGTAGGAGATCTTCGCCGCCGTTGCTGTAACCGTGACCGTTCTCAGAGAGGTCGTGCTCGGGGTCATGTATGGCACCGTGTAAGTTCCATCAGAGTATTCCGGAGTTCCGAAGGTTCCTTCACCAGTAAACATCAGGTCGGCATCTTCCAGCGGGTTACCGTCTATGTCCTCCACCTTGATGTTCAGGTTGAATTCCTCGCCCTCGTAGGCGCCGTCGCTGCTTATGGCAGGCGGCAGACCGATGGAAACGGCCATCTTGTCCTCCATCAACGGGTTCCTGAGGTTCGTGAACGACCAGAAATTGTTGATACCGCCCAGGGTCGATATCCAGCCGATTTTTCCGGTGCTGTTGTAAGCGTGGTTGACCTTGAACGAGAACAACGGAATGACAGGTACCTGCTCTGATATGAATCCCTGCGCCTCCTTGATATACTTCGCCCTCATCTCGCCGTCCATCTCGGCATTGGCCAGCTCGATGTAGTGGTCGAATCCGCGGTAGTAGTACGTGATATTCAGCGTTTCGTTGCCCAGGTCGACGCTTCCAGGAGTTGTCAGGGTGAACTCGCCGGTGTCAAAATCCAATGCGTAATTTGTATCAATCAGCAGCGTGTCGTTGTGGTAGACGAATGCGCCCTCCAAATTCGTGAACGGCAACGTTGTCGCGTCCCAATCGTCGAGTCTTTCATCACCTATCGGGTCAGACAGGGTCAGATTCTCGACCAGAATGATATGAGCGAAGTTCAGGAGGTTTTCGTCTGTCGCTACCTTCTCCGAATGGAACATGCCGTTCAGGAACTGCGGGTCAATAGCCGTCCTCTCCTCCGTGGCGATGAACATGTCGAAATCGTCTGCGACGATGTCCGTCATGTGGACAGCCGTGGAGTTCCTCACCAGAGTGACATTGATTCCGACGCTCTGTATCGCGGTCTCGATCATTCCCGCCATGACGTTCGGAGTCAGGTCTTCTTCGGGAGGTCCGAGAAGTTCGAAGCTGAAAGGTGTTCCGCCGGCATCCGGCAATTCCCTCCAACCTGTGCCGTGATAGTTATGGTATCCTGCCGTTGCCATAATCGAATTCGCCTCGCTGACATCGTAGTCTGTGGTCATTGTCGATGAGTTGTACCATGGGACATTATACTGGCTCACGATGGAGTTAGTAGCCTGCAAACCGCCGCCGATGTCGAAAACGGTCAATGCGGCTTTGTCAATCGCGTACGCGATGCCCTTTCTCAGTTCGGCGTCATTCAAGATACGTGTCTTATCACAGTTGAAGCCTATGTACCAGTAATCGAGACCGTTGTTTCTCTGAACGGAAACGGTTTCATTCTGCACCATGTTCGTGTTGTTACCCGTGCCGTGCGGAATCTCGATGTTCATCGTCGTGTCGTTGGATGTCAGGTCCCAGGCGATGAAGTCCAGTTCTCCCGTAAGCAGGTCGAAACCAGCACGATATGTGCCGAATGCGCGCTTGTCCGGGTCGTCTCCTGTCTGTGGATAGGTAATAAAATCGTCAGGATAATATGTGTAGGTGATGGAATCCAGATACGGTCTGCCCTTGAAGTAATCCTCGTACGCTATTATAACCGCCTCATCCGCATCTGAGGTGTCAAGGTAGAAAGGTCCGCATCCCATTTCATCGGTCGAGGTGGCCTCGTAGCCGTCGGGAATGAGCTTCATAGTCAGCATCTCGCTGAAGAACCGTGAATCCGGTGATGTGAGGTCGAAAATCACCATGTTGCTGGTGGTGTTGACGGTCATGTCTTCCAGATACGATATGTCATATGTGTCGTACGTGTACTCAACATCAACAACATCCAGTATCGAATCGTCGCTGTGCCATTTCACATCGTTTCTCAAAGTGACGTTCACCTTGCTGTTGTCGCTTTCGTCCACTTCCCAGCTCTCGGCAACCCATGGGTCCAGCTCAAGTGTGTAAGGGTTGATCCTTCCCAGTGAATCGTAGAGCAAGTCGACGATTTGCATCGCAGGCTCGTTCAACGTGGCATCCAGCGGGTTAAAGCCTGTCGGCTCGGCTTCCAAAGCTACACGAAGGTTGCCGCCGTATTCACCGCCCAAAATCTGGGCATCGGCCTCTCCGCCGAACGGTGATACGACAAAGAATCCTGAAATTACCATTGCCACAACCACCAGGGATACTAATCCAACCTTCTTGACGCGCAGAGCAAATTTTTCTCTCAACATCTCAGCGTCCTCCTCCTGTTGTTCAAACGCAAAACAGACATTTATGAGACTATCTGGAGTCTCCTGTCTGGTTCTGGTAAGAAGTAAAGAACGGTCTATATATATACCTTTCGTTAATATAATATTGTATAAGTTAATATATATATCAGTATATTAAAAGGAGGAAGAGCGCGGTGGTGATAATCGTCAAAACGATGCCCAAAATGACCCAAGGAAGAAGGGCTCTGTCCGAGCCGAAAATAATGGGGACTGGCCCTATCAGGATTACGCCGTGGCTGCGAGACGCTGCGGCGTCCCCCGCCCGCCGCATTTTCACAGGCCCGGAAGTGAAGAAATTCATGAAAAAAAGCACGAAACCGAGGAAGGCGAGCACTATCCCTAACACCGGAATCGGGCTGCTGGTTTTGACCACCGGAAATATCAGGAAGAGGTAGAAATCGGCGTCCCCGACCAGGACTCCGTAAACAAGCATGATGATCCCCGAGACAAGGCAGGTGAGAGCCAGCAATCCGAGTTGACGTCCGGATTTCATGTTCTCCCCATCTCCCGCCAGGTTTATAAGCATTTGCCAGCAACGTGCCCCGTCTGCAAGGGCTTTTGCCAAGAAAAATGATGACAAGAGCATCTACCAACAACATGCCCCTAATTTGCGTCAAATTCGCAAATTATTATTTCGGCGGCAGAGCCAGCCGAAATAACGTCTGGTACGATGATTATTCATTAACGAGGGCGGGCAATGTTGTGTCAAATGCACAACATTTTGTTTCGAGATGCAAAGCGATTCGAAACAAGGTATCGATGTGCTAGCGTTTTCTGTGACAAGCAGAAAACAGCAAAGATTCCGAAGCCCCGGCTGTAAGGCCGGGGAGATCAAAAATACCTTTTTGGACCCGCCTTCCACCCCCCACCATACTGCTACATCGCTGGACCCGCCCCGCCTGTCAGCACGTGGGTGTTCCAGGATGTTCTATCCCGAAACCCTTAATATGCAAGGCGATTTACGAGAGTGATGGTGGATACGGTTTGGTGACCCTGAAAGGAATATTGACCCACATTCTGCAGGAGCACGGTTTCGATGTCAGCGAGAGAGACGACGTTCTCATCGCTGAAAAGGAGGATGCGACCGTAACAGTCGGCATGACGGAGGTTTGCACCGCAGCCAGCATCGATTCTTACTTGGAAGAAGTGCGCGGGCTCGAGGGCACACACGTGCTCGCGTGCGTGGAACCCACAGGCCCGGAAATGCAATCGTATGCGGGTCAGCACAACATCGTTCTGTGGCACACCGAGGACCTCGAAAAGGAGATCGGGACAGCCATAATCTCGCATCTCAACACTCCCGGGGCCAGCATTCCGAATTTCAGCGAGATTTTGCGTGCTCAGGTCATCGAGAAGAGGGGCGACAAGAACGGTTTTCCGATAGTTATCGACGATTTGGGCACAGCTGAGATGGAAATAATCCAGATACCGAAAATCGACCTCGATGACGTGAAGGAGATATCGCAAAAGACGGTCAAAGGCTTCAAGTTCGACCTGGAGCTGGTTCCCCACTACCTTTTCGAGTACCTTTGCATCTTCGGCGGAAAGGACGATGAGGAGATGAAATCGTCCGGCCTTATCCAGATAAATGCGTTTACGGGATTTTCGACAATTTTGGACGAGAACCCGGAGCTCTCTTCGGAGATCGACATACCGCACATAAAAATCGAGCCCAGAATCGATGAAGAAGACGCCCTCGAATCAGCCATGAAGAAGGTGATAGACGCCAACACCGAGCACGACGACGTCGT